>JBDLKA010000010.1:0-58621 GCA_039714075.1 Candidatus Krumholzibacteriota bacterium | reverse complement strand
GGCGTCCGGTAGAATACTAAGGATGGAATGAGTCATGCGACACAATGTCAGCGGACGTAAACTGAATCGCACTCCGGCCCACCGGAAGATGCTTTACCGCAACCTGGTGACCGCTCTGTTCAAGCACGAGCGCATCCAGACCACCGTGCCCAAGGCCAAGGAGGCCCGCATGGTGGCCGAAAAGCTGATCACCTTCGCCAAGCGGGGTGATCTGCACGCGCGTCGGATGGCGGCCCGCAAGGTCAACGAGTCCGAGGTGCTGCAGAAGCTGTTCGAGGAGATCGGTCCCCGTTACGCCGAGCGTCCGGGTGGTTACACGCGGATCATGCGGCTGGGTCCCCGCAAGGGCGACAACGCGGAGCTGGCCATTCTCGAGCTGGTGGACAACACCGCCCGGCCCAAGACCACCGACAGCCTGAAGCGGAAGCGTGCGCGGAAGGTTCTCGAGGCCCAGGAGAAGGCCGAAGCCAAGGCCGCTCTCGTGGAGGAGGCCGAGGTCGAAGCCGCGGAAGTCGAAGAAGCTGAAGAAGCTCCTGAAGCCGCTGAGGAGGAGAAAAAGGAGGACTAGTTCTCCCTTTCTTCCGCCTTGCCGAGGATATACCCCTGGAGGATTCGTTACGACGAAACTTCCAGGGGTAAATTATAGATTGTGCCTTCGAAATTGTGTTTGGCCCCACGAACACACTTGAGATCAAAAAGCGGCGTCCCCGGGGACACCGCTTTTTGTCATATTGTTATCTCCGCAAGAGAATATCAGCCTTCCCGGCCTTCGACTGAGGCCGGACACAATTTCAAAGGCACAACCCAAGTCTCTCCCCCAGGATCAATCGCTCCCGGAGCGTGATGATGACATCTCCCGACATCGTATTATCATGTGGAAATATGATTGACCCCATTGGGGTTACAAGGGGGATATGCCATGAAGATGATGATCCTGTTCCCGGCCTTGGTTCTTCTTGCATCGACACCTGCCGCCGCCACAATCGACTATTCCGCCACCGCCGTCTGGGGCGCCGCGACCGAGGCCGACACCCTGGCCATGCACCTGACCGAGGCGAGATGGTTCGAGGACGCCGTGGAGTTCGAGGCCGTCAAGTCCGACTTCTGGGAGCGCTATCCCCACGAGGACAGGATCCTGGCTGCGGTCGTGAGATGGCACCGGGACCGGACGACCCTGACTGGGCTGTTGGACGCCCTGGCGGCGGGATCCGCTGAGGAATTCACCGGGCTCGACGGACTGAGGCCGGAGGACGAAATCCTGCTCGAGGGCTTCGGACTGGTCTGCGCGGGTTACCTGGCGTCCGCCCGCGCCCTCCTGGAACCGTTCCTTGTTGAGCATCCCCACAGTCCCCTCGGTCTGGCTGCATATTTCCTTGCCGTGTACGGCACCGAGCAGGAGGATGATGTCGTTCGGTCCGCCTTGGCTGATTCCCGGTCCGCCCATTATATACTGACCTACCTGATTACAGAAAATTTCCGGTCGAAGTACCATTTCCAAAGGGACGAAATCCTGGCCACGCTCGAAAGCCGCCCGGCACGACCCCAACTGGCGGCCATGGCGGCCGGCCAGGAAATGATCCAGGCGGCCCGACGGCCGGGCCTGACCGGCGAGACTTTTGCCCAGCTTCTCGATGGATTCCATGCTGATAATCCTGCTGTCTGCATCGGGTTCCTCGAGTCACTGTTCCGGTCCGCTCTGGCCATGGTTTCCTCAAGTGATCTCCAGGAAATCCTGGCACAGAGATCCTACTGGATCCCCTCGGAGAAATACCGGCTGTGCCTGGCCACTCTGCAGCAGGTAGAAAACCTCGATCTCCAGGCCTACCGGACCCTGTCGCCGGTCGAGAGGGGTTTCGCCGGAGTTCCGTGGTTCTTCCTGATCGGGCAGGCCGACTGGAACCCGGACGCGGATCAAGTCGAACGCTGGGCCCGCCTCCTGCCCCGGGGAGACCTCTCCAGGACCTGGCAGGCGGCTGCCGAGATCTTCCGTGACCGCAATCTGTCGGCTGCCGCCGACAGCCTGCGCCAGGTCGTCGCTCTGGAAAACCCTCTGGCGCACCAGCATTCCCGGCTGCGGACCCTGCTCTGGGAGGACCCGGCTTCCGGCACGGCTCTGCTCGACAGCCTCGTGGCCTGCCTGGGCGAGGGGTCGTTCCTCTGGGAGCAACTCTATGCCGCGGAGAGCAGGGGCGACCGGGAGTTCCTCTCCGCTGTCCAGGCATCCATGGGGATTTCCCCGGCGCTGGAAAATTTCGGCGGTGCCATCATGGGCGCCATGAACCGGATCGATCTCGATCGCATGGAGGAACTGGCAGCCTTCGTCCGGAAGCACGCGCCGGGCAACACTGTCCTGTTGCATTTCATCGCCCAAGTGATGCTGGCGGGCGAACACACCGACCCGGCGGACGCTGTCCTCCAGGATCTTGCAGAGTTCGATCCGCCTCCGCCCACGGCGGCTGGTCTGCGGATCCGATCCGCCCTGATGACCGGCGACCAGGACAAGGCACGGTCCATGATGCGGGATTTGTTGGATGCCCCGGACACTCCCCCCGAGGTCCTGGTCAAGACGGCTCCCCTGGTCGAAAGGGCCGGGATGCCGGACCTGGCCAATCAGGCGCTGGAGCGGATCGAGGCCGAGGCTCCCGCCGGATGTCGCAAGGCGGGACTTGTCCGGGCCGAGGTCCTCGGATTGAGGGGCGAACTCGACGAATCGCGATCGGTGCTGGCCGGCCTGCAGGCCGTCTGGCCGGGGTCCGAGGCAGTCGACCGACTTCTGATCGAAGCCGGCGGGTTGGTGGAGACCTACAAGGATCCCCGGCCCGACACGGGGACGACTTCCCTGGCCGGTCTGGAATTCGACTACACAGCCACCGACTGGATTGAAGACCGCCGGGCCGGTCCCGACGAGTTCCCCGGCCAGGAAATGCTCGTCCTGCGGAACCGGGAATCGAACTACCTGCCCTCCGCCACCCAACTCGTGACCCGCACCCGGTTCACAGTCCAGATCCTCAGTGATTTCGCGGCCCTGCAACTCGAAACCGTCAGGGTTCCCTTCTTCAACGACGGCGACGTCCCCCGGGTCCTCTGCGCCCGCATCATTGCCCCCGGGGGCGAGGTTCGCGAGATTCCCCTGGACCAGGCCATGGTGACGGCTCATGCGGGGGAGGAGGCGAACGTCAGCGACCGGCGCGATCTGGTCATCCCCTTCCCGGGTCTCAAAACCGGGATGGTGGTCGATTGCTGCTACCAGGTGTCGACCCCGCCCTTCCTGAACCTCGGGCATGCCTGGACCTATACCTACGGGAACATCCATCCACAGCGCGAGGAGATCGTGGAGCTCGTGGTCGCCGACGGGGTCGAGCACTACCTGTTCACCGACCATCAGGCGGTCGAAACGGAGCGCGAAGACCTGTCTGGAACCACACTGTACCGGTGGCGGATGGTCGACCGGCCCGCCGTCCTTTGGGAGGAGGCAGCCCCTCTGGAAGCCGTCCTTCCCCACTGGATCGGTTGCACGACCTACGACAGCTGGGACCAAGTGGCCTCGTTCTACGGCGATCGGTTCGATGACAAGACCAAATTGACAGACGCCATCGGCGACCTGGCCGCGCAGCTGACTTCCGGCTTCGACAACGATGCCGATCGTGCCCAAGCCCTCTTCGCCTACGTCCAGGATGAAATCGACAACATCGGGATCGAGGTCGGCCCGGGCCGCCTTGTTCCGATGCCGAGCGAGGAGGTGATCGCCCGGGGGTACGGCGACTGCAAGGACAAGGTGGCCGTCCTGGCGTCCCTGGCCGCGGGAGTCGGCCTGGAATGCCTGCCCGTCCTGGTCGGCACGCGCCCTTCACCGGCCGTCGAGAAGGGGTTCCCCAACGCCAGCGCCTTCGACCACCTCATCGCCTACTTTCCCGGCCTGGACCGCGGAACATTCGCGGACCCCACCCTGGGAACCGGCTGTCTGGCCGACCTGCCGGAGAACGTCGCGGGACAACGCGGACTCCTGATCCGTTCCGACGGCAGCGGGAAACTGGTCCGCATTCCCGAGATCATGGCGGATCCGCCCCGGCTCGATATCGAAATCGACCTGCACCCCGAGGCGGACGGCAAACTCCGGGCCGAGGTTTCCGCCACGGTCCGCAGCCTGGAGAAGGAAGTCCTGGAGACGATGCTGGACGCACCGGACACCTTGACGGCCGATGCCATCGTCCAAGCCGTTCTCGGCAATCAGGTCAGTGAGTCCCTGGTCCTGCTGAGCTGCAGCAAGCATGAAATCGACTGCGGCACCCTGGGCGTGGAAGCCGTGTTCCGGGACACCCTGTGGGCCTCCCCCAGCAACCACGACGCTTTCCTGGTCTGGGTCGCCTCCACGGACACCGATGTGATGTTCCCGGAGGAAGAGGAGCGGAAGCTCCCCTTCGAGATCGAGTCCGCCAAGGTGCTCAAGGTGACTCTGCGGGCCCACGAGGAAATGGGGTGGAGGCTCTCGGCGCGCCACTCACCCATCAAGGTTTCCGCTCCCGGCTTCGAGGGCAAAGTCGAGGTTCTGGAGCGCGACCAGGACGGCAGGCGCTGGCTGGAGATCCGTCGCGAAGTCCGGTTCGACCGGCGGGTGTACTCCCCGGAGGAGTTCCTCGAGGTTCGCGACCAGTACTACAGCTACGCCCTGGCGAGTTGCCAACCCATCCGCCATCACCGGTTGAGCGACGACTCCCGGATCGAGGATCTGCGCGCCTACTGCCGCGAGAATCCCGACGACCTGGCGTTCTCGTTCCAGGCCGCCCAGCAGGTGCTGGGCGGGGACATGGGAGGCGACGGAGAGGCCGGCGTCGAACGCCGCGCCGTAGCCCGGGAGCTCCTGGCTCCGGCCCTGGCTCATCCTGACGTCGGCGGAATCCCCTACCTGCTGGCGGCGAACATCGCGATCACCGACAACGAGTATGCCGTTGCTGACTCCCTACTGACCATCGGCCTCGAACGTTCTCCCCGCGATCCCTACCTGCTTGGCTACGCCGTCTTCGTCGACCAGCAACTCGGCCACAGGGAGCGGGTGATCGAGAACCTCCTGCGGGTCCAGTCCCTGACCGGGGACGAGAGCTTTTCCTTCCCGTTGATCACCCAGTACCTGGCCCTCGGCGAGGACGAGAAGGCCGCGCACGAGGAGAAGCGACTCCACCTCATCTCGACCTCCGTCGACAGCGTCCAGCTGGTGATGGCCAAGATCCAGGGATACAAGGAATCCAATCGGATGGGAAAGGCCCGGGATCTGATGGACGTGGCGGCGGACCTCATGGATCCCATCACCTACCAGATTGTCGTCTCGGACCTGGCCATCCGGGAACGGCGGTGGGAAGACGCCATCGAGGCCTTGACGCCCGTGCACTCGGAATATCCCCTGCTTCCCGATGTGAACAACAACATGGCGTGGGTCCTGGCTTGCGGTGGCCGCGACCTGGGCCGGGCCGAATACCTGGTGCGCATGTCGATCTCCCTGAGCGGAGGCAGCGCCTTCGAGGACAACACCCTGGCCGTCGTCCTGATGCGGCAGGGAAAAACGGACGAGGCGATGGAGATATTCACCCGGATGATCCGGGACGACCGGCCCGAGCAGAGGGTGGTCAACGGGTACTTCATCGGCCTGTGCCAATGGATCGAGGGGGACCGGGACCGGGCCGTGGAGAGCTGGCGCCTCATGGAGGATGTCAGCTACGGCGGCGAGTTCAACCGCCTGGTGCGGGAATCCCTGGCCGCCGTGAACGAGGGACGCGACCCTACCTGGATCTATCTGTCGCCAGTGATAGACGTCGACTGATCCGGATCACGATAGGCAACCGTCGTGTCGTGAGAGAGATGGGACTTTTGGAGCTTTCCACCAATGATTGGGAAGTCCAGGTCTTGTCCTGGGTCAGAGGATAGTCCAGTATCTTTCGAGGCGGGGTATAGGTGATATATACCGGGCTCAACGACACTGCCGGGTCGAAGGTGATGCTGCCGGTCAAACACAAATCTCCTCCTGCATCAAAGGTATACGTATTACTGAACGATTGCTGGGCGTCCACGCCCGACAGCACCATGTTACCCGCGGATTCGATCGTCCAGTCCCAGTTGGAGGTTGTTTTTCAAACTTTCCTGGCAGACGGCCTGTTGACTTGCCTGACCTGTTCCCAACTTTCGAGCGGCAGCTTGGCCACCCAACGAACCCACCCCCACCGGACGCACGAAAATGTGATAGAATGTTTTCATAACCGAAATCAGGGCAAGTAACACGAATTCGTGTGCAGGACCCGCTGCGTAGTATATCGGAGGATATATCATGAATCGTTCCGTAAGGCTTGCCGTTTGCCTGCTGATTTTTGCCACCGTCGTTCCTGTTCAGACCCTCGCCGTCTGCCTCGACTACGGTTCCTACCTGAAGTGGAAATCTTCGAGGATCATAGGCCGATCCGCCGGTGATCTGGTTGTCCACAACGGGCTGGTCTACGTCTCGGACCTTGATGAACTGTCGGTCGTCGACATCACCGACCCCAGCTCGATGCCAATCCTCGGAAGAGTCGCGACGAGCCTCAATCTCCGTCGGTTCACCCTGGACTGGCCGTTTTTGTACGCCGCCGTTCAGGGTAGCGGGATCGCGGTCTTCGATGTCAGTGATCCGACGAATCCGCTTCATACCGGCACGTGGCCCGCCCCCGGCGAGACGCGGGACGTGGCCTTCGGTGGCGGTTACCTGTACGCCGCCTGTCGTGACAGCGGCGTACAGGTATTCGATCTGACCTTCCCCGAGGTTCCCACCCGCGTCGGCGGCGTGATCACACCGGGCATCACCGAATCGATATCCGTAACGGGTAATTTCGTCTGCGTGTCGGACACTACGGTCGGTTTGCAGATGATCGACGTGACCGATCCCCTACAGCCGGTCCTGCGCGGTGACCTCGCCCTGCCGACAACCGTCTACGAACTGGTCGAGAGCGCCAACCGGGCCTATCTGGGCACAAGTGATGGTTTGCTGATCGCCGACATATCGGATCCGGAGGCGCCGGCATTGGTCAGCCTTCACGATTTCGGCCTCTCTGTCTGCGGCATCGTCGTTTCAGGAGAGCGTGCGTATCTGGCCGCCGACTACGGTGGATTTAAAACCCTCGACCTTGTCGATCCGGCCTTGCCGGAGCTGCTTGGTGTCACAACGGCTGCCCAGCGCCCCGGGCGCGTGGCGCTGGCCGGAACGACAGCATTCGTGATCGACTCCCGGGTCCATGATAGCCGGCTCATGGCGTTCGACGTATCCGTTCCCGAAACGCCGGTGCCGCTTGGCTACTGCGACACCGATATAACGACCGGCTTGGCCGTCGCCGGCGACTACGCCTATGTGGTGTCCGACAACCACCTGCGTGTCGTGGACGTCGCCGATCCGACAGCGCCTAATCTCGTGGCCGCTACGCGGTCCTATGATTTACCCCGCGCCGTTTGCGTTTCCGGCCACCTTGCCTTCCTGGTGGGAGGACATGGCATGAACATTGTCGATATCTCCATTCCCACAGCCCCCGTCAACCTGGGCCGGTACGACCTTCAACGGGCCGGCCGCGGTGTCGCCGTGGACGGGAACTACGCCTATGTCTCGGGCTTGGGCAATGTAGCCCCTTTCAACTACGGTTCACTGGAGGTCTTTGACGTCACCGACCCTTCAGCACCCGTGCCGGTGAGTTATGACGAGTTTCTGGGATATGGGCACGACATCGAGGTCCAGCAGAACATCGCCTATTTGGCGACGTTTGTCGGGTTGCGGATCTATGACATCTCGGATCCCGGTAATCCGGCATTGCTCAGCGAGTACGAATCGCCCATCTATCCCGAAGGAGTGACTGTCGTCGGCGACCTGGCCTACCTGGCTGCGGATAACAATGGTCTGGAGATCGTCGACGTATCCGACCCGACGATGCCGCATCTCGTATGCCACGTCGATACGCCCGGCGAGGCCAAGGACGTGGTGGTTTTTGGCGGCATGGCGTATGTGGCGGACTATGAGGCCGGCGTCACGGTCATCGATGTGTTGGACCCGTCGGCGCCGTCGTATGTGGGGATGGTGGACTTCGGCGGGCATTACTTGTATGGAACCATGGGCATCTGTGTCGACGGAGAGCATGTCTACGCCGCGGGAGGGTATGGCCTGATGGTCCTGCCTCGGCAGTGCGCGCCGTCAGCCGTTCCCCAAGAGCAGCCACTTCCGCAAACGGTGCTCACCTCGATCTTTCCCAATCCCGCCAACCCACAGGTCTCGATCTCGTTCACACTCGATCGGCCCGATGACCTGCAGGTCCAGGTGTACGACCTGTCCGGCCGTCACATCGCCACCGTCGCCAGCCGCAGCTTCGCCGGGGGGGATCACCTGCTGCACTGGAACGGACGCACACATACGGGCGCGGCAGCGCCTTCGGGTGCTTATCTGATCCGTCTCAAGGGGAGAAGCGGAGAGGTTACAAGCAAGGTCATGCTCGTACGGTGAAGGGGGTCGGTGATTTGTGTTAGACCCTGGATTCAAAGGTAGGGTTGGAGGGAAATGGGTGGTAAATTTCACTATCCGCTAACCGCAAACCCATTCCCCCAATAACCTGGAGGCTCCGGTGGCTCCCTGTCCGGTATGCCCAAATACAGAATCAAATACCATTTTGGCGGAAGTCGCCCTGATCCCTGATACGGCCAGTCGGCTGGTTCAGTGTCCCGCCTGCGGGGTGATCCGTTTCGATCCCCTGCCCACCACTGAAATCCTGAACCGTTTCTACTCCGCCGCCTACTACGATTTTCGACGCTGGCCGGGTGAAGCCGGCGGAGCGTGGTTTGCACGCAAACTCAGGAAAATATCCACAACGGGCCGCTTCCTGGACGTGGGCTGCGCCACGGGGTTTTTCCTCAACGGTATCCGGCAGAGCACCGACTGGGAGGTCCACGGGGTTGAATTCAGCCCGGACGCCGCGGCCTATGCCCGTGATGAACTGGGTCTGGACGTTCGGCAGGGAGACCTGCGGGACGCCGGCTATCCCGACGGCCATTTCGATTATGTCCACATGAACAACGTCCTCGAACACGTCCTGGACCCGGTCGATCTGCTGGCCGAATGCCGCCGGGTCCTCAAGCCGGGCGGCCATTTCTTCCTGGCGGTGCCCAACGGGATCAATGACAGCCGTAACCTGATCGAATTCCACCGGACCGAGGGCATCCCCGCGCGAAGCCCGAGCGGGCACATCTTCTTTTTTCCCGCCCGCACCCTCCGGTGGCTTTTGGACAGTCACGGGTTCACCGTCCTTTCGAAAAAAACCGGCAGCATCAAACGTGGGCTGCGCAACGCGGGCATCCTGAAACGGAAGAAAAACTGGAAGGCGGACCACCAGCTCCGAGCTGATTCACAAGGCAATGCGGGACAGGGGGTTATAGTCGCGAAAGAAAAAAGAAAGCCCGACTGGTACTACCGGTACCGGAATTTCTCGGCCGAAATGGGCAATTGGCCGGGCCTCCACGATTTCGGCCTCGATTTCCTGTTCGAATGCAGGAAAGGCGAGTGAACCGCCCCCGGGCGGCGGTTTTCATCCTTCCTTGATCCCCCGGGGGATTTCATCTAACTTCACCGGAGTCAGAATCGTCTGAAACCGTTCCTCCGCAGCGGGGGGGCCGTTTTCAAATACCGGATCCCGCCTGGGCCGCAGGCCGTGACGACCGCGTCGGCCGGTTGAACGGGTCCATCCCCGACATCCCCATGGAGACCGCCTTATGGCTGCAAGGACGCTTTACACAGCCGGCATCACCGGCGTCGGAATGAGTTTCCCCGAAAAACGTCTGACCAATGCCGATCTCGAAAAGATGGTCGACACCAACGACGAGTGGATCGTCGAGCGGACGGGCATCAAGGAGCGGCGGATCGTCGAGAAGGGGACCGGGGCCTCGGTCCACGGGGCCAAGGCGGCCGAGCAGGCCCTCGAGCATGCGGGAATCACGCCCATGGACGTGGACATGATCATCGTGCCGACGGTGACGCCGGATATGGTCTTCCCGCCCACCGCCGGCATCATCCAGGAAATCATCGGCGCCAAGAACGCTTGGGGATTCGACCTCGAGGGTGCCTGCAGCGGTTTCATCTTCGCGCTGCAGAACGCGCGCGCGCAGATCGAGGCCGGCCATGCGCGGCAGGTGCTGGTCGTCGGGACCGAGATCATGTCGGCCATCACGGATTACGAAGACCGCAACACCTGCATCCTGTTCGGCGACGGGGCCGGCGCCGTGGTGGTCTCGCGGATCGACGAATCCCGCATCGGCATCATCGACGCGCTGAACCGCCTCGACGGCAGCGGCGTCAAGCATCTGCACATGATCGCCGGCGGCAGCCGGAATCCCTCCAGCGCCGAGACCGTGGCCGGGCGGCAACACTACATCTACCAGGAAGGCCGCGACGTCTACAAATACGCGGTCAAGGGCATGGCCGGGATCACCGCGGAAATCGTGGAGAAGAACGGTTTCACGGGCGCGGACGTCGATCTTTTCGTGCCGCACCAGGCCAATATCCGCATCATTGAAGCCGCCCAGCGCCGGGTCGGCCTGGAAGACCGGCAAGTCGCCATCACCATCGATCGTTTCGGCAACACGACCTCGGCCAGCATTCCGTCGGCCCTGCGCGTGGCCCTGGACGAGGGCCGTTTGAAGGAAGGCGATCTCGTCGTCCTGTGCGCTTTCGGCGCGGGGTTCACCTGGGGTTCGACGCTCATGCGCTGGACCGCAACCTAGGGAATTGACCGTATGATCGAAGTCAAGGAACTGTCCCGCCGCTTCGGTTCGACCCGGGCGCTCGTCGATCTTTCCTTCAAGGTCGACCAGGGCGAGGTCGTGGGGTTTCTCGGCCCCAACGGCGCCGGCAAGTCGACGACCATGAAAATCCTCACCTGCTCGCTGGCGCCCACCTCGGGTTCCGCTTCGGTGGCCGGTTTCGACATCCTGGACGATCCCATTTCCGTGCGGCAACACATCGGGTTCATGCCCGAGCACGTGGCGCTCTACAATGACCAGTCCGTCCTGGATTTCCTGCGTTTCGTCGCCGAGCTGAAGGGTGTGGCCCGCAACCGGGTGTCCTCCCATGTGGACGGGCTCATCGCCCAGACCGGTCTGGGGGAGGTCCGCCACAAGATGGTCGGCAACCTGTCACACGGTTTCCGCAAACGGGTCGGTCTGGCACAGGCCCTGGTTTCGGATCCCGCGGTCCTGATCCTCGACGAACCCACCAGCGGACTGGACCCCCACCAGATCGTGGAAATCCGGCATCTCATCAAGGGCTTTCGCGGCGAGCGCACGGTCCTGCTCAGCAGCCACATCCTGTCCGAGGTCAGCGCCATCTGCGAGCGGGTGCTGATCCTGGACAAGGGCAAGCTCGTCGGTGAGGAAAGCGCCGTGGGCCTGGCCCAGGCCGATCCGGCCACCGTGGGCGGGGGCACCAGCACCGTCGTTTTGTCCTGGGACGGCGACCGCGAGGCCGTGGCCGCAGCCTTGGCCAAGGTGGCCGGCGTCGACGAAGTGGTCGTCACCAACGACGGTGCCGAGGTGATCATCGCCGGCAATCCGGTGGAAGTCCGCCCCAAGCTGGTGGAATCGGTGCTGCAGGCCGGCGGCCAGTTACAGAACATCCAGGACAAGGGGCCCAGCCTGGAGGACCTTTTCCTGCGCTTGACCGGCGTGGACGCGGACCAGGGGTCCCAGGACCTCCCCGGGAGGGATGCATGAGGCAGTTGTGGGCAATCGTGGGCCGGGAAACGGGAGCTTTTTTCAAAAGCGCCATGGCGCCGATGGTGCTGTCGGGTTTCCTGGTGGCTGTGGGGCTCTTCTTTACCATCTTCCTTCTGGGCTACAGCGACATGTCCCAGACAGCCCTGCAGAGCGCCCGCAGCGGCAACTACATGAACCTGGCCGAAGGGCTGTTCCGGCCCATGGTCAGCAATACCATCTTCTTCCTGCTGTTCTTGATGCCCGCGCTCACCATGCGGTTGTTCGCGCCCGAATTCGGTTCGGGCCGCTACGTGCTGATCGCCAGTTGGCCGGTGTCGGACCATGTCTGGGTGCTGGGAAAATGGATGTCGGCCTGGTTGACCGCCGGTGTGATGATCCTGGCCGGATCCGCCTATTTCGGGGTGGTCTGGTTCCTGGGATCGCCCGAAATCGGACCGGCCCTGGTCGCGGTGACCGGGGAACTCCTTTTCGTGGGCTGTCTGGCGGCCTGGGGCGCGTTGGCCTCCAGTCTGTTCCGGCATCAGATGGTCGCCTATTTCCTGGCCTTCATCTGGTCCATGTTCCTGTTCATCGTCGGCGCCCTGGAAAGGTACCTGCCCGGTTTGCTGGGGACCGTCACCCATGAACTTTCCCTGCTCTTCCATTTCGAGCGGTTCAGCCGGGGCGTGGCCGACACCCGGGACGTTCTGTATTTCGTCCTGATGACCCTCGTGCCCCTGTTCGCGACTACCGCGGTGGTGGCCGGCCGCCGGCTGCCCGCCCGGCGCCGACTCGTCCTGTGGGCGCCCACCCTGCTGGTGCTGGCCCTGTCGGTCGTCGTCTACATTCTGGGCCAGACCTGGGTCGGGACCTGGGACCTGACCGGCAACAAGCGTTACAGCCTGGCTCCCCAGACCCTGCAGGTGCTGGACGACCTGCCCGGGAACCTCGCCGAGCTCAAGGAAGGGGCCGATCCGGTGGAAGGGCCTTTCGGCGACCTGGACAAGGTCGAAGTGCTGGCCTTCTATCAGCGCCTGGATCCCGCCCGCGAAATCACCGAGACCCTGCTGAAGGCATGTACGCAGCGGTCGAACCGGTTCAAGTTCAGGATCCTGGATCCGGACACCGAACTCGAGCTGCTGCGCCGCTATCAGATCAAGGCCTCCAGGACGGTCGTGGTCAAGGTGGGGGACCGCTATACGTCCCTGCTGCAACCGGAGGAAAGCGCCCTGGCCAGTGCGGTTTACCGCCTTTCCACCGGAAAGCTGGCCCGCGTCTTCCATCTGATGGGTCACGGGGAGCATCTTATCAACAGCGACGACCGGCCGGGCTATTCGTCCTATGAGCTGCTGCTGAGGGACCAGGGTTACGATGTCCGGGCCTTCCACATGTCGGAAACCCGCAAGGTGCCGGATTCGTGCGACGTTCTGGTGATCGCCGGGCCCAAACTGCAGCCGGAACCGTCAACGCTGGTGGAGATCGAAAAACACATGGCCAGGGGGGGAGCGGTGCTGGCCATGTTCGATCCGCCCACGCCCTCGGGCTGGGTCGATTGGATGGCCAAGTGGCGGGTGGGGTTGACCGGAGACGTGCTGATCGCGGTGGACCGCGTGGGCGCCGACCGGGGCATCAGCGCCCGCACCATGGTTATCGATGAAGGTTACGGCGACCACGAGGTGGTCAGTTCCCTGAAGGGCATGCCGACGATCTATCCCCTGGTCCAGACCCTGGCCATGGTGGGCGAGCCCGACAGCGTGACCGCCGGGGCCATCATCCTGGTGAGCAGTGATCAGACCTGGGGTGAGTCGGATCCGGATACGCGGTTTTTCGGCCGGCCCAGTTTCAACCGGGAAGTCGACCCCAAGGGACCGCTGCCCTTCGGCATGGTTCTGGAAATCCAGCTGGGCGAGCCCGGAACCCCTCCCGGCCGGATGATGGTCGTGGGCAACTCGGAGTTCCTGAGCAACGCCAACGTCAATCTCGCCGGGAACCGCGACCTGGTGCTGAACGCCATCGGCTGGCTGGCCCGGGAAGAGGGCCTGATCCAGATCCGGGGCAAGGACCCCCTGAGCCAACCGGTCATCCTCTCGGAAGACAGCAAAAACATCCTGGGCTGGGGCTCGGTCCTGGGCTGGCCCCTGTTCGTCGGCAGCATCGCCCTGGGATTCATGTTGATGGGGCGGCGTGAGAAGGGCGGTGCCGTTTGATTCATCTGGGCTTGAACCGCTATGGGGGCGCGCCCCGGTCCGTTCTGATCCTGACGGCCCTGCTGCTGATCGCCGGCGGCGCCCTGTTCCTGAACAGCCACAGGGATTCCGCCGAGGATTTCACCCTGGGCGGCCGCCTGTTTCCCGTCGAACCGGGTGACATTGAAGGGTTGCTGCTGACCAGCGGTGGTTCGCAGATCCGTCTGGACCTGGTGGACGGCAGGACCTGGAGCCTGAGCGGCGCGGTCACCGATTACGTCGATACCCTGGCGGTCCTCAAACTGCTCGATACCCTGGCTGGGGCCCACGGCGGACCGCTGTTGCCCGGCACCGAGGTGGAAGACCGCCGCTACGAATTCAACGGGCCCGCGGCGATCAGGCTGACCGTGTTCGTGACCGGGGGTGATCCCGTTTCCCTGGCGATCGGGGCGGGCAATCCCGTCGGGGGAAACTTCTACGGCTCCGGGGCCGGACGCGATGCCTGTTTCATGGTCCCGGCGATTTTGCGCAAGGCCCTGGGCGACCTGCCAGGTGCCATTCAGGCCAAAAAGCTTCTGCCGGGAGTGACCAGGGACAAGGTCGCGGAAATCGAGATCCGCCGCGGAGACCGGGATTTTCAGGTCAAACGCCGCAACGGACGCTGGTGGATGCTGATGCCCGCCGAAGGGCCGGCCTATCTGGGCCCCGAGGTCCGTGATTACCAGGCCATGTACGGTGACCGCCGGGAAGCTGACGGCGAGGGGACCTGGATCCTGGCTTCCAGCGCCGCGGTGGAAAAGATGATCTACGAGGTCAGCGACATCGTCGTGGGGGAGATCAAGTCCCCCACCGAGAGCGCCGCCCTGATAGAAACCTGGAATTTGGATCCTCCCTGGAGGCGGGTAACCCTCATGGGCCAGGGTCTCAACCCCGACCCCGCCGCCGATTCACCCGACAGGATGGTCATCGCCTTCGGGCCGGCGCTCACCCGCGAGGCTGTGCCCGTATTGCGTCGCGGCAACGTGTTGACGACCAGCGAAGAGGCCTTGTTCGTTCTGGAACAGCCCCTCGGGATCCTGGCCCACCGCACGGGTTTGACTTTCCAGGCCCTGAAATCCGATGTGATCACCCTGGAGCGGGAAGGTCGCCTGCTCCTGCACGGCACCCGCACCGGAACGGCCTTGACGCCTGAAGGCCGCCTGGCCTGGCTGACGGAATTTCCCGAGGCCGGTATCGAGGGATTGAAGGAAAAACACCGCCACGGCCTGATTCAGGACCTGGTGGTCAACCTAGACCGGCTGGAGGTCCTGGCCGTCCTGTCTCCGACCAGTGACGCCTCGATTCTGACCGACCGCGAAAGGGTGAAGATTTCGATCTCGTTCGGAAACGAGACCGGAACGGGGGAAAATATCAGGTCGGAAATCATCGAAATCGGATATCTGGACGAAGACCGCCTGCCCGCAGATTCACCGCCCCTGGTCCGTGCCGAAGACGATTCTCCTCCGGTGGGGTTGTGGTTTCACAGCGACGGCAAGTTGCTGCAGGTCCCGGCCCATTTCATCGTGACGGCCCGCGCCATGTCCCATCTGGTACCGGACTCGTCGTCCCGGTAATTCCTAGTACACAGCCCTGACCGTTGCCGGAAGTTCGGCCGCCGCGAAAACCTGCGCGTCCCAGGCCGGGGGTTCCAGGACCACGATCGGCGCCACGGGTACGGGTTCGCCCGCGGGAAGATCTTCCAGGGCCGCGATGAACATTTCCTTCAGGCTGTCGAAGTGCGGGCGCAGGTCCTTGGCCACCGGTGCGGCCGCGGGCAGTTTCAGTTTGCGGGGATTGACGAACGTCCCGTTGCGCTTGACCCGGTAGTCCAGGTGGGGCCCGGTGGCGTAACCGGTGGCGCCCACGTAACCGATGATCTGGCCCTGCGTCACCCGTTTGCCGCTCTTGATGCCCTTGGCGTAGCGGGACAGGTGCAGGTAGAAGGTTTCATATTCACGGTTGGTATGGCGGATCTGGATGTAGCGGCCGTTGCCCTTCTTGGAGGTGGCGGTCACCACGACGCCGTCCCCGCCGGCCCGCACCGGAGTGCCCAGGGGAGCCGCGTAATCGACGCCCAGATGGGGCATCCATCGTTTCAGGACCGGGTGCAGGCGGCGGTGGGAATAGCCGCTGCTGATCCGGGAATAATCCAGGGGCGCCCGCATCAACTGCTTCTGCATGTTGTTGCCGTCGGTATCGAAATAACCCGGACGTCCACCCTCCGCCGTAAAGCGGAAAGCCTGCTTCACTTTGCCGCGATTGATTATTTCCAGCGCCTTGATCGATCCTGTGCGGACCAGTTTGTCTTCCTTCCATACCTCGTCGAACACGATGCGGAAGGTGTCGCCCTTGCGCAGGTCGCGGTTGAAATCGATGTCCCAGCCTAGGATGTCGTTCATCTTGGGCGCCAGGGTCAACGGCGCGCCGGTTTTCTGCAGGCTGTGGTACAGGGAAACCTCGATGGTTCCGCTGACGCCCTTGAGACGGTGCGCCACCGGATAGGTGCCGTCCTCGCGGGCATAGGTGTCCCCTTGGCGCGTCCAGGTCACATGGCTTTCCTCGTCCAGGTCGAACCCCAGCGAGCGCAGTCCGCCGTCGTCGGTGATATCGATCCGGAAAAGCTCGCCGGCGCGGACGTTGCGGAGATTGCGAAACGACTTGCAGGCCTTGACCAGGGTCATGATGTCTTCGTGGGCCACGCCCCGGCCGGCCAGGGATTCGTAGAAGGTCATGCCGCGCCCGATCCGCATTTCCATGGGGCCGAATTTGGGCCGGAACACGGGGCCCAGTTCGCCGGTGGAAAGGCCGGCGCCGGGTGCCCTGAACACGAAGGCCCCGCCGGTGGAACCGAAGGACCAGTCCCGGTCCAGATCCAGATGGCCTGCGGCGGGCAGTCCCGCGGTGGTCCGGGTATCGGCCAGAGGCGGCTCTTCCGGCCCGCCCATGCCGTATTCGTGAGCGTCGGAGCGGTCCATGGATGTCAACCAGACAGCTCCGCCGAGCAGCAGGCCGAAACCCGCGACGGCCAGCGCGGGCGCCGCGAATCTGGTGAGTTTATTGCTATGTTCTGCGGGAATCAGGATCCGTCCTCCAGGAAAATCACCGGGTGGTGATGGGGTCCAACGGGCCAAAACTGCACCAGATACCCCGCTTCAAGCAAGGGTTTTCTTGTCCAGAAAAAGGTCTTGAGTCTGTTAAACAAGGGTCGTTCCGTGCTATCATTAACGTAACCATTGCAGAAAGCCCTTCCGGAACAGGGATTTTTTGATCTGTCGTCCGGTTTCATGGGCATCCTGTACCGATTTGGAGGTTCTGCGTTGTTTTCCAAGTTATTGATCCAAGCTAGCAACAGGCGTGCCGTGTTCTTTCCCATGCTTCTTTTTAGCGCCCTGCTGATCCCGGTTCTCCCCGCCTGGGGGGCGGTGCATCTGACGGACGAGACCGGCTCCGGCGGAACTCTTTTCGGGGCGGCCCTGTCCGAGTTGGAGGATCTGAACAGTGACGGGCACTGGGAGTTCCTGGTCGGTGCGCCCGGCGCGCCCAACGGGGGCGACCACGGGGCCGTGTTCATGTGGTGGGGCGATTCCGAGCTGGCGCTCGCTCCGGATTTCCAGTGGGAAGGCGTGAACCAGGAAAAATTCGGGTTCGCGGTGGCCCGGATCGGCGACGTCAATGCCGACGGCCTGCCCGACTGGGCGGTCGGTGCGCCCGACTCCGACGACACGGGCGCCAAAAAGGGCAAGGTCTATGTCTTTTACGGCGACCCCGATCCCGCGTCCATCACCCCGGTGGAAATCATCGGGGAACTTGGTGGAGATAATTTCGGATTTTCCCTTTCCGCGGCGGGCGATTTCAACAGTGACGGTGTTGATGATTTCATCGTCGGCGCTCCGGCTCTCGACGCCGGCCTGCCCGGCCGTCCGGGCAATGCCTATGTCATCTTCGGCGCGGCCGGTGGTGTCAGCAACGACCTGGGCGCCGCCCTCACCCTGACGGGTGAACTCGCCAACAACGCCTTCGGCTGGTCCGTGACCGATGCCGGCAATTTCCTGGGCGCGGACGATTGTGTCGCCGTTGGCGCTCCGCTGAACGACACCCACGGGGGCACCGATGCCGGGGCGGTCTACGTCTACGAAGGCGGCGCCAGCCCGAACAGTACGCCCGATCATGAAATCGGCAGCGGCGGCACGGCCCCCTTCACCCAGTACGGTTTTGCGGTTCGCGGCGTGGACGACTGGGGCGGCAGCAATCTGACCGACCTGGCCATCGGCGGTCCCTTCAACAACGACGGCGGCGCGGCCGCGGGCCGGGTGGAGATCGTCTACGGTGACAGTTTCAGCCCCACGGCTTCGGGTGATCATTTTGTCCTGGGCGAAATCGCCGGTGACAACTTCGGGTATTCACTGGCCCGGCTCCGGGACTTTACCGAAAGCGGCTCCGCAGATGTTCTGATCGGGGCGCCCTTTCACGACCAACCCGCTTCCGACTGCGGCAAGGCCTACGTGCTGGAAGGCGCCAGCGTCGAAACCAACGCCGCCAACCTGGACATCAAGGGCAATGTGCCCATGAAGGTGGGCGCCGAGGCCGATGACCACTATGCCTGGGCCGTGGCTTCAGGAGGCGATTTCGACGGGGACGGTGCCTGGGATCTGGTCGTCGGGGCTCCCGACGGCAACAAGTTGAACAACGAGGTGACAGGTTTCCTCCACCTGCAGGATTCCAGCAACGTCGTGGTCCCGGCCTTCTTCTCGCACTGGTCCGCCGCCTGGACCGCCTCCGCCGGCGATGACCTCGTCCGGCTGTCCTTCGCCTTCGCCCTGCCTGCTGTGGAGTTCGAAGAGGTGGAGCTGTTCCGCCAGATCCGCGACAGCAAGGGCGCGGTCATCGATGAAGCGGCCATCTGGACCGGAGCGCCGCGGACCGGTCAGGAAGAGGTCCCGGGTGTTTTGACCGTCTCGGGTGACGGCTTCCTCTTTCTCGATCAGCTTTCCGACGCAACCGACGCCAAAGCGGCCAGCCTCAGCTATTCGCTGCAGGCGGTCACGAACGATGGTTTCTCTTTCGCCCTGGACGCCCTGTCAGGTCCGGGTGAACTGTCTGCCCACCTGAATTTCGGTTCCCTGCTGGCCCTGGCTCCGGCCTGGCCCAATCCGGCCAATCCCGCGGTGACGATCCGTTTCCGCGCCGCGCCGGTGGAAAACGTCACCGTCAGGATCATGGACCTGCGCGGCCGGCTGGTGCACGAGTTGTACAACGGCGCGGGCACGGGCGACTGGCAGAACGTGACCTGGAACGGCCGGACGGCCCAAGGCGCGTCCGCCGCGTCCGGTTTGTATCTCATCCGTCTGGAAAATGGTCAGAAGGCCTTGAACCAGAGGGTGGTCCTGGCGAAATGACCCCGGCCGGCCGGGTCGAACTTCATACCCATCTGGAAGGATCAGTCACGCCCGCGCGACTGATCCTTCTTGCTGATAAATACGGGCAGCCGGGCCTGCCCGCGGCCGTCCTGAACGAGGACGGATCGTCCTACCGCTTCGAGGGATTCCACGGTTTTCTGGACGCCTTCAAACACGTCACCTCCCTGCTGCGCACCCCGGGCGATTTCCACGCCGTGGCCCGGGATCTCGGCGGCAGGCTCAAGGCCGACGGGGTGGCCTATGCCGAGATCTCCCTCTCCTACGGGGTCCTTTTGAAACGGAATATCGATCCGGTGACGGTGCAGTCGGCCCTGGCCGAGGCCGCCGCCGAGGTGCGCGAAACCAACGGTGTGGAAATGCGCTGGATACCGGACGCCGTGCGCCAGTGGGATATCGACTGGGGATGGCGGGCCTGGGAAGCCGCCACCCGGGCGGGCCGCGGCCTGGGAGTGGTGGGCTTCGGTCTCGGAGGAGACGAGGCGGACGGCCCGGCCGCCGATTTCGCGGATATTTTCGCCGAGGTGAAGGCCGAAGGCTTCGGGGTCACCATCCACGCGGGGGAAATGCCGGCCATGGGCGCCGCCGCGGTCGATTCGATCCGGCAGGCGATCGACGAATGCGGCGCCGACCGTATCGGGCACGGCCTGGCGGCGGTTCAGGATCCCCTGATCCTGGCCACTTTGGCTGCGCGGGACGTGTTCGTGGAAATGTGCCCCGGCTCCAACGTCCAGACGGGCGGGATTTCCGCCTGGAGCGATCATCCCCTGCGGGAAATCCTGGACGCGGGCGTGCCGTGCTGCCTGAACACCGACGACCGGGCCATGTTCGGCCTGGACCTGGAAGGCGAATACCGGCGGGCCGCGGAATTCGCGGATCTGTCCACGGCGGAACACGACCGCATGCAGAATGCGGCCCGTCAGGCGGCCTTCCATGATTTCAACCAAGGGTCCGCCGGGAGCCCGGAATGATTTTCCAAGGGAGAGAAAAGTGAACGGCAAACATGCGATTGTTCGGGTGACAAGGGCCCTGGCCTTAACCGCAGTGGTTGTCATCCTGGCGGCCGCCCTGCCGGGCCAGGCCCGGGCCGGCAGCTGGTTCAAGGTGGCCGGCGGCGTCAGCGGCATGGCCATGGACGACATCAACAATCAGGATTTCCGCTTCTACGATTACACCATCGAGGGATTCAATTTTCCCGACCTGGATGCGGGTTTCTCCCTGTCCTTCCACCTGGGTTACGACCTGTCGCCCGCTTTTTCCCTGGGCTTTTCCTGGGACCGGCAGTATGCCCGCGTCGACGGCACCGACCAGGACGTGACCGCGGACCTCAACCTGGACGCCAACTTCTTCATGGGCCACCTGTACTGGCGGGCGCTTCACGTGGGAAAATTCGACTTCGGTGCGGTAGCCGGTATGGGCCCGGCCTTCGCCGCCGGCAAGGTCAGGCTGACGGGCGCAAACAACGTGAACTACGGCCAGGGCGACACCACCGGTTCGGCGGCGCTGGCCCTGGAATTCATGGGGCTGATGGATTTTGCGGTGGGCGAATCCACCATCATCGAGGTGACCGTCGGCTGGCGTGACGCGACCGTCAAGGATGTCAAATACGAAGGCCGTCCCGCCCTCAAGGATGACGGCTCGGCCCTGGCCCTGGATTACACGGGCTATATCGTCAAGGCGGGGCTCAAGTACGTGTTCGCCGAATAGGAAACCCCGTGCGGGCCGTTCCCGGACCGTGCGGCCGGCCGTCGGGTCAGTCTTCCAGCATCCGGTTCAAACGTTCGATCTCCGGCTGAATCAGGTCGTCGTCCAGCCGCGGGAAAAGGATTTCCGGCTTGCCCAGGGGCCTTCCCGAAGGGATGTCGCGGGTGCCTTCGGCCCAGCCGTTCCGCCATAGATCCGTCTCCATGCCCAACCAGCTCCACAGCTTTTCCATGCCGAACGGAACCACCGGCGCCAGCATCAGGGCCAGCATGCGCAGGATCTGGACGATGACGCCCAGGCTGTGCCCGCAGCGTTCCATGTCGGTCTTCCGCGATTTGAAGGGGGCCGACTCGTCGAAGTAGCGGTTGCCGGTCTGTCCGGCGTGGAAGCAGACCTCCAGGGCGGCCTTGATTTCGAACTTTTCCATGTGGCCGGCCCATTTTTCCAGGTCGGCCTTCACATCGGCCAGGGCCTGCCGATCCAGATCGGTCATCATGTCTTCCGACCACTGGGGCACCACGCCGTCGAAATACTTGTGGATGAAGGTGAAGACCCGGTTGATCAGGTTGCCGAAGTTGTTGCCCAGTTCGTTGTTGTTGCGGGCCTGGAATCCTTCCCAGGTGAAGTTCATGTCCCGGGTCTCGGGGGCGTTGCGGGCCAGGGTGTAGCGCAGGGGGTCGGCCTGGAATTTCTCCAGGAACTCGGGCAGCCACACGGCGAAACCCCGGCTGGTCGATAGTTTTTGCCCTTCCAGGTTCAGGAACTCGTTGGCCGGAACGTTGTCCGCCACGACGTAATCCTCGCTGTGGGCCATGAGCATGGCGGGGAACAGCATGGCGTGGAAAAAAATGTTGTCCTTGCCGATGAAGTGGATCAGACGCGTTTCGGAATCCTGCCACCAGGTTTTCCAGGCTTCGGGATCGCCCTGGTCGGCGGCCCACTCGCGCGTGGAGGAAATGTAGCCGATGGGTGCTTCGAACCACACGAACATCACCTTGCCCTCGTGGTCGGGCAGGGGCACCGGCACGCCCCAACCCAGGTCCCGGGTCATGGCGCGGTCCTGCAAGCCGCTTTCGAAGTAGCCCCGGCAGTACTGCTTCACGTTGTCCTTCCACTCGGGATGGTCGTCGATGTAGGCGGCCAGCTTGTCCTGCCAGTCGCCCATGGGCAGGAACCAGTGGGTGGTGGGCCGCAGTTCGAGGGGGCTGTTGTCCAGGACGCTGTGCGGATCGATCAGTTCGGTGGGGCTGAAGGTGGCCATGCAGCTTTCGCATTCGCCGCCCCGGGCGCCCTCGGTCTTGCATCTGGGGCACGTTCCTTCGATGTACCGGTCGGGCAGGAATCGTTTCTGGGTAGGACTGAAATACTGGTCGGTGGTCTTCTGTTTGAAAAGCCCCTGGCCGTGCAGGTCCTCGAAGAAGGCCTGGGCCGTTTCGGCGTGAATGTCCCGGCTGGTCTGGCTGAAGTTGTCGAAGCTCATGCCGAACCCCGCGAAGGACTTCTTGATGGACGCATGGTTCCTGTCCACGAGTTCCTTGGGCGAGATCCCTTCTTTCTCCGCGGTCAGGGTAATGGGCACCCCGTATTCGTCGCTGCCGCAGATGTACAGGACCTCTTCCCCCCGCATCCGCAAAAACCGCACGTAGATATCCGCCGGCAGGTAAGCCCCCGCCAGATGCCCCAGGTGAATCTCCCCGTTGGCATAGGGCAATGCGCTGGTTACGAGTGTCCTTGTGAACTTCTTATCCTGACCCATGCCCAAACCCACTTTGAGTGTATTCGCCTTGATATGACTTTCCTTTGGGAGAAAGGGTGCCCCCCTCATTTCGGGGGCGCCGTTCCGCCACCTCCTGTGGCGGAATGGCTCGGCATTCCGGGGCCTCCGCCATCCATGGCTGCGGCCCCTCCATGACGCCCCGAAATGAGGGGGGCACCCTTTCTCCCAAAGGAAAGTTATATCAAGCGAATAGCAGCGGGCAAGGTAGTTTTCTTGTAGACATAATCATCCAACCAAACGGAACAGTCGACACCGGTGGCCTCGAGGACCGCGGTCTCGAAGGCCAGCCGCGTCAGGGGCGAGCCGTCCCTGTTCTCGTAGAGATGCCGCAGGACCTGATCCAGAGGCCGGGTTTTCCCGGTCTGTTCGGAAAGCCACTGATCCAGGTTCATGCAGGCGTTGATCGCACCGGCGTAGGCGAAACGAACCTGGTCGGGACTCGCCATCACATCGGCGGCGGCCGCGCCCACGGACATCTGGGTTTTCAGGGGGCTCAGTTTGTAGTCCCTTTCCATGCGCGTCTGGAGAACGGCGCGGGAGTGGTCGGGAGTCCAGATACC
This sequence comes from Candidatus Krumholzibacteriota bacterium, assembly GCA_039714075.1. GTDB lineage: Bacteria > Krumholzibacteriota > Krumholzibacteriia > LZORAL124-64-63 > LZORAL124-64-63 > JAGLCY01. The sequence goes on along the minus strand of JBDLKA010000010.1, from coordinate 35,208 downwards.
GGCGGCGGTCAGCATCCGGGCGGCATACCAGGTGGCGGCGCCTTCGGTGAACCACAGCATGTCCGGGTCTTTCTGGGGGATCGCCTCGCCCAGCCAACCGTGGAACATCTCGTGGGCGATGACGCTCGCGCACTGGTCTTCGAGTTCTTCCCAGGTGGTGTCCGCATCCATCATCACCAGCACGGAACTTCCGGTGTGGACCCCGTAGATATCGAATTTATCCCTGCCGGTGATCTTGTTCGCCGAAAGGATGACCGTGATCTGGGAGGTCGGCGCGGTGCCGAAAAAGCCCATCTCGGTCCGGGCGATGCGCCGGACCATGTCCAGGGCGCTGCCGAAGGGGAACTGCCACTGGTGGTCGGTCGCCAGCTGGACGACCGTTTCGCGGACCTGGGTCGAAATCACCTGGATGTCGCCACAGATCAGCAGCGCGTTGTTGAGGTCTTCCAGATCCTGGGGATGAAACAGGAGGTTCGATGGCACCGAACGTGTGGCGGGGGCCTGGCCGGGATCCTGGTCTTCCGGCGGGGTCACGCCCTCGGCGGGCAGATACCCCTGGCCCGGACTGACGTTGGCCTGCTGGACCGGTTTGGGCGCCGGGGACGGCGGCGATGGCAAATGGCCGTTCTGGACCAGGGCGGGCCAGGGTACGAGCACCTGGATGTTTTCGGGGTTGTGCAGGGTGACGGTGATGTCGCCGACTTCCCGGCCGACCGGCTGGAGGAACACCTCGAAGCCGGCGACCCGCAGGCCGCCCGTCACCGGGGTGGATATGTGATGCCGGACATTCCCGTCCAATCCCTGGACATGGTTCAGGTCCACCTGGTAGATGAACCCGGCCCGCTTGGCTCCCTTGGTGGCGACGTCCCAACCGTCGGGCGTTCTCTTGACCGCCAGGGATTTTCCCTGGCTGCCGTCGGGATTCAGTACGTTGGCCGTGGCGCTGTGGGGATTGACCCCGTTCATGGCATCGCCGAACACGCCGGGGGGGAACTCCAGATTCAGGTTGCGGGGCAGGTCGCCCTCGGTGATCAGGGTAATGACCAGGCTGCCTTCGGGAGCGTTTTCCAGATCCATCTCATAGGTCAGTTGCAGCGGAGCCGGAGTCCTGGGGATGAGGAGATAGGCGGCGAAACCGAGAATGACCAGCCACGAGGCGACGCGGATCATGGTGTGGCCGGGCAGGTTTTCTCCCAGGTCCTGAAAGGCGGTGTTGACGTCTCCGCCACGTTTGGTGACGTAGCGTTCCAGAGGTGTTTGCTGGTTATCACTCATTCAGGATCTTCCTCCGCGCACGAATCCCCGGCCACACGTATAAATTCACTCTTCGGGTGACAAAATCCCCGTTTTGCCTAAACTGAAGGGGGCTGAAAACCGCCCACGCACGGATTATCGGCAATGGCAGGGAAACCTTGAATGTTGGGTTAAAAGATGGATTTGGGACTCAAAGGCAAGACCGCCCTGGTGACGGCGGCCTCGAGAGGATTCGGGAAAGCGGTGGCCCTGCAACTGGCCGCCGAAGGCGCCCGCGTGGCCATGTGCGCGCGCGGTGAAAGCGATCTGGAAGAGGCCGCAGAAGAGGTAAAGACCTCCGGCCAAAGGGTTTTCGGCGGTGCCGGAGGTGAGGTGGTCACGCGCGCCCTGGATGTGACCGACGATGCCGCCATGGCCGGTTTCGCGGCCGACCTCGAACACGATTGGGGCGGCATCGACCTGCTGCTGGTCAACGCCGGGGGACCGCCCGCTGGGACTTTTGCGGAATTGGACCTGGACCAGTGGGAAGCGGCCTACCGGCTGACCCTGGAGAGCGCGGTGCGGATGTGCCGCCTGGTGATGCCGGGCATGATGACCCGCGGCTGGGGTCGCATCGTGCAGCTCACTTCGGTCAGTGTCCTGCAGCCGGTGGAAAACCTGCTGCTGTCCAGCGTGATGCGGCCGGCGGTGCACGCCCTGACCCGGAATCTCGCCCTGGAAGGGGGGCCCCGCGGGGTGACGGTCAATTCGGTTGCTCCGGGTTACCACACCACCAGCGCGGTGGAGCGGTTAATCGCGAAAAAAATCGACCAGACCGGCTGTTCCCGGGACGATGTTCTGGCCGAATGGTCGGCCGAGATTCCCCTGGGCCGCCTGGGGGAACCGGAAGAACTGGCGGCCCTGATCCTGTTTCTCATGTCCGCGCAAGCGGGCTACATCACCGGCCAATGCATTGTTTCGGACGGTGGCTGGGTCAAAGGGACCTTTTGAACGGCAGAGCGGGTCTTGACAGGGCCGGATTCTGTACTACTTTACTAGTCAATAAACTTCGCATGTAAGAAACCGGGGGCCGGGAAGGTCCGGGGAGAGTGGACCGCGCATGGAAAAATTCATACTGTTCGTGGTCCTGTACTTCATCATCGTGCAGTTCGTGTTTCCCCGGCTGGGCATCCAGCCCGGCTGAGGCCCCGCCAACTGCTCGGTCGGTGACCGGGAACCATCGCCGGATCAGGACTCCGACCAAGGCACGGATCCAGACTCCAAAGACCAAAAACAGGGTTAATAGCTTGCCTACCCGTGACCAGGAGGTATTCGGGTGCCTTTATTCGAATTCACCTGCCGCAAATGCCGGCATGGTTTTGAAGAGCTGATTTCCCTGGCCGAACTCGAGGCCGGGAAGTTCAAGTGTCCGGCCTGTGGATCCAGGCAGGTCGAGAGAGGTTTTTCCGCTTTCGCCACCGGGGCGTCGGATTCGGCGGGCGGGTTTACCGGCGGCGGTGGATGCGGCACGGGCGGCTTCACCTGAGGCTGATCCTGTCTGCGGCCGTGCGTCTGCAAAATTGTTGAAAAGTTTAAAAAATTGTGATATAGTTTCTTTCTCGGTGCAAGAAAGTTTCGGCTTTTTTGGCCGGGAACCGGTGGCTCGCCTGACCAACGGCAAATCGGTCGCGACCACGAATTTTCAAGGAGGTGCCCCTGCAGGCACCTCCTTTTTCATTCCCCGGCCTAGCGCAGGCGGTACTTCAGGCGATCCCTCGCCGCATCACCCAACCGGTGGCCGAAATACATGACCAGCCCCCCGAGCAGGAGGCCCGCGAAGACATCGACCACGTAGTGGTACCGGTTGTAGACGGTGGACATGCACAGCAGGACGAAGATGGTGGTCATCCACCAGCGGTGGCGGGGAAAGTTGCTCCAGGTATGCCACCACGGAACCATGGAGGCGGCCACGTGGCTGGAGGGAAAAGCCGCGCCCAGCAGGGCCCCGTTTTCGTGGATGTGGCGCATGATGTCCGTGAAGATCCACCCCGGAACCTCGACGTAGCCGGCCCGGAAATACTTCGGTCCCCAGGCGGGAAACAGGGTGTACATGGTGTAGCAGATCAGCATGGTCAGGCTCAGGTCCCGGACGAAGGCCCGCGCCGTTTCCCACCTCTGGTGATCTTCCAGATTGCGTGAACGAAATACCAGCAGCAGGAAACCGGCCGCCAGGAAGTAGTAGGTGAAATAGGCGAATTCCATCAGCTCGTGGAACCAGGGCCAGGGCCAGGCGCGGGACCATTCCAGGCTGGGCTGGAACCCGAAGATCCATTCCTCGAGACGTATCAGCGCCGGGTCCAGGCTTTTCTCGAAATCGAAGAAGATGATGCCCAGATACTTCATTTCCGCGTAGAACATGGGGAAGATGAACGGCAGATAGATTTCGCCCAGCAGGCGCAAAAGAAAGTGCTTGCTGCAGCGCAGGAGCGGCGGGACGAACCAGATGAACAGGGCCAGGCCCCCGTGCAGCAGGGCGTTGGCCCAGGGGTCGGGAAACACCGAGGGTTTGAGAACCGGGTAGAAGGCGCTGATCAGCAGATAGATCACGGCCCAGCGGTCGATGTTCATCCGCCGCAGGGACAGGTCGATCAGTTTCCGGCGGACGTTCAAAGCCAGCCTTCCTCGCGGTAGAAATCCAGGGTCTCGGCAAATCCCCGGGCGGCGTCCCGCCGGGCCCTGAATCCGGTGGCCGCCGCCAGACGGCCTCCGTCGCAGACCCAGCCTTCGGTCTGCAGATCGCGAATCCGGTCGCGGTTCAGAACCGGTGACCGGGCGGCCCGGGATCGTCCGGCCAGAAAGGACAGGATCTTCAGCACTACCAAAGGCAGCTGGATGGTGCGGACCCTGCGGCCGGCCATTTTTTCCAGGGCGGCGTTCAGGGCGGACCAGTCGTAGCCGGTTTTGCCGTCGTCCACGAAAAACGTACCGGAGGCGGCGTCGGTTTCCAGCAGATCGACCGCGGCGGCGGCGGCGTCGCGCCCATCCACCAGGGAAAGCCCGGTCATCCGGCGCCCGAGACGGCCTGTCCAACCGTGGGTGGCCAATTTGATCAAGGGCAGAAACTCCCGGTCCCGGGGACCGTACAGCGACGGGGGCCGCAGGGTGGCCGTGCGAAAGGGCCACATTCCGGCCGAGACGAGTTCCTCGGCCGCCAGTTTCGAACGGCCGTACTCGGTGATGGGCCGACAGGGGTCGGATTCCAGGGCGGGACGTTCCAGTCCGGCCGGCCCGTGTGCGGCCAGACTCGAAATCAGCACGAAGGCTTTGGTGTCCCGTTGTTCTTTCCAGGCCGCGGCGGCGGCCTCAAGCAGGCGGGCGGTGCTGGTCACGTTGGCCACGTGGTAGATGGTTTTGGCGGGGGCGGAGACCACCCCCGCGCAATGGATCAGCCCGGAAGTGCCGGCCAAAAACCCGCGGCAGTCGTCGGGGTCCGTCAGATCGGTCCGCCGGGTTTCCACGGGCTTGTTGTCCAGCCAGCGCAGGCTGCTGGTCGGCCGGATCGAGGCCCGCACACCGAAACCCCGGGCCAACAGGGTGTCGGCGATATGGCTGCCCAGAAACCCGGTCGCGCCGGTCAGGGCGATGACCGGACCACCGGTGCCGGAGCTGCCGTCGGAGGGCTTCACCCCACCTGTTTCTCGTAGATGCGATAGGTCTTGTACATATCCGCCCCGTATCCCTCCAGGATCCGGTTCATGGGTACGTTGTCGGCCAGGATCCAGGAGCACTCACCCGAGGTGACGCCCTTGGCGAATCCGGCCCGCATGGTCTGGTAGACCATGGCCATGTCCACCCCGAGTTTGCGGAATTCCGGCAGAACGCCCATCAGGATGGTGCGCGCATAGTCGATCTTCCGTTTGCCCAGAAGGAACTTCAACCAGCCGAATGGCAGCAGTTTGCCCCGCAGCGGCTGCAGGGCCTGGTTGAAGTCGGGGATGGTCAGCGAAAACCCGATGGGCACACCTTCCATCTCGGCGATCAGCAGGTATTCCGGATCGACCATCGACTTCATGTCCTTGGCCATGTAGGAGAAGTCCTCGTCGTCCAGGGGGATGAAGCCCCAGTTCTCGCTCCAGGTCCGGTTGTAGAGGTCGCGGACCAGCGAGGCCTCGGCGGTGAAGTTCTTCATGTCGAAGGAGCGGATGGCCAATCCCGGCCGGGCCAGTATCCGGTCGATGAGGCGCTGCATCTTTTCAGGCAACTGCCCCTTGGTCCGGAGTTCCCAGGCGAAAAGGTCCTTGGCGCCGGCCAGGCCGAATTTCTCGAACTGCTTTTCGTAGTACCGGGGGTTGTAGGGCATGCCGATGACGGGACGGTTGAACTTTCCATCCACCTGCAGGCCGTACCAATCGTGGTTCGAGGTGAAGCAGCCCGGCCCGCGCATGGTGTGCATGCCCTGGTCGGCGATCCAGGCGCGCGCGGTTTCCAGCAGCGCGGCCGCGGCGGCCGGGTTGTCGTCGACCTCGTAGAAGCCGAAGAAACCGACCTTCTCGTTCTGGTGCTCGTTGTTGTAGCTGTCCACGCACGCCCCGATGCGGCCGACGACCTGGCCGGCATCGCGGGCGAGCCACAATTCGGCGACCGCGTGCCGGTAGAAGGGGTTCTTCTTCTTGTCGTGAAAGTGTTTCATCTCGTCCAGGAGGGGAAACACGTAGTGGGGATCGTCGCGGTAGATGCGGTAGGGGACGTCCAGGAATTCCCGGAGGGCGTATTTATCGTTGCCGACGGGCGATATCGTCACGGCCATCGCGTTCTCCCTTGTCGAAAAAAACCGGGAGGTTCCGGAACGAATTCGAGATCCTCCCGGTCGCAGTTCGGCCGCGAATCGGGCGCCGCCGGCGAATGGCCGTCAACCGGGAATGATGCCCAGTTCGCGCCCCACCTTGACCATGATGTCCATGGCCTGGTTGATTTCGTCCTCGGTGTGGGTCGCCATCAGGCTGAGGCGGATCAGCGCGTTGCCGGGTTCGACGGCGGGGCTGACCACCGGGTTGACGAACACGCCCTCGTCGATCAGGCGCCGGCACATGGTGAAAGCCACCATGTCTTCCCCGACCACCGCCGGGATGATGGGTGTTTCGCTGGGCCCGGTGTCGAAGCCGGCGTCGTCCAGGCGTTCGCGCATCAGGTCGTTGTTGTGCCACAGGGCTTCATGCCGCCAGGATTCCTCGAGCATCACGTCGACCGCCGCGGAAACCGAAGCCACCGATGCGGGGGGCATGCTGGCCGAGAACATCAGGGCGCGGGCCAGGTGCTGGATGTAGTGGATGACGTCGGCGTCGCCGGCGACGAATCCTCCCACCGAAGCCAGGGATTTGCTGAAGGTGCCCATGATCAGATCGACCTGGTCGGTAAGGCCGAAGTGGTTGGCGGTGCCCCGTCCGTTTTCACCGAGGACGCCGACGCCGTGGGCGTCGTCCACCATCAGCACGGCGTCGTACTTGCCGGCCAATTCCACGATGGCCGGCAGTTTGGCGATATCGCCTTCCATGGAGAAGACACCGTCGACGATGATCAGCTTGTTGGTGTCCTTCTCGCTCTCGAGGACCAGCTCCAGGTTCTCCATGTCGTTGTGGCGGAATTTGCGGACATCGGCGAAGGACAGGCGGGCGCCGTCGATGATCGAGGCGTGGTCCGTACGATCGACGATGATGGATTCCTTGCGTCCAGCCAGGGAACTGAGCACGCCCTGGTTGACCATGAACCCCGTCGAAAAGACCAGGGCCTTTTCCTTGCCCACCAGCGCCGCCAGTTTTTCCTCGAGTTCGATGTGTATGTCCAGGGTTCCGTTCAGGAAGCGGGATCCCGCGCAACCGGTGCCATACTTGCTGATGGCGTTCTGGGCGGCCTCTTTTACCCGGGGGTGGTTGGTCAGCCCCAGGTAGTTGTTGCTGCCCAGCATGATGATTTCCTTGCCCTGGAACCGGACGGTATTCTCCTGGGCGGACTCAATGACCCGGAAGTAGTTGTAGAGGTCCGCAGCCATCAATTTCTTGGCCTGTTGGAAATCCTGGATTTTGTCGAGAAGACCCATTGTCACCGTCTTTTCCTGGACATGGAATCGGTTGATTACCCCGCAGGGTGAGGATACACGCATACCCCGCCGAAAGGTTTCGGGACTCCAGAAAATAGCTTGTAAGCGGGATTCCTACAACTAGAAAACATCAGCTTCGAAAACCAGGAATTCGGCGCCCTGACGCCAGGCGTCCGCTTCCAGCCCAGCTTTGAGGGCCAGATGGGTCAGGGTGGTGTCGACGTCCCATCCCTGCTCGGGGGCCACCTGGGGCAGGAACACGGCCCGCCGGCCCTCTTTGACCAGGACCACGCCGTGGCGTCCGATGACGATGTCTCCGGGTCCGGCGACCGGTACCATGGGGGTCAGGGCGGAGACCTCGATATGGATTTCCGGGAGTTCCCCGGGGGAAACGGGGGCAAACCGGGGATCCCGCACCGCCGCGCTGCGCCCGTTGTCCGCCACGGCGTCCACCAGGGGTTTGATGCCCTCGATGTACCCGATGCACCCGCGCAATCTGCCGCCGGAAGTCAAAGTGACGAAGGCGCCGCGATGGGAGTTCAGCCGGGGGTCGAGGTCGATTCCGGATTCGGCGGCCAGGGCGGCTGCGTCCGGGGCGGGCCGGCCGTGGACCGCGGCTTCCACCGCCTGCCTGGCCATCTCCCTCAGGAAAAGCCTTTCCTCTTCCAAAAGGTCTCTGGCACCGGTTTTGTCAGTGGTCATGGCCGTCACCTCCCGCGACCGGAGCGTCGCCGTCGCCGGCACAAATCAGGATGGAAGCGTAGCTTACCGAAAGAGAATAGTCCCCGTCCCGGTCCCCGCTACGGGTGTAGTCGATCAGGGCCGCTTCGTACCCCGCGGGCAGATCATGATCCAGGGCGATGGCCGCCGCCTCCAGACCGCACATGGTGATCCCGGTCTCGCGGCCGTACCGGCGCAGACCGTCGGCGTCACCGGCCAGGATTTTCAGGATCGCCCCGGAATCCAGTTCCTCCAGGGAGGCCGGCAGGTCGGTGGTGAAGGGCACATAGCCATAGGAGGCCCCGTAGTGGGTGAAATCGCTGGAAACCAGGAAGAGGGTGCCGTCATCGGCCAAACGGGCCAGGGCGGCCGCCGCTTCCCGGGCCACGTCCGGGGGCATCGACGGCACCAGCAGGGGAACGATCCGGGGCACCGCCTCCGGCCAGGTCCGTTGCATCAGGGGCAACTGTATTTCGACGGCATGTTCCTGGGCATGCGCCTGGTTGTTTACGGTAAATGATTCATTTGCTTCCAGTTGCCTGATGGCTGCCTGGTCCAGCTCAACCGCTCCCAGGGGGGTGGCATAGGCAGCGGCGCCGCTCAGGGCGATCCTGTCCAGGGCGACCCGGTGGTTGGGAGCCAGAATAAATACGCGCCGCACAGGGGTATCGCGCAACAGCCCGAACAACTTGCCCGCGGTCGGGCCGCTGTACACGTAACCGGCGTGGGGAACCACCGCCAGCAGGGGGCGGCCGGCCGGCCGGACGCCCGGATCGGCCCCGGCGATGAATCCGTCGGCGGTGCCGGCCAGGTCCACCGGGTCGGCCGGATACCAGGTGCCGCCGAGGACCGGCTGTCGAATCGTACTCATGGAAATACCTCCCCCGACTTCCCCCGGAATCCCGTTAAGGAAGGGAATTTGTCCCCCTGAGGTGATAATCCGGGTTGGAAACCTGCGCTTTGGACTTTATCATATATCAACACACAGGAAACACCCACCATCGATAAGGAGGGCGAATTGAATATCAAGCAGAATCTCAAGGACGATGTCATGGTCCTGAACCTGTCCGGCAAGATCATGGGCGGTCCGGATCACGATAAATTCCAGACGGAAATCAAGACCCTGATCAGTGCGGGCCACGTGGATATCCTGCTGGATCTTCACAAGGTCAGCTGGGTGAATTCCACCGGCCTGGGCATTCTGGTGTCGGCCTACCACACGCTGAAGAAAAACGGCGGGCAGTTGAAGATCTGCCAGGTCAGCGACCGGATCGACAATATCCTGAACGTCACCCAGTTGAAGCTGGTCTTCGAGACTTTCGACAGTTGCGAGGAAGCCCTCGCCTCATTCAACCAGGGGTAATACTTGGCTCCCGACAAGACACCGCCGCCGCAGGAGACCGGGGCCCACGCCGCCGCCAGCGACGTGGTGGACCAGTTCCGCAATCCCGCCCTGACGGTGGACGGCGTGGTTCTGCTGCGCCAGGCGGAGGGGGTGCTGGGAGATCATTTTTCCGTTCTGCTGATCGAACGGGGCCGGGAGCCCTTCAAGGGGCGTTATGCCCTGCCCGGCGGGTTTGTCGATTACGGTGAAGACATCGAGGACGCCGTGCACCGGGAGATAGAGGAGGAGACGGGACTGACGGGCTTGCCCTTCCGCCAGTTCCGGACCTTCGGTCGACCGGATCGGGATCCGCGAGGGCACACGGTTTCGGTGGTCTACGTGGCGGTCCTCATCGGCGAACCTCCCGAGGTGGCCGGAGGCGACGACGCGGCCAGCGCGTGCTGGTTCCCCGTCAAGAGACTGCCCGATCTGGCTTTTGACCACGCTCATATCCTGGGGCGGGTACTGGAAACTCTCAAACGGTCATAAACAACAAGAACTTCGGATTCGTTCACAAGCAGACGAGTCTCCAAGTCAGGAGTTGATAGTGAGTAACAATCTCAATCCCGAAACAGTCATGGCCGCCCTGAAGGAGGTCAAGGTTCCCGGCACCCGGGTGGACGTGGTGTCGATCAATCTCATCGGGGAAATCAAGATTACCGGCGGCGAGGTGAAGGTGTCGGTGGTCAAGACCACCGAAAAGGACGATACCATCGCCGCGGTCCAGGAAGGCGTGATCCAGGCCGTATCGGCCCTGCCGGGAGTGCTGTCGGTCCAGGCGCCGATCGATGACCGTTCGCGGCCCCAGAAGGCGCCCACCGGTCCCCACGGGCAGTCGCCCGACCCGTTCGCCGACCGGAAGAAACTTCCGGGAGTGGAAAAAGTCGTGGCCGTGGCCAGCGCCAAGGGCGGGGTCGGCAAATCCTCCGTGGCGGTCAATCTGGCCCTGGCCCTGTCCGAGCGGGGCCACAAGGTCGGCTTGCTGGACGCCGATGTCTACGGACCGAGCGTGCCCACCATGCTGGGCATTCAGGAGGGACCGGAAATCACCGAGGACAAGAAGATCCTGCCGGTCATGGCCCACGGGCTCCAGATCATCAGCATGGGTCTTCTGCTGCCGCCGGACAAGCCGGTGATCTGGCGGGGTCCGCTGGTTTTTTCCGCGATCCGCCAGTTCCTGAAGGACGTGCAGTGGAGCGATCTGGAATACCTGATCGTGGATATGCCTCCGGGAACGGGTGACGCCCAGTTGACCCTGATCCAGCAGGTGCCCCTGTCCGGAGTGGTCATGGTCACCACGCCCCAGGAGGTCGCGCTGGCCGATGTGCGGCGCGGCATCATGATGTTCAAGGAGACCGAGGTTCCGGTGCTCGGCATCGTGGAGAACATGAGTTACTTCGAGTGCCCGGAGACCGGCAAGAAGTACGATATTTTCGGTCAGGGCGGCGGCGCCCGGGTGGCGTCCCAGTTCGGGCTGCCCCTGCTGGGAGAGATTCCCATCGACCCGATCATCCGCGAGGGGGGCGACACCGGCAAGCCTGCGGCGACCGTCGACGGCAGCGCGGTCAAGGAGGCCTTCAGCCAACTGGCCGGCAAGGTGGATGAGTTGGCTGAATCCGTCCAGGGTTGATATCAAGTTCCTTCCGACCCGGCCCGGGTCCGTTTTCTGGACACCGGGCCGCCGGTCCATTACTTTCGCACCATGAAATTGATGGATTACACCACCCCGGGCGGATTCCTGCCCAAACTGGACTGCGACAGCGTCGCCGCAGCCGTCGAACGGCTGGTGAACGGTCTCGTGGAGGCCGAGGTCGTCGGTTCGGCCGAGGAACTGGCGCGGGAAATCATGCGCCGGGAGAACGAGGGCAGCACCGCCATCGGGGGCGGCCTGGTCATTCCGCACGCCCGTTTCAAGGGGGTGCGCGAAGTCCGTCTGGCGGTGGCCACCCTGGCCGATCCGGTGGATATCCCCTCGGAAGACGGCCTTCCGGTGGATGTTGTGATCCTCCTGGTCGGCCCGGAAGGCGATCCCCGTCAAATGCTGCGGGTTCTGGCGCGTCTGGCCCGCCTGGTCCGTCAGGAATCATTTCTGCAGAGCCTGCGCAACGCCTCGACCCCCGACGCTTTGCGGGCGGCCTTTTCCAAAGTCGGCTGAACCCCCTTCCGTTGAATTATTTCCTCTGTTTTCATTATCAATTTCAACTCGTTTAGTAGGTGTTTTTCAAGACACTTAGGGCTTGAATAGGGCACCTCCAGACGTTATTGTCCCTCTCCCGACAAAAGAACCCCCTCGCTCCGGATCCCTTGAAGGGAGTGTGCCTCGATGTCCAGTTTTCGTAGGGAAATTACCCGGGCTTTCAGGTTGCTGGTATTTTCTTTGATCGCAACCGGTGTCATCGTCCCGGCGGCTGTTGCCGCTCCGGCCGATCACCTGATCATCAGCGAGGTCCTGATCAAGACCAGGACCCCGTACAGCAGCTTCGGCAGCCCGTTCATCGAGATCGTGAATCCTACCGGGTCGCCCATACCCATGGATAACGTCTATCTCACCGACGGCGCGACCGCCCCGTCGACCTACTATTACAACATTGCCCTCCTGGATCCGGCCACGGCCAATCCCGGCGGCGGCGTGGGCGGCGATTTTCACGCCAGGTTTCCCACGGGTTTCGTGCTGGCGGCGGGTGACAGCATTGCCATTTCCCTGAAAGGCAGCACCCAGTATGTCGAGGCCTACGGACGCAAGCCCGATTTCGAGCTGTTCGAGGACGGGACCGTTCCGGACGATGTTCCGGAGCTCGTGGAACCGTACCCGGGATCGATCAACGCCGGCCTGGGCGGGGCCGGCAACGTGCCCGAACTTTCCGACCAGGCCGAGAGTCTGGTTCTCTACTCCTGGGACGGCACCTCGGATCTGGTTCAGGATCTGGACTATCTCGTGTGGGGGACCAATGTCAGCCCGCGCATCGACAAGACCGGTGTGGTAATCGGCGGCGGAACCTATCTGGCCGATACGTCTGTCGGTTCCCAGGAGGCGGCGGCTGCCGCCGGACCGACCTTCGGCAGCGTCATGCGCCGGGTCGACGCGGATGAGGGCACCGAAATCACCACCGGCGGCAACGGCATCAGCGGCCACGACGAAACCAGCGAGAACCTGGCCACGACGTTCCCTACCGTCGTCGGCCATGAACCCCCGCTGGCCAACACGCCTTTCCCGGCTGCTCCGATTTTTACCGGAGGGGGATTCAGCCCCGCCGAGCCCGCCGACGGCCAGACGGTGACCCTGACCGCTTCGGTGGTCGACCAGGACGAAGTGACGGGCGTGGAATTCCGTTATTCGGTTGACGGCGGCGCGGAGCAGGTTCTTGCCGGCACCCCCGTCAATGCCGAGGATTGGTCCGCCACGGTTCCGGCCCAGGTGGAAAATGCAGTGGTGAGCTGGTACTGCGTGGCCACCAATACCGAGGCCATCACCGCGGTTTATCCCGCCGGGTCGCCGGTTTTCGTTTCCTCCTGGACTGTGGGTCCGCCGGTCGTGGCGGGAGACGGTCCGGGCAAGTTGTTGCTGACGGAAATCAGCACGCTCGGGACCTCGCAGGAATTCATCGAGATCTACAATCCGGGCAACGAGGAAGTGGATCTCAGTGACTATTACCTGACCGATGCCAACTACAGCAGCGGTGATCAATACTATTACCGTATTGCTGAGGGAAACCCCTCCCAGTCGACGGTCGGTGGGGGTGATTTCGCCGACTTCCACGCTCGGTTCCCTGCGGGTTTCACCATTACGGCCAAGGATACGATCGTAGTCACGGTGGCCGGCAGCATTTCCTTCAATGATCAGTTCGGTTTTGATCCGGATCTGGAGCTGTGGGAAGACGATGGAGCCCCGGACGACGTACCGGATATGCTCCCCATTTTCGGCGTCGAGGGTAACAACAGCATCATCAGCAGCAGTTCGACACCCACCCTGACCAACGGGGCCGAGACGGTGATCCTCTATCACTTCGTCACGGGCGAGGACAAAGTAACCGACATCGACGTTTTCGCGTGGAAAGATCCCTCCTCGACTACTACCAGCATCTTTTTCAACAAGACGGGCGTGACCGTCGGCAGCCATTCCTATCTGCCGGAAAACGGCACCAACGTGAACGATGCTTTCGGGACGCAGAACGAATTCGGGAACTCCTATCACCGCACCGATCCCACGGAGGGCGACCAGACCCCCACGGGCAGCAACGGGGTGGATGGTCGTGACGAGACGAGCGAGAATTTCAACACCACCTTCGCTATGATGCCCTACGATCCGTCCGGACCGTCCGGACCCCCGGTGGTCGGCGAGGCGGCCAAGCTGCTGATTTCCGAAGTCAGCACCAGCGGGACCTCGATTGATTTCATCGAAATCAACAATCCGAACAACCAGAAGGTGGACCTCTTCGGGTTTTTCCTGACGGATGCCGTCAACAGGGATAGCGGGCAGTTCTACTGGAAAATTGCGGAAGGGAATCCCTCGGTCGCGACCATAGGCGGAGGTGCCGATGGTGATTTCCATGCCCAGTTCCCCGATGGTTCCTCCATCATGGCCAACGGTACCATTGTGGTTGCCATGGCCGGCAGTGGGACCTTCGCACAGGAGCACGGATTTCCGCCTGACTGGGTCCTGTTCGACGACGGTACCGGGTCCGGCACCGAGGGCACTTTGGAGCCCGTATTCGGCGACGCCGCCAACAACAGTATCCACAGCGCCACCTCGACACCCACGCTGGAAAACGAGGCCGAGACCGTCGTTCTCTACCATTTCCTGGCCGGCGAGGACAAGGTCACGGATGTCGATGTCTTCGCCTGGAAAGACACGGCCTCGGGCATTTCCGAAATGTTCTTCGACAAGACGGGTGAGACCATCGGTGGACATGAATACCTGTCGGAAAAAGGAACCAATGAATCCCGCGCCTTCACAACCGCGAATGCTGCGGGGAATTCGTACCAGCGCGAGGGTGTGTGGGAATACGGCCAGGCCTCATCCGGCAGCAACGGTGTGGACGGCCGGGATGAGACCAGCGAAAACTTCAACCGGAACTTCATTTCGAGATCCAGCAATCCGGGAGCGTTCGATCCTTCCGAAGGGGAGATTCTCCCGGTCTATGACCTGCCGCTGTGGGTTCCCGCCCGGACCTTCCTGCCGGATCTCGGCGAGGAGTTTCCCATCCGGTTTGCAGCGCCACCTTCCGACGAAAGCGAAACCCGCCTGCGGGTGTTCGATCTCGAGGGAAGAGTGGTTGTAACCCTGTTCGACAGCCGCTTCGACGGCGATCCACCAGGCTCCGCGGAACATCCCGGCAATCCCATCCTCTGGGACGGGCGGGATTCATTCTTCGAAAGGGTCAAGGCCGGCATGTACGTCCTGCATCTTTCGATCGTCGATGTCGAGACCGGGAAAATGGAAGAAAAAACCGCGCCGGTGGTCGTTGGCACCCGGCTGAGCAACTAGAGAGGGTGAGCGATGATTCGGAAACTGACATATCTCGTGACTCTGGCAATGCTCGGCCTCTCAACTGTGCCGGCAAGTGCGTTCTTCGACAACACCATGGTCAGCCCCCGGGCCCGTGCCATGGGGGAAGCATCCGTTGCGGTTCATGACGGCGCCCATGCGGCCTTCCTGAATCCCGGAAATCTCGGTGAGATGAACGGGGGAGAGGTTGCCGCCAGCTACGTGCAGCCCTTCCGTCTCGATTTCACTGATTTCTTCTACTTCGGAACCGGGATTCCCCTCAGCGAGAAATGGGGAAATCTGGGCGTGGGTATGAGCATTTTCAAGGTGGGCTACCGGGACACCAGCCTGCTCAAGGAAACCCAGATCAGCCTGGCCCACGGGGTCAATCTCTATAGCGATTACCACTCGCGGGTCGATTTCGGGTACGCCCTGAATATGTACCAGGCCGAACTGGGCCAGTCCGTGAACGAACTGGACCCGGGCAGCGATACGGCCTTCGGTATCGATCTGGGCTTCATGATGACGCTGCACAAGCGCACCCGCCTGGGGTTCCAGGTCAAGAACCTCAACAATCCGCAGATCGGACTGGACGAGGAGGAACTCCATCGACGGTTGGTGGCGGGCGTCAGCTACGAACCGTACGCCGGGGTGGTCACGACCTTCGAGTTCGACAACGAACTCGGCCAGGACGTGCAGTATCACGGCGGGGTTGAAATGGCGATCATCGAAAGTTTCGCCTTGCGGGCGGGCGTCATCACCAATCCCAACAAGCTGACCGCCGGCTTCGGTTACACCCTGAAGGGATTCGGCGTGCAGTACGGTTTCTCCACCGGCGGCGGCACCCTGGATAGTACGCACCAGTTCGGGTTGAACTTTGCCTGGGGCGGTGAGGCGCAGTGAGCGAAACCCTGAAAAACGGCGGTGCGATTCCCTTCCGTCTGTTGCCTGCCGCCGGAGCTCTCCTGGTTTGGGTGCTGGTGTCCTGTCTGACGCCTGCCCTGCCCTTGGGACCAGGCTCCGCCCAGGCTGCCGAACAGCAGGCTCGGACCGCACCTCTGGACCTGAACAGCGCCTCGCTGGAGGAGATGCTGACCCTGCCGATCCCCGAAGATCTTGTCCGGCGGATATACGATTACCGGACCTTCGTGAGACCTTTCGGCAACGTCTACGAGCTGAACGAAATCCGCGGAATGACGGGGGAACACTTCAAGACCCTCAAATCCCTGGTTTCGACCATGCCGCCGGATGACGAGGATCCTTCGATTGCCCGATTATCCGCCAGTTACAGGCAGGTAAGGCGCTATCTGGGGCAGGAGGGTTCGAGCGAAGGCCTGGTGGACGAGTATCTGGACAAGATGCGGAATCCCGAAAATGTCAACAGCATGGATCTTTACGATCTCATGTCGTACCAGAATGTCTCGCCGGTGGATGCCACCAACATCCTCAAGGCCCGGGAGAGGTTGGGCCAATTCGAGAGCAGCCGCCAGATGCGGCGCTCCGAGGGACTGCGTTACTGGGCCTATCGCAACCTGCGCGATTTCGTTGTCTACAGCGAAGAGGAAAAGCGTTCTGACGCCAGTCGCTCGGTCACCGGTTATATCCAGACCAGATACTGGGAAACGCCCTATTCCAATGACGACGACGAGATCGGCAGCATCGCTTCCGGCGTTCCGGGGAGCGGGCGGTTCCATGTCGGGGACATCAGCCCCTTCCAGCCCGGCTGGATGAACAAGGTCCGCGTCAATGTCGAAGGCGGCTACCAGGCAGGAATCCTGACTTCCCGGGAATTTGGGGAAAACAACTGGGATGAAACCCTCAAGGGATTCGTCGGGGTCAATGACCAGCAGTGGGGCGGCTTCCGTTTGAAAGCCGCCTACCTGGGGAACTACCGGGTGGCCTACGGTCTGGGCCTGGTCATGGACAACACGGACTTCATCCATTTCCGCAAGACCGGGTTCGGGTTCAACAAGCGCTTGCTCGGCATCCACGGTGATCTGGCCCGCAGCTACCAGTACCACCTGACCGGGGGCGCGGTCGAAGGGTCCTTCGGGCCGGTCAACGCCTCGCTCTTCATTTCCAGCGACAAGAAAGACGGCATCCTCAACCCTGACGGGACCATCAACCGCTACGTCATCATGCAGCCCAGGCCCCGGGGCGAGTGGCTGGATGAGCGCATCGCGGGGGAGAACCTCCTGCCCACGGGGCTGCGCCGGAACGCGTTCCAGGAGGACATGATCGGCGGCAACGTGAAGGTCATGCTGGCGCCGGGCACCTACGTCGGAGTGACGGGTTACGAGGCCCGTTACAACCGGGGGTTCGACCCGGATGAAACAACCCTGGTGGCGGACCCGGAGAGATACCTGGAAGCCCGTGATGCAGAGATTACCAACGGCTACAACAGCGTGGTGGACAACGGGGACGGGACGGTGACCGAACACAGGTGGCGCCGCGTCATGGGGGCCGAGGCCCAGGGAGTGTACAAGAACGTGTCTCTCCAGGGGGAATACGCCTTCATCCAGGATCCGCGTCAAACCTTCTTCAATGTGAAGAACCCCGATGCCTACATCATCAACGCCTACGGCCAGTGGGACAACCTCCACCTTCTGGCCATCTACCGGGACTACGACGTCGGCTTTGACAATCCCTACGGGCGTGCCTTCAGCAACGACAGCAAGTACGAGATGACGTTGCTGAGTTCTCCCTACCGGTTGAATGATGATCTCTATGCCTGGCTGGAGACGACGACACCGCAGCCGAAGGCTGAACAGGGCCTGTACCTGGAGACGAGGTACCGCATCTCGCGCAATCTCATTCTCAGCGGCCTGAGTTTCGACCAGTGGACCCGCAAGGCGGATGGCGCCGAGATGATGCGGTACACCCTCAAGGGTGAATACCAGCCGCTGTTCAACCTGCGTTTCCGCGTGCGGCACCGTTACAGCAGCCGCTCGGAAAGTGATCCTTTCGACACGCGGAAATTCCAGAACTGGGAAACCCGCTGGCAGATGATCGCCCTGCTGAGCAACTACAACCGTCTGGCTTTCATGTACATGACCAGCAACGTCATGTTCCCTCCCCGGCAGCGGTGGCCCTTCGCCGGGACGGTGGAACCGGGTGGAGACTCGGCCGTGGGGACCAACGGCGCCCCCGGGAACGCTTTCGAGGTCCGGTACGAACACAATCTGACCCCCGGTATCCAGCTGAGCTTCGCGTCTTCCATGTACGACGGCTTTTTCTGGAATTTCGAGGGTAATGAATTCGTCCTGCTGGATGGGACGGGGTTCCGCAACTGGTTCAAGGTCGAAACCCGGGTATCCCAAAGGTTGTTGTTCCAGTTGAAGGTCACCCGGGATCACAATCTTCCCAAGACCTACGTCGATGTCCGGTATTTCGGTGAGGAACTCCCTCCGAGTCCCGATGCCACCTACGTTCCCAAAGATGACACCGTTGTCCGCCTGCAGATGGACTACACATTCTGATAGATCCGAGGAGACTCGCGCAATGACCACGAAAACAAAGAGAAATCAGAACTTGGCCCTGTCGGGTGTGTTGTTGGCTCTTGTCGTTCTGTTGGCGGCGGTTCCACAGGCGGGAGCCGTACCGCAGATCATGACGGAATACGGCGACCAGATGGCCTGGCGGAACGCCGAGATCAACGCCATGGGCGGGACCGGAACGGCCCTGTACCGCGGGGGGATGTCGAATATCTTCAACCCCGCTTTCCTCGTAATGGAGGAAACCCACCGGATGGATTTCGGGTTTTCCCTCGACCAGGAACACGAAGACCGGTTCGTGCCGCTGTTCGACGGGTTCGAGAGCTATTTGACGGACGTGGCCATCTCCAGCAACCGCCAGCACTACTACCAGACGGACTTCGCGATTGCGGCCAGTGTCCTGGACGGGGATTTCCCCCTGTCGGTGGGTGTGTCGTTGGCCGACCGCTATCCCTTCAGCTACACTTTTGATGAAGAAGTGCGGAATCCCAGCACCGCCGGCGGCATCGACGACCGTGATGCCATCATCCAGGAACGCCGGCGCAAGGTGACCGGCACGTTGCGCAATTTGTCCCTGGGAGCCGGGCTGGGAATTTTCGACCTGGTTTCGTTCGGGGCGGCCGTTCATTACGCCTTCGGTACGCGCACCGAGGTGCGGACCGTCCGGGACTACGACGATGCCGCCCGCAGTTACAACGAGCGGGACGAATTCCAGATGGACGGGGTGAACTTCACCCTGGGTCTGCGGGGCGTCATCACCGAACGGGTCGAACTGGGCGCTGCCTGGGAAAGCCAGCTCTCGGCCACGGGTGATTTTTCGACGACCGAACTGGATGAGTCGGGCGAAATGATCAACCCCTTCGAAGGCAGATACCTCTACCCCAACGTGTACCGCATGGGGTTGACGTTCCGGCCGCGGACCGATCCACGGACCGTGTTCACCCTCGAATACGAACACAAACCGTGGAGCGAACTAACCGACAGCGCGAACCTGGAGGACCAGGATGCCGTAGAGCTGGAGGACGTCAATGAAGTCCGCATCGGGTTGCAGCACACGTTCTACAACGGTATGCCTTTGCGTTTCGGGTTCCGCTACTTCGACAGTTACGCGGACGATGAAGCCAACGCCAGCGTGTTCACCGCGGGTGTGGGGATGCCCCTGGGCAACGGACTGCTGTCCGCTTCGCTGGAATTGAGCAAGCTCACCAGCGTTCAGGATCACCAATTCCCCTATCCGGGTGATTTCCTGGACGGCCAGTACAATTCCGATCCCCAGGCCCGCGTCGAGGACACCCGCTTCCGCGTCGGCGTGAGCTACAAGCTGGAGTTCTAAAATGAAATTGCCCGCGAACCGAATCACCCTGATGACCCTGACCCTCCTGGCGGCCTCGGTGCTGGCCGCGCAGGCCGGCGGCGACACCAAGGACGACGGCCTCCTGCGCGTCCACCTGATGTGGACCAACGACATGCACGGCCACATCGCGCCCGAGCCCGCCAAGTTCATGAACCCCGCGTTCCCGCCGCCGCTGGGCGGGGGTCCGTCCGCCGCGAGGTACATCAAGGAAGTCCGCGCCAAGGCCGCGGCCGCCGGCGAGGAAGTCCTCCTGGTGGACGTGGGCGACATGTTCCAGGGCACGCCCATCGGCAACAAGACCAAGGGCGAGGCGGTCATAAAATACTACAATGCCATCGGTTACGAATTCGCCGTGCCGGGCAACCACGACTTCGACATGGGCCGCGACAATGCCGAACGGCTGGCCAAGATGTCGGAATTCCCCTGGATCTGCGCGAACCTGATCGAGAAGGACACCGGCGACCATGTGGAATGGGTCCGGCCAACCCTCATGCTCGAATACCAGGGCATCAAGATCGGCGTGGTCGGCATCATCACCCCGGGCACCGCGGCCATGTCCTTTCCCCAGAACATCGAGGGCCTGGAATTCCGGGAAATGCCCGGTACGATTGCCAAATTCCGGGACCAGCTGAAGGACGAGGGAGCCGACATCGTCTTTCTGGCCATTCACGAAGGGTTGCCCTATGACCCGCAGGAAGGCTGGAAGAAGATCGCCGGCGCCACCGAAACCGAAACCGACCAGGAACAGCAGGGCACCTACGGCAGCGCCCATTCCTACGGCGGCATGAACCTGATGGAACTGGTGCACGAGGTTCCGGGCATCGACATCGCCGTGGGCGGCCACACCCACCGCGGCTACAACGAACCCTGGATCGACCCGGTGAACCACACCATGTGCTTCGAATCCTACGGCAACGGCTCCAGCATCGGGCACGCGGTGCTGCTCATCGACCGCGAGACGAAGACCCTGGTCGGCTACGAGGGCGCCCACGACCGCGGCACCCTGATCACCCTGTTCGAGGACGAGATCTGGCCCGATCCGGAGATCGCCGAGGTCATCCGCCCCTACCACGAGCAGGCCGAGGCCGAGATGCGCAAGGTGATCGGCAGCAGCGCCATCACCCTGGGCCGCGGCGGACCGGGCTCCAACCTGATCGGGGTCATGGTCACCGACGCCATGTGCGAGTATTTCAACGCCGATTTCAGCTTCCAGAACCTGGGCGGTCTGCGGGCCGACCTGGGACAAGGCGACCTGACGACCCGCGACATCTTCACCGTGCTGCCCTTCGGCAACGAACTGGTGGAGGTCCGGATGGACGGCCGCATGGTGCGCCGCGTCATCGAACGCAAGCTGGCCGGCACCAGCGGCGGCCTCATGCTCGGCGGCGTGAAGATGGAGTTCGACACCGGCCGGCCGGATTACGACCGCATCGTCACCCTGGAGATCGCCGGCGAACCCTGGGATCCGGACCGCATCTACAAGACCATCGTCACCAGCTTCCTGATGGAGGGCAACAGCGGCCTGCATTTCCTGACGGCCATTCCGGCCAAGGACATCACGCCGACCCAGATCACCACGGCCGAGTGCGTGGAGCACTACGTCGGCCAGCACAGCCCCATCCGGCCGCAGATCGACGCCCGCTGGGTGGAAAAACCGGGCCAGCCCCAGGCGGATTACCTGAAAAAACCGTACATGCCTGAATCGTAAGATTATTTGCAATCTTGTGTAGTGGCGTCAGTTACGAAATAACGCGCCCGAAATTGAACTCAAGCCCGTTCGTGACCGTCCGATGGATTAGGTCAGGGACGGGCTTTCGTTTTTCACGCGGGAAACAGGTCCGGGAGATACATCAGACACGGGAATCCGGAACGGAATCCGGAAACGGGTGCCCTCATGGGCGCCAAAGACAAGGATGACAACGCATTGAAGATCCTGCGCAAAGAAAAACGCAACGACCAGCTCGTCAGGTTTACCACCCACATGAACAAGATGGTCGTCGGTCAGCCGCAGGCGATCGACAAGCTGTCCGACAGTTTCAGTCGCCTCATAGCCGGCGTGCACGATCCCGAACGGCCCCTGCTGACGATGATGTTCATGGGGCCCACCGGTGTCGGCAAGACCGAAACGGTGCGGGCGCTGGCCGAGACGATCTTCGGCAACAAGCGGGCCTTCACCAGGGTCAACTGCCAGGAGTATTCCGCCCACTACAACATCTCCAAGCTGCTGGGCTCGCCTCCCGGTTACGTGGGGGGCGAGATCCGGCCGCTGCTGTCCCAGGAGAACATCGACCGGCACCACCGCAAGGCCCTGGAGAACCAGTCGGGCATGATCAGCGAAACGGACAGCAAGCTCAGCCGGCTCTATCCCGCCGAAAGCGAGAAATACCTGTCGATCATCCTTTTCGACGAGATCGAAAAAGCGCATCCCAAGCTGTGGAACCTGCTGCTGGGCATCCTCGAGGACGGCACCGTGGTGCTGGGCAACAACGAGGAAGTCGATTTCCGCCAGTCCATCATCATCCTGACCACCAACGTGGGCAGCGAGGCCATGGGGGCCCATCTGGCCCAGTCGGGCATCGGCTTTTCCACCGGCGTCAGCGATGAGAAAATGGATCAGGACATCGAGGAATCCGCCCTGCGCGAGGCCAAGAAGGTCTTCCCCTTCGAGTTCCTGAACCGGTTCGACGACATCATCACCTACCACACGCTCAAGGAGCAGCACCTGTACAGCATCCTGGACATCCTGATCGCCCAGGTGCACCACCGCTCACTGTTGTGCAGCGAACCGTTCCTGCTGGAAATTACCCGGGAGGCCAAGACGCGGCTGGTGGCCGAGGGGACCGATATCCAGTACGGGGCCCGGCCTTTGAAGCGCGTCGTGGAAAAGGAGATCGTCACCCCGATCTCGCACTACATCTGCAGCGACCAGATCCGCAAGGGCGACCTGATCACCGTCGATGTGGACGAGGACAACGTCGAAGGCGGCCTGATCTTCCGCAAGGAGACCGGCGTGACCAGCTGGGAAGAGCTGGAAAGCCTGGGACCCTTCCCGGAATCCCAGTGGGCCAAGGAGGACCTCGGCGTCAAGGACGACGGCGGGGAGAAGAAGGAGATCGTGGAGGAGATCACCCAGGTGGTCGCCAACGCGGGGGCCATGACCGGCGCCGAAGACTGACGCCTAAAGCCAACCGACGCCTACGGCCAGTAGAGCAGCCGTCCGCAGCTTTCGCATTTCTGGACCTTGTTCACGTTGGTCTTGCTGACGAACTGCGACGGGATGTTGGCGAAACAGCCGGTGCACAGGTTGCCCACCACCGGAACCACCGCGTGGCCGAACTTCCCGGTCAGGCGCCGGTACCAACTGCTGAGGCTGGGGTCGATCTGGGTCGCCAGCTCTTCCCGAGCCTTTTTCAGGTCGTCCAGACCACCGTGTTTGAAACCCAATCCTTCAAGCTCTTCACCCTGGGTTTCGGTTTCCCTGATCATCTCGTCCATGTCCTGCAGGGCGACCAGCAACTGTAGCTGAGGATGCATTCCCTAACCCTCCTTCATGGCTTCGCAGAAGGATTCGTAGTCCCCGGCGGCCATCAGTTTTTCACGCAGGTCCGCGTCCTGGACACGGTCGATGAGGGCGGCCAGGGATTTGATGTACTGATGCCCGGTATCCTGGGGAGGAGCGATCAGGACAAAGAACAGGTTGGTCGGGTTGCCGTCTTCGGAATCGAAGTCCACACCGTTGGGACAGCGGGCTATCAGGATGCTCAGGCGCTGGACGGCCAGCGTACGGCCGTGCGGGAAGGCGATCCCCGGACCCACGGCGGTGCTGCCCAGGTTTTCCCGGCTCTGCAGCATCTGCATAATGGTGTCGGGATTCTTGATGTCCGTTCCGGAGATGAGGCCTTCGACGAGTCCGGCCAGGGCGGAGGATTTGTCAACAGCTTCCAGGTCTGAAATGAAGAGGTCGGGTGAGGTGTGTTTGAGAACCTCGGCGATGTCCATAATCCGCGTACCACCTTGAGTCAACGAGGGATTTGTGCTACGACTCCATAACTGCAAAAAGCTAACCCATTGAAGTTGGTTTAACAAGCTGGAATGCGGGCCGAAGCGGTGGTTGATGCCTTGCGGAGGTCCGCCCAGGAGGTGCGAAATCGAGGTCCATGACGGAAACGGGACGGGTTCCGGATCGCCGGCCGCTCACGACGGGACCCGGGAAGGAATCGTCATCCGGGCCACCTCCGGACGCTGTCTGGTGGCGGCGTCGGGACTGGTGTGGTCATGCAAGGTGCGGGGACGCTTGAAGAAAGGGCCGCGCCAGGTCCAGACCGTGGCCGTGGTCGGTGACCGGGTCCGGTTCCTGGCCCTGGATTCCGACTCCGAAAATCCCACCGGGGTCATCGAGGAAGTCCTGCCCCGGCGCAACCGGATCTCCCGGCTGGCGGCCCGCCGCAGCGGGGGCCGCACCGAACAGGTCCTGATGGCGAACCTGGATCAGGTGGTGGCCGTCCAGTCCCTCCGCGAACCGGCGCCCCAGTCCGGATTCGTGGACCGCCTGCTCGTGGCCGCCGAAAGGTTCGGCGTTCAGGGGGTGCTGGTGTTGAACAAATGCGACCTGATATCGGACCCCGCCGAGCATGCGGAAGAACTGGAAAAAGGGGATTATTTCGCCGGCCTGGATTACCGGGTCATCCGGACCTCGGCCACCACGGGCCAGGGGGTGAAGGAATTCCAGGACGTCCTGACCGACCGCATCTCCCTGTTGATCGGGGCTTCGGGGGTCGGCAAGAGCACCTTGCTGAACGCCATTCAGCCTGGCCTCGAACTGCGCGTCAACGAGGTCACGGAAAAAACCGGCCTGGGCCGCCACACCACCACGCGCACCGAACTTTTTCCCCTGGAGAACGGGGGCTTTATCGCCGATTCTCCCGGAATCCGCGGATTTGATCCCTGGGACATTGATCCGGAGCAGGTCCGGGATTATTTTCCGGACTTCGCCGAAGGCGGCGCCGAATGCAGATTCAGGACCTGTCTTCACCGCGACGAACCCCAGTGCGGGATCAAGGCGAGGGTGGCCCAGGG
This sequence comes from Candidatus Krumholzibacteriota bacterium, assembly GCA_039714075.1. Lineage (GTDB taxonomy): Bacteria > Krumholzibacteriota > Krumholzibacteriia > LZORAL124-64-63 > LZORAL124-64-63 > JAGLCY01. The sequence goes on along the minus strand of JBDLKA010000010.1, from coordinate 10,368 downwards.
GGTCATTCCGGCCTGGCGGCACGAAGCCTATCTGGCGTTGTTGGGGGATCTGGAAGAGCGCAAGGCCAGCCGGGGATACCGCGGCTGATCCCCGCGGGGGGTTGCTTAGGGTCGGGCGAGAATGCGGTAGAACCTGATCGCCTCTTCACCCTCGTGCAGCAGCTTGTCCAGGGGCAGAAACCCCGTGGGAGGATTCCAGCGGGTGGTCCTTTCGGCCCGGTCGGTGGCCCACCAGCCCGGCAGGGGCCTGTCCAGCAGGCCAGGGGATTTGGCAGTCATCTCGTAGAACCCCAGGGCCAGGCCGACCAGGTACGCCAGGGTCAGGCCGGTGGTGGTCCAGTTGTTTTGACGGCTGAAGCGGCCGAATCGGCCCATATGACATTCTCCCGGTGACGGCCGGGCCCGGCGGCCGGTTGCGGCCGCCGGAACAAACCGGCATGAACCCCGAGGATCGCAAGGGGTGTGCCAATTCCCGCATCAGCATGGAGTCATGAGCACGCATCCCTTAAACATCATGAACACATCATGAATCGCATCATGAATCGCACCCTGAAACGCCAGGTCAGCAGCCTGATGGCCCGGCTGTCCCGGCGGCCCGCGTTGTCTCCGGCGGAACTGGTGGCCCTGAAGCCGCGCCGAATCCTGATCGTCCGCCAGCACAACCAGATGGGGGACATGGTCTGCGCCACTCCGGCCCTGCGGGCGATCCGGGAAACCTGGCCCGCGGCGGAACTGGCCCTGGTCACCGCTCCGGTGAACGTCGAAGTCGTGCGGCACAATCCCCACCTGGATCACGTGGTCACCTTCGACCGGAAAATGTGGCGCCGTCCCGGCCTGCTGTTCTCCTTCGTGGGTTGGCTGCGGAACTACCGCGCCGAGGTGGCGTTTGTCCTGAGCAGCGTTTCCTTTTCGGTGACCAGTTCCGCCATCGCCCTGGCTTCGGGCGCCCGGTACGTGGTCGGCGGCGACAGCGAACCTTTCGACTGGGACATCAGCCGCCACGCCTTTTCCCTGGTGATGCCGTCGGATCCGCGGCAGGAGGTGCATGCGGTGGAACATAACCTGGTTCCCCTGCGCGCCATCGGGATCACCACGGACGATCATTCCACGGTGGTGGCGCCCTCTGCAGAGGAAACCGCCTTCGCCCGGCGCATCCTGACCGATCTCGGTTTGACTCCGGGATTCTGGGCGGTTCATCCGGGGGCGGGGAAAAAGCAGAACATCTGGCCCGCCGCCGGGTTTGCCGAGATCGTGCGGCGGGCCACGGCCGCCGGCAACAAGGTCCTGATCCTTCACGGGCCCGCCGACCGGGAGCCGTTGGCCGAGCTGGTCGAACTGCTTGGTGACGAAATGGGCAATGGAATCGGAATCGCCCCGGCGTGTCCGGTGGGCGTGGGGGCGGCCCTGCTGCAACTGGCCGACCGTTTCCTCTGCAACGACACCGGGGTCATGCACATGGCCGGCGCGCTGCGGGTGCCCACCGTGGCCCTGTTCGGACCGACGAACCCGGCGCTCTGGAAACCGCCCGCTCCCGAGGTCGGGATGGTCCGCAGCCGGGAGCAGGTTCCCGACCGCAGGGGCGGGGAATTCGGCTGGATGGAAGGCATCGGTGTGGACGAGGTCTGGGAAGCCTGGCTGGGCCTTTCCGGCCGGAGGCGGATCGACAAATAACCGGAAAAGAAGGTTTGGTTTGGAACTAATCGCCGTAAAAATCCTGGTCCTGGTTTTTTCCATTGTCGTGCATGAGGTCGCCCACGGCTGGACCGCCTGGAAGCTGGGCGACCCCACCGCTCATGACGCGGGCCGGTTGACCCTGAATCCTTTGCCCCATATCGACCCGGTGGGGAGCATCGTCGTTCCGTTGCTCCTGTCCTTTACCGGCGGCATCATGTTCGGCTGGGCGAAACCGGTGCCCGTTCATCCCGGCCGGTTGAACAACCCCATGGACGATCACCCGAAAGTCGCGGCCGCCGGTCCGGTCAGCAATCTGTTGCTGGCCCTGGTTTTTTCGGTCCTTCTGGGACTGACGCTGGCCATCGGCGGATATCCCCCGGCGGCCTACGGCCGTCCCGCCGAGCCTTCCCTGGTGATGTTCCTTTTCACGATGTTCCAGACCGGGGTGATGATCAACGTGGTCCTGGCCGTGTTCAACCTGCTGCCCTTGCCGCCGTTGGACGGAAGCTGGATTCTCAGCCGGTTCCTTCCCTACGAAGCCCGGGCCAACTACGAGAATCTGCGGCGCTACGGCATGCTGATCGTGATCGGTTTCCTGATGCTGGTCAGGTACACGCCGGTGGGGGGCCTGTTCTCGGGGGCCATCATGGCCGTCATCAATCCGTTCCTGCAGATCGCCGAAACAGTGGCCCGCCTGGGCGGGCCCTGAAGTCGGTTCTACTCGGCCCTGGGTACCGCGTCTTCCCGTTCGAAATTGTAACGGATCTGGATCCACCCGCTTTCGTTGCCCGCCTCATCGATCGAGGTCACGGCATAAAGGCAGGGTCCGTCCAGGGGGTCCTTGTCGACGTACCTGGGTTCGCTCGTCGGCTCGGTGGTCAGGGGGTATACATGGCCGAAAGCCAGCCGGTAGACAAGGTAGCCTTTGATGTCCCAATCGGTGGTATTGGGATCCCAGGCCAACTTGACGGAGTAGCGTTCGGTCGGGGTGGCCCATAACCCGGTCGGAATTGCGGGTGGGGCCGTGTCGATCAGGGGCAACTCCGGGGCCGGAGCCGTCGGAGCCGTGGTGTCGGTGCAGCCGGCCATGGCCAGGGCCAGGGGGATGGCTGCCGTAATCATCAATGCCTTCATGTGGTGTTCTTCCTGTCGTTGAGGTTCCCTTTAACCGGAAAGACCCTCCGTCTGGTGACGGAGGGTCTTTTTGATCACCCAGCGAACGGGAACCATCTCCGGCTCAAGCTGCTAGTTGTTCAGGTCCAGGATTTGGTGACCCTGGATGATCGTCAGACTGACGGTCGCCACGGCGCTCTCGTTACCCGTATAGTCCACGGAGTAGACGTGGTACAGGGTGAGGCCGGGCAGAGGGCTTTCGTCCTCGTAGCTGGAGATAAGCGCCGGGGTGCCGATCAGGGTTTCAGTGGCGCCACCATTTTCCCTAGTCACGATGTAGCCCGCCAGGTCGGTATCGACGGTGCTCAGATCCCAGTTGATGACGGCGGTATCCGCGGCATGATCCACGCTCAGGTTGGCCGGAACGGCCGGAGGAGCGGTGTCAATCGCAGGCGGGGGGGTGACGGGGCTGTCGTCGCTGCAGCCGGTGCACACCAGCGCTGCGGCGGCGATGAGCATGAAAGTCACGATCATCTTGTTGCTGACCATTATGGTCCTCCTTCAAAGTTCGCTAAGTTGCCCGATGGTTTTGGAATGGGCCGAAAGGGATCCGTAGCTGTGGCACAGTTGTTTGTTGACTGCCCTTCCGGCCACATTCTCAGGCGAGCCAATTGCAAAGCGGGTGCCAATAGCCGAAGCCGTAAGTCGAACAACTTAAAACCATTAAAAAACAATCAATTAGGAGATCGCTGGAGGAGCCGGGGGGAGTCATGGGAACTCAGGAGGCATCCTGCGCTCTGCCGGTTTGCGACACCGGGGCCGTCCGGATCATGCATCTTGCCCGTTCCTGATCCCGGGGCCGCACGGTAGCACCCGGGAAGGGTCCGGGAGACATAAAGCCCTTGACATCTCATGGTTTATGCTGTTACATGCTATCAGAATCCCGAGATGTAAGGGGTGTAACGGAGGAAAGTAGGAGGGTAGTCATGACCAAGGCCGATATCGTTGAGGACATCGCGCAAAGGACTGGTCTGACCAAGAAGGAAGTTGCCGAAACGGTGGATCTTTTCCTGGAAAAGATCGGGGATCTGCTGGTCAACGGTCAGCATCTGGAGATTCGCGGCTTCGGAACCTTCAAGGTCAAGGAACGCAAGGAACGCATGGCACGGAATCCCCGCACCGGCGAGGCCGTACCTGTTCCGTCGCGCAAGGTTCCCGTCTTCAAGGTGTCCAAGATGTTGAAGGACAAGGTCGCCGCCGCGGGTTGATGTTTTCGTCATCCTGCGGGGAACCTGACGATGATCCTTTGAACCGGTTTTCCGGCTTCTGAACCGGAATGCCGGTTCTTTCTGTTTCGACCTCAACCCCCGGGGTGGAATCATGGCATCCCCTTTCCCATCCACAAAACCGATCGATATGCGCAGCGACACCGTGACGCGCCCCACCGCGGGCATGCGCCGGGCGATGGCCGAGGCCGAGGTCGGCGACGATGTCTTCGGTGACGATCCCACCGTCAACCGGCTGCAGGACGTGGTCGCGGAAATGCTGGGCACCGAAGCCGCCCTGTTCGTACCCAGCGGGACCATGGGCAACCAGCTGGCCCTGCGGGCCCAGACGCGGCCGGGCGACCAGATCGTCCTGGAGGACGGCGCCCACATCTACCGGTACGAAGCCGGCGGACCCGCCGCCCTGAGCGGATTGCTGGTGACCTGCGTCCCGGCTCCCGGCGGCCTGCTTGACTGGCCCCTGGTCGCCGCGGCGCTGAACCCCGACAACGTCCACTGCGCCGTGCCGGCGATGGTGTGTCTGGAAAACACCCACAACCGGGCCGGCGGGCGGATTATGCCCCAGGACAGCGTGGTGGAGATTGCCCGCGAAGCCCGCGCCAGGGACTTGAAGGTGCATCTGGACGGCGCGCGTCTGTGGCACGCCCACGTGGCGACGGGTTTGTCCCTGGCCGACCTGGCCGCCCCGGTGGATTCGGTGAGCGTGTGTTTTTCCAAGGCTCTGGGCGCCCCGGTCGGTTCGGTCCTGGCCGCCGACGCGGCGACCATCGTCCGGGCCCACCGCTTCCGCAAAATGTTGGGTGGAGGCATGCGCCAGGCGGGAATCCTGGCCGCGGCCTGCCTCTACGCCCTGGAACATCACCTGGACAGACTGGCGGTGGACCACGCCCATGCCCGGGCCCTGGCTATGGGACTTGACCATCCGGGCCTGAAGGTGAATCATCCGGTGGACACCAACATCGTGATCATCGATGTGGCCGGCCAGGGTCAGGACGAGACCCTCCTGGGCCACCTGGAAGGTTGCGGCGTGCTGGGGGTGGGTTTCGGACCGGGCCGGGTCAGGCTGGTTCCCCATCTCGAACATGAAGACGCGGATATCGACCGCGCCGTCGAGGTCCTCAACTCATTCACGGGAGCCGGGTCGTGAAAATCGTCATTATCGGTGCCGGGGCGGTCGGCTTCCAGCTGGCCCGGATCATCACCCGCCGGGAACACGACCTGATCCTGGTGGAGATGGACCAGGAACAGGTGGACAAGGTCAGCGAGCACCTGGATTGCCGGTTCGTGGTCGGCAACGGGGTCAGCCCTTCCGTTTTGAACGAGATAGGGATGAAGGACTGCGACCTGTTCGCGGCCGTCACCGACCGGGACGAAATCAACATCATCGCCTGCCAGACCGCCCACGCCCTGGGCGCCCGGGTCAAGGTCGCCCGGGTCCGCCAGGAGCACTTCTACCAGGACCACCGGCTGCTGCTCGATGGAATCGATCTGGCCATCAACCCCCTGCACGAGGCGGTTCACGCCATCCGCGAGGTCCTGTTCCAGACCGGGGCCACCGAAGTCCATGAATTCGCGGGGGGGAAGGTTCGCATCATCGGCGCGCGGGTGGAACCGGGGTCGAAGGTGGAAGGACTGACCCTGGCCGAGATCAACCGGACCCTGGGCAGCAACATCGCCCTGGTGACAACGATCGTCCGTGGCGAGGAAACCCTCATCCCGGACGGGGGCACGGTGATCATGGCCGACGACCAGGTGTTCCTGGCCGGCACCCGGCGGACCGTCGACCGCTCCCTCATCTATTTCCGTTCCGCCGAGCGGCGTCTGTCCCGGGTGATGATCGTCGGGGCCAACGCCATGGGGCGCGAGCTGGCCCGGGATCTCCTGGCCGCCGGGGTCAAGGTCAAGATCATCGACCGCAACGAGGAGAAATGCCGGCGCGCGTCCGAGCAGCTCCGCAAGGCGATGGTCCTGCACGGCGAAGGCTCGGACACCGAGCTGCTGGAAAGCGAAGGCGTCAGCGAAATGGACGGGTTCGTTTCGGTAAGCAGCGACGAGGAAACGAACATCATGGCCTGCCTTCTGGCGCGCCACCACGGGGCGGGCAAGACCGTCTGCCTGGTCAACCGGCCGGATTACGTGCCCCTGCTGCCGCTTCTGGGAGTGGATTCGGCGATTTCACCCCGGCTGTCCACCTCGACCTGGATCGGCCGCTTCGTCAAGCGGGGCGCGGTCATCGACGCGGAGAACCTGGGGCACACCGGCGCGGAAATCCTGCAGCTGCGCGTGGGCGACAAGTGCTCCTGGCTGGGGGACAAGCTGATGGACCTCCGGTTTCCCAGCCACGCCGTCATCGGGGCGGTGCTCAAGCGGGGCCGGGTCGTTACCCCACGCGGTGATACGATCCTGACCGCGGGCGACGAGGTGGTCGTTTTCGCCCTGCCGGACGCGGTGGACGAGGTCGCGGAATTCTTCGCCGGCGGCGAATCGTGAATATCCGGTCCGTCGTCAAGGTCCTGGGCTTCCTGATGCTGGTCACCGCCGGCTGCCTGGTGCTGCCGGCCCTGGTGTCGTTGCTGTACCGGGAAGGCGACTGGGTCTGGTACCTGATTTCCGCGGGCATCGGCGCGGTGGTCGGCGGGGGCACCCTGGTCATCCTCCGCGATGCGCCCGACCTTCGCATCCGCGAAGGTTTTGCGGTGGTGGCTTTCGGCTGGCTATGCGTGGGTCTGCTGGGCGCGTTGCCCTTCTGGCTCAGCGGCCAGATCCCCTCGTTCACCGACGCGGCCTTCGAGTCCATTTCGGGTTTCACAACCACCGGGGCGTCCATTCTCACCGACATAGAAAGCCGTAGCCACGGCACCCTTTTCTGGCGCGCGCTGTCCCACTGGCTGGGCGGCATGGGGATCGTGCTGCTGGCCGTGGCCATCCTGCCCCTGCTCGGGGTCGGCGGCATGCAGCTTTTCCGGGCCGAGGTCCCCGGACCGGTGGCCGAACGGTTGACGCCCCGCATCCGCGAGACGGCCAAGCTCCTGTGGGCGGTCTATTTTCTTTTCACCGTCCTCGAGATCGCCGCCCTGATGATCGCCGGCATGGGGCCCTTCGATGCCGTCTGCCATTCGTTCGCCACCATGGCCACCGGCGGGTTCAGCAACCACAATGCCAGTGTCGGCGGCTACGCGACGCCGGCCGTGGAATGGATCATCATCGTGTTCATGTTCCTGGCGGGAACCAATTTTTCCCTGCATTACCTGGCCCTGACGGGCCGGTGGCGGGTTTATCCGCGGGATGAGGAATTCCGGTTCTACTCGTCGATCGTGCTGGCCGGTTCCCTGATGCTCACCGTGATGCTCGTCTCGATCCATTTCTATCCTTCCTGGCACGACACCCTGCGGCACGCGCTGTTCCAGATCGTCTCCATCCTGACGACCACGGGATTCGGCACCGCCGACTACCTGCAATGGCCGCCGCTGGGCCACGCCGTCCTGCTGGTCCTGATGACGGTCGGAGGTTGCGCCGGCTCGACGGGCGGGGGCATCAAGGTGATGCGGGTGTTCATCCTTTTGCGCCACGCCAAGATGGAACTGAAAAAGATGCTGCACCCCCGGGGCGTGTTTACCCTGTGGTTCAACGACCGGGCTCTTTCCCCGTCGCTCTTGACCAACGTTCTCGGCTTTTTCCTGCTCTACATGGTGGTGTATATTGCGGGGGTCCTGATCCTGACCATGGGAGGCCGGGACATCGTGACCAGCGTGGGGGCCACGGCCGCCACCCTGGGGAACATCGGTCCGGGCCTGGGTCTGGTCGGTCCGGCGAGCAACTACTCCTGCATGCTGGGCTGGGAAAAGTGGCTCCTGGTGCTGTTCATGCTGATCGGCAGGTTGGAGATTTTCACGGTACTGGTATTGTTCCTGCCCGGCGCATGGCGGCGCAGTTGAAAAATTGGCCGGGTCATGGCCCCTGAACCGGGGTTGGATTCCAGGAGGAAGACGGCGATATGAACATGGAACCGGAACGCCCGGACTGGGCTGTCGCGCCACAGGAGGCAGCCGCCCGCTGTGCGGAATTCATTCGCGAGACCATGCGGGCCGCGGGCCGGGATTCCCTGGTCGTGGGTCTTTCCGGCGGGATCGATTCCGCGGTGGCCGCGGGCCTGGCCGTGCAGGCCCTGGGGGCGGACAAGGTGCTGGGGGTGATGATGCCCTATGCCACCAGTTCCGCGGCGTCGCTGACCGACGCGGCGGCGGTGGCCTCGGTTTTGGACATGAAAACCGAGAAGGTCGAAATCACGCCGATGGCCGACGCGTTTCTGGCCGGCATCCCCGCGCCGGAACAGGTCCGCCGGGGCAACGTGATGGCCCGCTGCCGCATGATCGTCCTGTACGACGTCTCGGCCCGCGACGGGTCGCTGGTGCTGGGTACGGGCAACCGCACCGAGGCCCTGCTCGGCTACACGACCCTGTTCGGCGACAACGCCTGCGCCTTGAACCCGGTCGGCCGGCTCTACAAGACCGAAATCAGGCTGTTGGCCGACCACCTGGGGCTGCCCCGTGCGGTCTTGGCCAAGGCCCCGAGCGCGGATCTGTGGGAAGGTCAGGCGGACGAGGACGAGTTGGGTTATACCTATGCGGAAGTCGATCGACTGCTGGTCCACATGATCGATCAGGGCCTGGGGCCGAAGCAGCTGGAAACCCTGGGCTTCGCGCCCGACCTGATCGACCGGGTGGCCGGCCGGGTCCGGGCCATGGCCTTCAAGCGGGCGGCGCCGCCGGTGGCGGAATTTCCGGGCCGGGTCCACCCCGACGAACTGGAAGCGGGTCGTCCCGAAGCCGAGCCTCCTGGAGAAGCCTTTACCGACGGGGGCTTTCATTGATCCAGGTGCCCCTGCCCGAAGTGGATTTTCCCGGCGGCCGGTGCCATCTGGTGGCCACGCCCATCGGGAACATGGGGGACATCGGCCTGCGGGCCCTGGCCGTGCTCGCCGCGGCCGATATCGTTTTCGCGGAGGACACACGCCACACGCGCCGGCTGCTGGACCGTTTCGGTATCAAGGTCCCCTTGGCCAGTTACCATGACCACAACAAGGTCAAAGTGGTTCCGGTCATCGTGGCCCGGTTGAAGGAGGGTGAAAAGGTGGCCGTGGTTTCGGATGCGGGCATGCCCTGCATCTCGGATCCCGGCTTCACCCTGACCCGGACCCTGCTCCAGGAGGATCTGCCCTGGACGGTGATTCCCGGGCCCTCGAGCACGGTGACGGCCCTGGTGATGTCGGGCTATTCGCCCGACCGTTTCCTTTACCTGGGTTACGCGCCGCGGAAAAAAGGTCAGCGGCGGAAATTCCTGGCCATGGCCCTGGAAGAACCGGGAACGGTTTTGATCTTCGAATCCTGCCACCGGATCCGCTCGACCCTGGAGATCCTGGGCGAATTGGCTCCCGCTCGGCAGGTGGCCGTAGCGCGGGAAATTTCTAAAATCCATGAAGAGACCCTGCGGGGGACCGCGGAGGATCTGCTGGAAATCCTGACGGGCCGGCGACTCAAGGGCGAACTGGTCATGGTCCTGCAGGGACTGGGCGGAAGACGGCTGACCGCAGCCGGAGAAACAGGAGGACAATGATGGGTTTCACGGAAATCAAGGATTCCGCCCGCGGCAGGCTGCGGCCCCTGGTCCTGATGCTGGACGGGTTGGGTTTGACCCCGTTGACGGTTTCCCTCGTCGGACTGTTCATCACCGCCGTTTCCGGCTGGATCGTGGCGCAGGGGGCACTCTTTTTCGGGGCCATCGTGTTTGCCGTCGGGTCCGGCTTCGATATGCTCGACGGCGATCTGGCCCGGATGCAGGGAACGGTTTCCCGCCGCGGAGCCTTCCTCGACTCCTGCTTCGATCGCCTGGGCGAGGCCTTCCTTTTCGCGGGGCTGACCTGGTATTTCGCCACCCGGCCCTACGGCGGCGACGCCGTGGCCCTGGTCCTGATCACCTGGGTGGTGGTGGGCAGCCTGACCACGAGTTATGTCCGGGCCCGCGCCGAAGGCGTGGGGGAAACCTGTAACGTGGGGTTCCTGCAGCGGACCGAGCGGGTGATCATCCTGACGGTGGCCCTGCTGCTGGGCCGCTGGGCCGTGGAACTGGCCCTTTGGTTCCTGGCGGTGGCGACTTTGGCGACCACGGTGCAGCGCATCGTCCATGTCGCCGCCAAACTGCCCGGCGCCGAACCCAAACTGCTCAAGCAGGAGGCCGGAACTCAAGCCCAGGATGCCCCTGATGCCCCTGATGCCCCTGATGACCAGGGTAACCAGAA
>JBDLKA010000009.1:0-60776 GCA_039714075.1 Candidatus Krumholzibacteriota bacterium | reverse complement strand
GGGTTCGCGGTCAGCCTGTTCATGTCCCAGTTGCCGCGCAACCGCTTCCTCGCCGCCTGGGGACGGGCCATCATCGCCTGGCTTCGCATCACCTGCGGTCTGACCCATGAAGTCGTCGGCAGGGAAAACATCCCGGATAAAAACGGGATCATCCTGTGCAAGCACCAGTCGACCTGGGAAACCTTCACCCTGCAGCTGATCTTTCCCCCCCAGACCTGGGTCCTGAAAAGAATCCTGATGTGGATCCCCATTTTCGGCTGGGGGCTGGCTTTGGCCGGGTCGATCGCCATCGACCGCAAGGGCGGCACCAAAGCCCTGAAACAGGTGATCGAAAAAGGCGAGGACCGGCTGGCCAAAGGACTGTGGGTGGTCATCTTCCCCGAGGGGACGCGGACGGTGCCCGGCCAGAGCGGCAAGTACAATCCCGGCGGCGCCATGCTCGCCGCCCGCAGCGGCTACCCCGTGGTCCCGGTGGCCCACAACGCAGGCGTCTTCTGGCCCAAGAGCGGTTGGCCGATCAGGCCCGGAGTCATCACCATGGCCATCGGCCCGGTGATCGATCCGGAAGGGAAAAAAGCCGGGGAAATCAATCAGCAGGCTTCCGAGTGGATCGAGACCCGCATGGCGGAAATGCCTACCTGATCAGGGTCATGGTATTGGTCAGATTCCCGCCGCCGCTTTCCAACCTCGCGTAGTAGACCCCCGAAGCGACCGCACGGCCGGCATTATCCGTCCCGTCCCATTTGACGGGATGGAATCCCTCATCCCGGTGGCCGTCGATCAGCGTGGTTATAAAGCGGCCGCGAGCATCGAACACGCTGATCCGCACGTTCTGGCCGGTGGGCAAACCGAAGATGATGTTGGTTTCCGAATTGAAGGGGTTGGGATAGTTGTCCTGCAGGACCACCGCGCTCGGCACGGGGCCAGGGTGGATGATCGGACCGCTGTTGGGCCCGCCGGGTGTGGGTTCCGCCAAGGATACCCATTCAAAAGCGCCGTCCCTGGAACGGCCCACCGAATGGTCGGCCATCACGTCCCCGTATTGGCCGCCATCAATGGGCCAACTTCCCGCCGCCACGGGAGCGGACAGCCGAATGGTGTTGCCCCGGGGCTGCATGGTCAAGGGAGTATGGAGAGGACCTTCGGCTTGCTGACCGTCAAGCCACACCAAAAGATGTTCTCCAGGACGGATCATGACCGCCGGCATCACCCACAGCTGGGGCCAGGTCAAATCGGTGAACATCTGGACGCCCGTCAGGTTGATTGGCAAAGGCCCGCTGTTGTACAACTCGACCCAGGCGTCGAAGTCGCCGCTTTCATCGGTGATGGTGGATTCGTTGAGCGGCATGATCTCATTGATCACAAGACCCTGGTAAGTTCCCGGCCATTCCGGGGCGGGCCATTCGGCGAAGAACCGATCGGCGTGCGTCAGGAAATACGGGTGGCGGTCAATGATCCACTGACGGGTCCGTTCGACATTAGCCTCGTACCAGTCGACCTGGAAGCCTTCCCACCTGTCGGCCTGGCCGGGTATTTCCGGCCCCTGTTCGGTAGCCAGCGCGTCCAGCCGAGCGATCAGGGCTTCCGGGGTCAGGACCTGCGTGATCAGGTATTCGTAACGGGACCGGAACAACGAACGGAAATCCGGATTGCCCAGCAGCGTGCGGAACATGGTCAGCCATTCCTGCTGCTCGGGCGTCCAGGGGCGGACATCCGACGGGGCCTGCCGTGCGGCCCATTCATCGGGACCGTCGGCGGTGAAGAAACTGAACATGTCCGCCGCGATGTCATCGGGATGCATGATCAGATCCTCGTCCCACATCACGAAGCGCCAGGGATGATCGCCGGGCTGGTAGAGCGCCAGATTCCAGGTGAACCCGTTGTCGCCGGGCACCAGGAAGAAGTTGATCAGCTGCCAGTCGATGTAGCTGGCCAGGTCCATGGTCCGGCGCACCTCGTCGAACCAGGCCGGGTCCGCGGGATTGGTCACATCCCCGAATGATGCCAGGAAAGTCCACCATCCCGCGGCGCTGCCTTCTTCTTCGTCGCCGTCCTTGATGAAGTTCCAGTCGCCCTTCTGCGCCAGGCTCCAGTTATGTTCGAAGAACTCGTCGTCCAGGCGTTCGCGCAGGTTGTAGGCGCCCCAGTATTCCTCGTTCAGGTACACGGCGATGAAACGATGGCGGCTGTAAGCGTGGCCCAGGTCGCCCATCAACCCTTCGGCGATGTTGGTGTTGACCGCGACACTGTCGAAGCGGTTGGCGCGGCAGATCAGGCGGCGGAAGGTGGTCGGGCCGGTGGGGAAAAACGGGTGCTCGATCTGGTCCGCCAGGCCGTAATCGTCGAAGTAGATCCGCAGACCCTTCTGATGGTAGTAGCGGCTGAAACCCCCATGGATGCGCAGGCCGACCGGTTCATCCACCACCAGGCCTATTCCGGGTTCGAAATACTGGAAGGTCGCCTCGCGTTCCCAGGCGCCGCCGCGCTGGTCGAAATTGATGTAATTGCCGACCACGTAGATGCCTGTCCCGGCGTCCCACAGACCCGCGCGGTCGGTGGTGATGCTGACGACGGGAATGTCGTGGGCTCCAGGATTGAATGGGCGCGGAGTTTGGGGAGCAACGAGAATGTAGGTGGTATCCCCCAGGTCATCGGAAAAACCCGGTGTCCGGGGCTCGGTCCAGTTCCAGGGGAAAACCGTGGTGAAGGTGAAGGCGTCTTCGCGCACGAAGGCCGGATCGGCGCCCACCAGGTCGATGGGCCGGTCCGCGGTGACCGTCACACGGATGGCGCCCTCTTCGGCGCCGGGCGGCAGGGGCAGGAAGTAGTCCTCGATCATGCGCCAGTCGCCGGTCACGGTGTATTCGGCGGCCTGCGACAGGCATGGAAGGACCAACACCAGCAGAATCCAGCTCATTATTGGCGGAAAACGGTTCGCCATCCGGGGTTGCGTCCTTCGAGGCAAAGGTGGGCAGCCGGTTGATTCCGCCAATCATTATAACATGAATCCACCCTGATGATCCCCCACGGCCGCCAGGTCTCCCCGGCCATGGCCGCGGTGGCGAACATTGCGCTGAACAACAGAAAGAGGGCAATTGAACGTAACATGACTCCATCCCCTTTTAGCGGGGTTTATATTTTGTGATAACAGGTACCCAATCATCAAAGGCCTGATGATGCGCCATCCATAATTAAAATGTCCTGATCAATTGGAGATCCACACGTTACAAATCCGGAGAATTGTCCACCAGCGCAAAGACCTCCTCCATCGCGACTTCGAACACCCCGGCAATCCGTAAGGCGAGCACCGCAGAGGGAGCAAACACCCCCCGCTCGATGGTGTTGATGGTCTTGCGCGAGACACCCACCGCATCGGCAAGGTCAGCCTGGGTCCAGTCCCTTTCCGCTCTTAGCACTTTCAGGCGATTACACAGCTGTGGATGGGTCATGATTCAACCCCGATCCAGAACCAGGAAGAACAGGATGGGTGAATTCACGGCCAGAAGCATCAGGGTCAGAAGTATGGCCTGGTCCGGAAGGTCCGCGAAAGGCGCCACGGCTACTCCCAGCCCAACGGCCAGAACCAGGATAACCCAACCGCGGTAGATCGCCTCCTTGCGTAGTATGAGCACCCGCTCGTCGTCGAGCCGCTCCCGCAAACCGGGATCGCCGAGAATTCGCTTCTGGAAGCGGTGGAACCGCAACATGAAGAATACATAGGCCAGCGCACCAACCACCCCGGCCACTATCAGGGCAATGTTCAGCACCTGGGGCAGCCCTTCGTCAAATGCGCTCCGCAATATCTGGGGCACCAGCCACAGGGTGGAGGTTGCGACCACTGCAATGAGCATGTGCCGACGCGACCGGTCAAGAGCGTCGAGTTCGGAAGTCGATTTCAGGCCAACGTGGGATTCGGTTGCGACCATGGTAGGCTCCCCTCTCAAAACACGGTTTGACGGATTACTGTAACCCTTAGGTTACATTATGTCACCCTTACGTGTCATGTGCAAGGAAAAAATACTTCTCATTTGCAGCGGTTGTTCAGTTGGACGCATGTTGAGAGCGGCACTTATTCTTATATATTCCAATTTTAATTGCTTGAAATAAAACATCTTATGTTATTTTTAATATATTTTGATCACATTTCTCAATTCCTGCGCGTCCCGGCATGACAGAAACGATTCCCCAGCCGGGCGGCCCAGGGCCTCCCCCCTGCGCCGGCCAGGAGGCAACTAAAATGAATACCCAAATCGCGCGGCCCGAAAAGAAGTTCAGCCTACGGGTCACCCTGACGTTCATGTTCCTTCTTATGTTCGCCTTTGCCGGTTGCGGCAGCGACGACAATCCCCTGGATCCCGGCGGCGGCAACAACAACGGCGAATTCACGGAGGTCCTCAATTCCGGAGGCGACTTCGAACAGCCCGTGCCCAAAAATGAAGTGGTGGAAGAAAGGTCCGAACCCGAACCCGGCCCCGACGGCACCTTCTGGGTCTGCAGCGAAAAGACCTACGATTTCGTCGGAGCGCCCCCCGAGTACGCCGGCTTCAACGCCAACCACAACATCGTCTATCCCGGCAACCTGCTGCAGGGCGCCACCCTTTCGAGCGCCACGCCGGAGCCGATCATCGTCCGGCGGGCCGGCGGCTCGATTTCCATCGACCTGTTGAACGGATCGAGCGGCGTGAGCGCCCGGGTCGACGAAATGTCCCGGTCCAAGGTAAGGCAGGCGGCCAACGACATCCTGGCCGCCAACACCGGTGTCATTCCGGCACGTTTCAACGTCGACACCTACAAGGTCCAGTCGCGCGAACAGATGGCGGCCTCGCTGGGCGTCAACGTGTCCACCCTGACCACGGATTTCAACGCCCGCATGTCCTTCGAATCGGATACGCGTTACAACCGGGTGGTCGTGGTGCTGAACCAGACCTTCTACCAGATGGACTACGACGACCCGGTCAGCGACGCCGATGTTTTCGCTCCCGAAGTGACGCCGGAGGATCTGGAACCGTTCGTCGGACCCGGCAACCCCGCGGCCTACATCGCCTCGGTGACCTACGGGCGGCGGTTCTACATCCTGGTCGAATCGACCCAGACCGAGACCGAGATCGAGGCCGCCATCCAGGCCTCGTACAACGCCGCCGCGGCGGGCGGATCGATCGAGGCCGAGGCCACCTACGTGAAGGACCTCAGCGAGGTCAAGGTCAAGGTCCATGCCATGGGCGGCGACCAGGCACTGGCCCTGAACACCTTCAACGGCGATTTCGGCGCCGTGCGCGAATTCCTGACCCAGGGCGCCGACTACCTCACCGGCGTTCCGCTGGTCTACTCGCTACGGGCGCTGAAGGACAAACGAAGCATCGCGGTGAAGGTGGCCACGCGCTACACGGTCAAGGAATGCGTGCCCATCGAGGACAGCATCGAGAACCCCATCGTCTGGTTCGACGGCAACCACGGCATGGATTTCATCTACGGGACGACCGAGTCCCGCGTGCCCTTCGTCAAGAGGTGGACCAGTAAATTCCCCAGCGCGATTCCGGCCACCCCGACCAACGCCGACGTGTGCGGATTCTGGGGCGACACCTACATCAGCGACACCGAGGGCGCGGTCTATTTCGGAAAGGGCAACAGCACCGCCGGCACCGAAAGCGGCCAGTTGAAATACGACGGGCGGGGATTCGAAGGCACCGACTATACGATTTTCGTGGTCTACCGGCCTTCGGGCGGCAGCGGGATCCGCCACCTGGCCTGGGGAGCCAGTGACACCCCCAACGAGTACCTGGCCCTTGGCTACGATGCCGACGCCCAGGAAATCTTCATGTCCCACGGGCCCAACCAGACCCTGCGCGCGCCCTCGGGCGGGCCCTACAACTGGTTTCTCTACACCTTCCGCTTCTCGCAGACCGAAGGCATGTCCATCTACGAGAACGACCGGTTGATCGGCGAGGACCGGACCTTGACGTCCCCGGTCCGCTTCTACCCCGAGGCCCAGATCGGTTCGGCGGACGCCACTTTCACACCACAGGAAAGTTCGGTGATCATGGGCCAGTTCAAAGCCTACGGCTCGGCCGTCAGCGAAGGCCAGCGGCGCGCCCAGATCATCACCTGGATCAACCGGTTCAACCTGTAAACGGGGTCGGAACAATCCGGCCCGGGGAATCCGGGTCGCGCGGGAAGCGGGGCGGGCGGGATGGGCCGGCCCCGCTTCTGATTGCGACACCGGCCTATTGACCGGACAACACCAATTCTCTAAATTGACGCGACCACACCAGTTAATCAGTTGACTCTCACCTTTGTGCGTCAACCACCAGGGGCATTCCATTCCATTCAGGGGCATACCTTCCGGGGCCGCGGTAGCGTCACCGGATTGGAAAGGATTGTCATGTCAGGAACCCACCTTGGGCATACCAATGGTGTCCAGTCAGTCGTCAAATCGAGCGGTCCGGTATGTCTTCTCCTGCTGATGATTATCAGCGCCATTCCCGCCCAGGCCTGGAAGGAACCCGAAAACGATATCCTGGAAATGGGCTACAACCCCCAGGGAATATTCGTTACCGATGGTACCTTCGTCATGAACGCCGGGGAATGCCAGGTCAACATCACCAATTTCGGTTTGATCGGTTCCGGGTTCGGCGTTCCGCGTCCCTGGTCCGACGCCCCCTCCTGCCAGTGGCCCTCGGGCTCCGGTGACGAATATCTCTGGGCTTCGGGTCTTTGGGTCGGCGGTATTGTCCTGGGTGAGCGGCTCTGCTCCACCGGTGGTGGCAACGGCCTCAACGAAATCGCCCCCCTGGATGATCTTGATTCCACAATCTTCGAAGCGATCGGGGGCAGGATCACGCGTCCCCCGGGACTTTCCGAGGCCAGTGGCAGCCGCGCACCCGAACCCGGCGCCGATGATGACGGCGACGGTCTTGTGGACGAAGAGATCCTCAACAACAAGGACGACGACGGCGACGGCATGATCGACGAAGACTTCGGCCAAATCGGCAACCAGATGTTCGTCCTGACCAATTACGACAACACGCGCCTGTCCATGGAGGGATATCCGGACCACACTCCCATGAATCTCGAAGTGATCCAGACATCCTTCCAGTGGGAGAACGACCAGGTGGATGATTTCGTGGGTTTCGACTACACCATCAACAATGTGGGAGTGACCGACATCGAGGATGTCTACATCGGGTTCTTTACCGACAGCGATATCGGCCCCCGCAACAAGGGGGGAGTCGCCGCCGACGACATGGCCGGATCCTGGCCCGAGGTCCACGGCACTCCGGGTATGGTGAGGGCTTCCGATGGCGGTTGGGTCCCCATCCAGGTGGGGTACATGTACGACGCGGCGGAAGACGGACCCCTGGAAGGCTATATGGGGATTGTCTTCCTGGGTCACGACATCGACCCCAGCGGTCTTCTGGCACCCCCTTCGGTCGGAATGCGGACCTTCCAGTCCTTCTCGGGCCGGGCCAGTTTCGAACAGGGTGGCGATCCGACCAACGACGAGGAACGCTACCAACTGCTCAGCGCAGATGTCGAGGACTGGGACGACGACACCCCCCGCGGCAGACCGGACGATTTCCGTTTTCTGGTCTCAGCCGGACCGTTCGCCCTTCTCCCACCCGGCGAAAGCCTCACCTTCCAGGTTGCCATGGTGGTCGGTTCAGGTCTCGGCGACCCGTCCCAGGGCCAGGGCCTGCTGTCCAATTGCGCCGAGGCATGGCTCACCTACAACGGAATTTACGTCAACAATATTACCCAGGTTCAACCCATCGACGGTTCTCCCCCTTTCGACCCGGGTATTCTGGGCAGGGAAACCATGCTGTGCAGAAAGGATTTTGATTCCGACATATTCGATAATTTTACCCCCGACTATATGGATGCGACCTGCCTGGATCAGGATTGGCTCCTGGGCCAGCCCCGGATTACCGACGCTGATCTCTTTCATTACGAGATCGACGGTGAAATCCTGGAATGCGCCATGTTCAACATGGACAACTGTTTCGAATGTTCTCGCCAGAATGGATATTTCTGCGGACCCGAGGACTTCACCGGTTCGTCACCGAGCTGGACCTGCAACGATCCCAATCTTTCCCTGAAGGATGCCGCCGGCTGCACCGGAGTTTTCGGCAACGAGACGCAAATCCATTGGCTGGTCGGGATGGCCCCGCTTCCGCCCGGGTTGCGGTTGTGGCCCACCGACGGCAAGGTTCACGTCTATTGGGACGACTCTTCCGAACACGCCCTGGACATCCGGCTGCAGAAAGTGGATTTCGAATCCTACCGAATCTGGCGGGCGGACAACTGGGACAGGCCCTACGGGTCCTCCCTGACCAACGGACCGGAGAATTCCCTCTGGCAGATGATCGATGAATTCGACGTGGTGAACAGTTTCCTGACCCAAAGAGTCGTGGACGGGGTCGTTTATGAGGACACCCTTCCCCTGGGTGCCAACACCGGTCTCGAGGCCGTTTCCTACCGCCCAAGGGTGCTGGACGACCCCCGGTTCGCGGGCCTGTCGGAGGCGATGCAGGAAGTCGTGGACAATGACCCGAAGGGATTCATGAAGGTTCGTCCTGAAATCCGGAATTCCGACGGTGTCGTAAATCCCCGGTTTGGAGGTCTGGTACCCTGGGAGACCTACCCCGATGCCCTGGACACTTTTTTCGCCACGACCTCCCGCCTGGAAGATCCCGGCAACGGTGTGATGAATAAACGCGGCACCAAGTACTACGAATACCTGGACCATGACGTCCATAACGGCTTCATCTATTTCTATTCCGTTACAGCCACCGACCACAAGATGAACCGGTTCAGCCGCAATCGATTGCCGACCGATCCGCCCGACATTGTCGGACCGGGGCTGGTCGGCAATCCCGGCTCCTCGTTCAGGCATGCCGTGCCCGGCTTTCCCGCACAAACGGTCGCCGAAAGGGAAAAATACGGGGTGAACATCTTCGTTTATCCCAATCCGGCCACTCCGGCATCCCTGGCCGAGTATCAGGGACTAAAACCCAACGGGGACGACCCCACCGGGGTGCGGGTCACTTTCACCAACCTGCCTGAAGCCCGCAATACGATCATGATCTACACTGTCAGCGGTGATCTGGTCCAAACCATTCCCCATGACGGTCTGGGTGGCTCCGGCCATGCGAGTTGGAATCTGATGAGCCGCAGCGGGCAGGAAGTCGTCAGTGGAATCTACCTCTACTCGGTTCAGGCGGACGATTCACGCTTCGAGGATTATGTGGGCAAATTCGTTGTGGTCAGATGACCGGGAGTTGATTCAAGCAAGGAAAACCGGGCTGGCGGGATCCTTCAGTTGACGAACACCCTTGTGCGTGTCCAAGATAATCCGGACACCAACCAGCAACGGAGCCGTCATGAACAGCGAAGAATTCCGCCGCCACGGACACGATGTCGTCGACTGGATCGCCGACTACCTGGAACACGCCGACCGCTTCCCGGTGATGTCGCGCTGCCGACCGGGCGACATCAAGGCGCTGATCCCCGACCACGCCCCCGAAGCGGGCGAGCCCATGGAAATCATCCTCGAGGATTTCCGGCGCGACATCCTGCCCGGGGTGACCCACTGGAACCATCCCCGCTTCTTCGCCTACTTCCCGGCCAACAACAGCGCCCCTTCCATCCTGGGCGAGATGCTTTCGGCCGGCCTGGGCGTCAACGCCATGTTATGGCAGACCAGTCCCGCGGCGACCGAGTTGGAAGAGAAGGTCATGGACTGGCTGGGTGAGATGATCGGCCTGCCCGAGGGGTTCCACGGGGTGATCCAGGATACGGCGTCGACCGCCACGATGGGTGCGCTGGTCTGCGCCCGGGAAAAGGCCACCGCTTTCGCGGTCAACGCCGCCGGTCCCGCCGGCCTGGCCGGTGCGGGCGCCCTGCGGATCTATGCGTCGCGCGAGGCGCATTCCTCGGTGCTCAAGGGGGCCAAGATCGCCGGATTCGGGGCCGAAAATCTGGTCACCGTCGAAATCGACGGGAACCGGGCCATGGACCCTGCCGACCTCGGCGCGAAGATCTCGGCCGACCTTGACGCGGGCTTCATTCCCTGCTGCGTGGTGGCCACGGTCGGGACGACCGGGTGCACGGCCATCGACCCCCTGGCGACCATCGGCCCCGTTGCCGCAAAGCACGGCCTGTGGCTGCACGTGGACGCCGCCCTGGCCGGGTCCGCCGCCATCCTGCCGGAAATGCGGTGGATCCTGGATGGTGTGGAGCACGCCGACTCGCTGGTCTTCAACCCCCACAAATGGCTACTGACAAACTTCGACTGCTCGGCCTACTTCGTGCGCGACCCCGACCACCTGGAGCGCACCATGTCCATCCATCCCGAATACCTGAAGACCGGCCGCGACCGCGAGGTGAACAACTTCATGGACTGGGGCATCCCGCTGGGCCGCCGTTTCCGCGCCCTGAAGCTGTGGTTCGTGCTGCGCAGTTACGGTGCGGCGCGTCTGCGGGAGATCATCGCCGGACACATCGCCTTGGCCCGGGAATTCGGCGAGTGGATCGATGCCGCACCCGCCTGGGAGCGTATGGCTCCGGTGCCGGTAAACACGGTCTGTTTCCGCTGGAAACCGCCCGGGATGGATGAGGAGGCTTTGAACGCGGCCAACGCCGAGCTGGTCGACCGCGTGAACGCCGACGGCACCATCTACCTGACCCACACCAAGCTGGACGATGTCTTCACGATCCGGTTGGCGGTGGGCCAGCGGGCGACCGAACGCGAGCACGTGGTCACGGCGTGGGAAACGCTGCAGAAACTGGCCGCTGGAATCTAGGTATTGGATGCCAGGCGCGGATATTGAATATCAGCGCAAAAAGTGTCCCCGGGGACACTTTCGCACTTGTCGGATGCACGAAAGCGCCGGCCCCCTGGGAATATCCAACGTGTAATTTTGGGGAACAAAAAAAGTGTCCACGTATTGGATATTGGGGTCGTGGTTATTGGAGGAAATTCAACCACATGGAGTAAATTATGATTATTCGGATGGCCTTCCTGCTTGCCGCTTTCAGCATTTTGCTCACTGGAATCTCGTCTGCCGGCACACCATCGGAAAACAAAGCCCTGGTCGAAAATTTCGTGAAGACCAACAACGAACGGGATTACGACCGTTTGGCGGAGTTCGTGACCGACGACTTCACCAGGCATGCGCAAGCCTCCCCCAGCGTCGTTGTCACGAATCGGGAACAATTCAGGGAGGTAGTCGGGTCTGACACGGAAATGTTTCCTGACGCCAAAACGGAAATTCAACAGATCCTGGCCGAAGGCGACCGGGTCGCCATGTGGGCCACCTACTCGGGAACTCCAAAGACGTCGGTCGAAAGCGCCCCGTCGTCCGGAAAGAAAATGGTTCTCGAACTCGGTGCGTTTTTCCGCATTGAAAACGATAAAATTGCCGAGATGTGGGTTACCTGGGACAATGCCGCAGTCAGCAGACAATTGAATTAGGCCAGTGGTATGCCGAGCTTGAATCCCCTGCCGGACCACTGGCGGGTTTCCCAGCGCGGATATTGAATATCAGCGCAAAAAGTGCCCCCGGGGGTACTTCCCCCCTTTGGTTTGCCGGGAAAAGTGGTCAGGCTTGGGTCTAAGCGTGCCCCAGCCCTGGTGAGACGAAGAAGATCCGGGTAATCCGCAGCGCCGAAGGCGTGAGGACATCCCGGATCTTCTTCGTCTCACCAGGGCTGGGGCCCCCTTAGACCCCCGCCTCCCACTTCTTCCCCCGGCTAACAAGACCGGAGACGACAATCAGGGCAACAACAATTCCGGACCCGATGAACACCCAGTTCGGCACCTGCGCCGCATCACCCTGCGCGTAGCTGTGCAGCCCGGTCAGGAAGTAGTTCACCCCGAAGTAGGTCATCACGACCGAAGCGATGGCGGCCAGCGCGCCCGAGGCGTTCAGCCAGACGGATCGCAACTGCGGGATCCAGCGGAAGTGCAGCACCAGGGCGTAGACCAGGATGGTGATCAGCGACCACGTCTCCTTGGCGTCCCAGCCCCAGTACCGGCCCCACGATTCGTTCGCCCACACGCCGCCCAGCAGCGTGCCCACGGTCAGCAGGCCCAGGCCGGTTATCAGCACGTGCTTGTTGGCGTTGTCCAGGGTGGCGATGGCTTCCTTGATGTTTTCCCGGCCCGGACCCTTGGCCAGCAGCAGGAGAAGGGTCAGGGCGCCGATCAGGGCCGACAGGCCGAGGAAGCCGTAACTCGACGTGATGATGGTCACGTGGATGTTCAGCCAGTACGACACCAGCACCGGGACCAACGGGCCGATGGCCGGGTCGAAGGTCGACAGCATGGAAACGCCCAGCACGATGGTGGTCAGCAGACCGCCCAGTGCGCCGGGGAAGCCCTGACGGTACACGAACTCGAAGATGAAGCCCGCCAGAGCCACCGAGATGGCGATGAACAGCAGGGATTCGTGCCCGTTACTGATGGGAATACGCTCGGACGCGATCCAGCGGATGGTGTAGGCCAGGATCATTCCGCCGATGGCGAAGGCGAACGTCACCACGCCCAGGGTGTAGAAGGGGTTGCGGAAGCTGATCCTGGCGTTGCGGTTGCGGAACAGGTTCCACAGGTAGACCGGCAGCAGGATCATGAACGTTCCCAGCAGGGGGATCATCATCCAGGAAAAGAGGTGGCTCTTGTTGTAGAACAGCTCGGCGTCGGTGACCGACTTGGAGGGAATGACCTTTTCGCCGAACTGGGCCTGCAGGGCTTTGGTGCGGTTCAGGCCGTCCAGGATCATGCCGTTGTTGCCGCTTTCGACGCCCGTACCAAGGGTGGTGAAGGCCGTGCGGTAGGCTTCCTGCTGTTCGGCGTTCAGCCGGGGGGCAACTTCGTTGAAGGCCAGCCAGGTGTCGTTCTCGTCGCCGGGCACCGGATACATCTTCAGATTGTAGCCGCGGAAGGTCATGTTCAGGAGCTGGAAACGCTCGTCGAAGGAGATGAGCTTACGCTGCGTCTTGCTCCGGTCGCGGTCCGGGGTCCGGTGCGCCTCCTGCACCTGCTCGCCCAGGCGGTAGTGGCCGTCGGGACTGATCAGACTGTTGTAGGAAACGTGCTTGACCGAATGGTCGACGCCCAGCAGGTCCTTCAGCCCCGGGTAGCGCACGCCGATGATCGGCTTGTCCACCCAGAAGTAGGGATTCAGCGACCAGCTGAGGTACTGGTCCACCGGATGCCGGCCTTCGAACTTGGACCGCTTGGCGATTTTCATCACCATTTCGCGGGCCAGGGTGTCGAAGGGTTTCATGCGGCCGCGATAGTCCTGAATGGTCAAGCGGGCCGCGGCTTCGCGGGCGGGCTTGGACAGTTCGACAAACCCGGACGGCGGTGCGTGGTTGTGGCCGGAGTGATCCTGGCCGTCGTTGGGATCGTGGGCCTGGGCCGACGCGCCGCCCGCGGCACTCACGCCCAGGATCAGGGCCAGTGCGGCAGCCAGGGCCGAGCCGGTCTTCTTCGCCGAGGATTTGTTCCTGGACGGGAAAATCAGGTCCTTGAGCATTATCAGCAGAAAACCCAGGGAAATCAGCGTGTAGCCGATGTAGGTGGGCAGCTTGCCGGGATCATGGTTCACCGTCAGCACGGTGCCCTTCAGGTCCTGATCGTAGGAGCTCTGGAAGTGTTTCGTGCCCCGGTGGTCCAACGGGTGGTTCATGTAGATGTGCACCTTCTCCCCCTCGATACCCTTTTCCTCGTCGATCAGGGTGACCCAGCTTTCGTAGGTGGCCGGGTTGTCGCTGCCCGGGTAGGTCTGCAGCACGAAATCATCGAGGTGCAGGCTGTAGGGCAGGTCCGAAAACACCGGCGCGTAGGCCAGGCCGATGGTCTGGCCGTTCAAGACCACGTTCTGCGGACGGGCGTGTTCGCGGCAGACGGCTTCGGCCTCGTTCCCGGCCCCGTCACGGATGACGACCCGGGCCGCGGAGCCCGCGTTCTCGTTTTCGCTCAACGCCGGTGCCAGGACGACCGATTCGTGGATCCCCACCGGCACGAAGGACATGTTGTCCGCCGGCGAGGCGTAGAGAACTTCCTCATGGACCGCAAAGACCTGGCCCGCGGGGATCGAGCCCTCTTCCTGGGTATTCATGTCCATGGTCTGAATGCTGAAGGTCGCGCGTCCCTGAAGACCTGTTTCCCCGCCGGACGCGAATTCGATCCCGCGGTTGATCTGGTAAAGAATATCCAGATCGGCGAACTCGTCTTCGCCCCCGCCGTGGTCCATGGAAAAATCGGGGTGCAGGGCGAACAGGATCCGCTCGCCGACGGCGCCGTCGGGGCTGGTGATCTCGACCCGGATCATGGGATTGACCAGCGGTCCTTCCAGGTTCGTCGGGCCGCCGACCTTGAAGTCGGTCTGGAATTCGGTGACCCGGAACTTGTAGCCGCCGCATTCCTGGGCGTCGCCGGATACCGGTTCAACGGCCAGGGTGCAGGTTGTCCCGTCGATATGCAGGCGGATATCGCCGTAGGGAGAATCGCTCATGGTTTCGCTGAAGCCGCCCTCCAGATAGCGGGCCGCGAAGGGGCCGATGTGACCCTCGCCACCCCGAAGCAGGGTATGGGTAATGATTTCCCCGTTGTGCGAGTCCCCGTACTGCAGGGCCGGGATCCCCCCCGGGCCCGGCTGGTAGGATTCTTCGTAGCGGGGCCAGTACTCGGTCACTCCCAGTTCGTACTTGGCGCCGCCGAGAGTCACGGAGTTCCACACCTTGTTCTGGCCCGGTTTCCACAGGCGCACCGGGTAGGAATCGGTTTCTTCACCGAGGATGGCCTGGATGTGGGACTTGTCGGAATAGAAATAGTTGCTGGACTGGCCCTCGCGGATGGGCATCACGCCCTCGTAACCCATGTAGCGGGTGATGCCGGAACTGATCAGGATGACCACGATGGCGATGTGCACCAGCATGAACCCGTAACCCCGCGGTTTGTACGGCCATCTCTTGAAGAACAGCAGGGTCAGGCTGATGGTCACCAGAGCCAGCAGTACTTCGAACCAGCGCGCGGCATAGATCAGGTCATATGCCGCGTCCCGACCGTAATCGCTCTCGATGAAAGTCGCTTTCGCGCTGGCGATGGCCACGATGCCCAGCAAGCCGGCGCTGAGTTTCAGGGAGGAGAGGAAATTGATGACGGGATTCTTGAAGAAACCTTTCACGAGGACCACCCAATGGTTGCCGGGATGGAGATGCCGGGCAGGGTGCCCTCTTCATCCACCAAACCCCGTTCAATTAGGACAGTGTATTGGTGGGAAAAATATAGCCCTTGGGGACCAATGATGCCTGAAAAATCGACAGCGGCGATGAAAATATTTTTTCAGAATCCCCGCCCCCTTCTCCAACCCAATTAGACAATGGACTTACCGCGGAATGTCCCTTAAATTCCTCCAAAATCAATGGGCTGTCCCAGTGCCTCCATTCCCGAAACAGGAGTCGTTTCCCATGACCCGTTTCCCGATCCGCATCGCCATTCTGATCACGACCCTTCTCATGGCCTTTTCCACGACCGCAGCTGCTGTCGATCTGGGGGGCCATGACCGTGACGGCACCGTGATCGGCCTGACCATGGGCTGGGGCTGGAATTCGATCGAATACACCGAGGAAAGCGGAATTTCCCAGGATACAGGGACCATCGACACCTTTTCGGGTGGCTTCCGGGTCGGTTGGGCTTCCAGCGACAAATTCATCGGTTCGATCGGAATGTACGGCTGGAAAAGGAGTTTCCGGTCCTGGACCACCATTTCCGTCAAAAACTACGCCTTCATGGCCGAGGGATATTACTTCCCCCTCGGCGAGGGCTTCTGGGTCAAGGGGGGCCTCGGACTGGGCACGGTTGATTTCTTCGCCCAGGCCGCCCTGCCCACCGACAGCGTGATCTTCAACGAAACCGGCTGGTCGTGGAGCACCGGCACCGGCTACGAATTCCGGATCTCCGACGGGGCGGGCGTCGGCCTTTCCTACGATCTGCTCTTCATTCCCGTGGGAGATTTTTCCAGTCTGGCCGATGTCAGCTCCCTCAACCAGAGCGTGTCCATAAATATACATTTCTACATGTAGATAGCGGCTTTCATCCGGTCGGCGGGCCCCCGGGCCCGCCACCGCGCCTCACCTCGGCTAATCTTTAATGATTATTAACAATCTTTCCTTTGCGAAATACCACAACCACAAGTAGAATCCTCCAACTTACACCACAATCCTTGGTATATTGGGGAGGTACAGGATGTTCTCGTCAATCCGCAAGCTCTCGCTGGTTTTCCTCGTTTTCGGGGTCCTGATGTTCGTCGGTTGTTCCCAGGAACCCGACACCCTGGCGCCCGGTTCGCAGGAATCCGACATTGCCATCAAAACCATTCCCGCTGGTTATTACGACACGGTGAACGCCTCCTCGGCGGCCACTTTGCGGACGACCCTGCACGACGTCATCGACGATCACACCAAGATTCCCTACACGAGCACCGCGACCGATACCTGGAACGTGCTGGAGCTTGCGGATGAGGATCCCAATGACAGCGGCCGTATCCTGGACTTGTACATGAACGAGAGCTACCCCAAGTACGGGGCGGGCAACAACGACTACAACCGGGAACACACCTGGCCCAGCAGCTACGGCTTCACCAGCGACGGCTCGAGCAACTACCCCTACACCGACTGCCATCACCTGTTCCTGTGCAACGACAGCTACAACAGTTCGCGCGGCAACAAGCCTTACTCGACGGTCGGCGGGACCGGCACCACCGAAAAACCGACCGTCGCCAACGACGGCGTCGGCGGCGGCAGCGGTACCTACCCCGGCTGGTCCAACTGGTACGACGTGACCTACTGGGAGACCTGGTGGGACCGGCGGGGCGACGTGGCTCGCGCTCTCATGTACCTGGATGTGCGCTACGAGGGCGGCACCCACGGCGGCAGCGGCTACAGCGAACCCGACCTGATCCTGACCGACAACCTGACCCTGATCGAAAACTCCAACACCGGCAGCAACGAATCGGTCGCCTACATGGGCCTGCTGGCCGACCTGCTGCAGTGGCACAACGACGACCCGGTGGATGCCAAGGAAATCAACCGCAACGACCAGGTCTATACCCATCAGGGCAACCGGAACCCCTTCATCGATCATCCTGAATGGGTCGACTGCCTGTTCAACGACGTCTGCGGTGGTGGGGACACCACGCCTCCCGCGGCGCCCACCGGTCTGGCGGCCACGGCCGCAGAAGGATCGGTCAGCCTGGACTGGAACGACAACGGCGAAAGCGACCTGGCCGGATACACGGTCTACCGCGGCACCAGCAGCGGCGGCCCGTACAACGCGGTGAACGGCACCCTGCTGACGGTCAGCCAGTTCGACGATACCGGCCTGACGGGCGGCACCACCTACTGGTACGTGGTCACCGCCAGCGACAACAGCGCCAACGAATCGGCCTCCAGCAACGAGGCCAGCGCCACGCCCACCGGCGGCGGGGGCGGTCCTGAAGTGTGGATCAACGAGTTCCACTACGACAACGACGGCACCGACACCGGCGAGTTCTTCGAGATCGCCGGCACCGCGGGCACCAGCCTGGCCAGTTGGCAGGTCATCGGCTACAACGGCAACGGCGGCGTGGTCTATGACACGGAAAACCTGTCCGGGACGCTTCCCGACCAGTCCAACGGCTTCGGCACGCTCAGCTTCCCCATGGCCGGTATGCAGAACGGCAGTCCCGACGGCCTGGCCCTGATCGATGACGGCGGCGGTGTCGTGATGTTCATCAGTTACGAGGGCGTCATTACGGCCGTGGACGGCCCCGCGGCCGGATTGACCTCGACCGACATCGGTGTCAGCGAACCGACGGATTCGCCGGTGGGCTGGTCCCTGCAACTGGCTGGTGACGGAACCACCTATGGCGCCTTTACCTGGCAGTCTCCCGCCGCGGAAACGTCCGGCGCGGTCAACACCGGGCAGACCTTCGGCGCACCGGTCAACCAGAATCCGGTCGCTGAAGCGAACGGCCCCTACGCGGCCCTGACCGGGGCGCCCCTGGCCTTTTCCTCGGCCGGTTCCAATGATCCCGACGGGACCATCGATTCCTACCTGTGGGATTTCGGCGACGGCGGCACCAGCACGCAAGCCAATCCGTCGTACACCTACACCGTGGCGGGCAACTACACCGTCACCCTGACGGTGACCGACAACCTGGGAGCCGAAGGGAGCGATACGGCGGCCGCGGACATCACGGCGCCCAACCAGGCTCCCGTCGCGGAAGCGAATGGTCCGTACAGCGGTCTGACCGGATCGGCGGTCGCGTTCTCCTCCGCAGGATCGAACGATTCCGACGGCACCATCGTCTCCTACCTGTGGACTTTCGGCGACGGCGGCACGAGCACCGAGGCCAATCCCTCATACACCTACGCCGCGGCGGGCAGTTATACCGTGACGCTGACCGTTACCGACAACGACGGTGCTGAAGGTTCCGACAACGCGGCGGCTGAAATCAACGACCCCGTCGTCGGCGATCCTGAAGTGTGGATCAACGAGTTCCACTACGACAACGACGGTGCCGACAAGAACGAGTTCGTCGAGGTGGCCGGGACCGCCGGCACCGACCTGACGGGCTGGACGGTGGCCGGGTACAACGGGGCCGACGGCACGGTCTACATGACGGTCGGCTTCGCCGGGACCCTGGCCGACCAGATGGGCGGGTTCGGCACCCAGGCCGTCGAGATGGTGGGCATGCAGAACGGCAGCCCCGACGGTCTGGCCCTGGTTGACGGAACCGGGACCGTAATCCAGTTCCTCAGCTACGAGGGCAGCTTCACGGCGACCGACGGACCGGCCGCCGGCATGACCGCGACCGACATCGGCATCAGTGAACCCGCCGACGCGACGCGACGCACGTCGCTGCAGCTGGCCGGCACCGGCTCGGCCTACGCCGACTTCTACTGGGAAGGCGGTCTGGGCAAGACCGACGGCAGCGTGAACGTGAACCAGGTCTTCTCAGGGACCGGCGGCGACACGACCCCGCCGGCGGCCCCGACCGGCCTGGCCGCCACCGCGGGCGACGGCACCGTGGCCCTCGACTGGGCGGACAACGGCGAGGGTGACCTGGACGGCTACACCGTCTACCGGTCGACCTCCTCCGGCGGTCCCTACACGGCCCTCAACGGCAGTCTGCTGACGGCCAGCACCTACGACGACAACACCGTGACCAACGGGACGACCTACTACTACGTGGTCACCGCGTCCGACCTGACGGGCAACGAATCCGCGGACAGCGGCGAGGTGAACGCCACTCCCGAGGCCTCCGGCGGCACCACGCCGATGCATGTGGCGTCGATCACCCTGAGCACCACCGTGGTCCGGAACAAGGAATACGGACACGCCGCGGTACTGGTGGTCGACGACCTGGGCGCCCCCGTGGCCGGCGCCACCGTGACCGGGACATTTGCCGGCGACATCCCCGGGAGCGACAGTGCGGTCACCGGCGCGGACGGCGTCGCCAACCTGACGAGTCCCAAGGCCGCCAAGCCGACCATCACGTTCACCTTCTGCGTGGACAACATCACGCTGTCGGGTTACACCTACGACAGCGGAGCCAATGTAGAAACCTGCGACACCCACTGATCGCCGGTTTCCTGCCACCGCCCCGGAGGATGTTTGCGGACATCCTCCGGGGTCTCATTTGAAAGCCGACTCCATGTCTTCTTTCCGACCCCGTCTGCGCAGAGTTTTCGGTCGCTTGCTGTTGCTCGTCGTACCACTATCCGTAGCCTTCGTCGCTGCCGAGTTGATCCTGCGCGCGACCGGTGATACCGACACCGAGCCTGAAGAATCCCTCCCCACCGAATCCCGCTGGTTAACCGTTGTCCCATCCCCTGAACTGGGCTGGATCTTTCCTGCCGACACGACCGGCGTCTTCAGGAGTTCGGGCCGTCTCACCCCGATCGCAACCAACTCCTGGGGCCTGCGCAGCCCCGAAGTCTCCGCCGACACCACGACTCGCCGCATTCTGATGCTTGGCGATTCCTACACCTTCGGCTGGGGCATGGTCGACGAGGCGGGGTTTGTGCGACTTGTGGAAGAAGGATTGCGCCGGGAATCTCCCCAAGCACCGATTGAATGCATAAATGGCGGGTTGCCCGGGTTTTCCCTCTACCAGCAGCTCCGCATGCTCGAACATGTTCGCCGGCGGACGAAAATCCACGCCGTGGTGGCGACCATCAGCCTGGCAAACGATCCGATCGACGAAAAGCGCATTCGCAGGTTCGCGCCGGACCGCCTGATGGAATTCAGTTACGACCTGCGCGATTCCGATTCGGTAACCGCCAAGTTGATCGCCGCCAGCCGTTTGTTGACCCTCATCGACGAACGTACCATGCAACTTCAGTTCAGCCTGATCAATACCAGCGGCTCCTGCCGTGATTTGGCCGAGGAATCTCTGCGTGACCTGGCAGCGGCCTGCCGGGATGCGAACCTGCCCCTGGTCTGGGTGATCGTGCCGCGGACGCAGGAGATCCGGCCCGGCAGGTTCTGGCGCCGTGCCCTCAACGGAGCCACCGACAGGATGCGCGGACACTTCATCGGGTTGGCCGAAGAACTTGGTGTACCCGTCATCGACTTGAAGCCGGTCCTGATCGAGGTCCAGGAGCGCGAGGACATCTATCTCCCCGCGGATGCCCATTGGAACGAGGCCGGTCACCGGGCGGTCGCCAACGAGGTTTTGGAAATGCTCATGGTTAACTGGAAACCCTGATACGAGAACCGGTTTGGCCGGCTCCGGGTATATTGATTGCGAAAAAGCCTCCTCTTCCCCTAGAATCCCTGCTTGAATTGCTTATCTCAATTCGGTCGCCGTTCCCCCTGCCGAGGAGCCTTCCCATGAGTCGACGCTTTATCTTCTTGACCGTTGCCCTGTTGATGATTTCCGGATCCGCAATTCTGGCGGAAGAGAAAGCAGCCCCACCCCCCACGGCCAAAATACCCGTGGAGGAGGACTTCCACGGCACCGTCCTGACCGACGACTACCGCTGGCTGGAAACCGCGGACGATCCCGAGGTCGTGGCCTGGACCGAGGCGCAACACGCCTACTCGGCCTCAATCATCGACGTCCTGCCCCAGAAGGAGTGGCTGGCCTCCCGCTTCAACGCCCTGTGGCGCTACGACGACGAATCGGTGCCCACAAGGGTGCTCGACGGCGAACGGCTGTTCTACTACACGAAAAAGAAGGAAGACGAGAAGTGGGTGTACGTGACCCGCGAGCGCGAGGGCGCCGAGGTCAAGGAACTGCTCAATCCCAACACCTGGCCCGAAACCGAGACCCTGGCCGGCATCTCCGCCAGCCGTGACGGCAAATACATCGCCTTCGGCAAGGCCCATGGCGGCGACGAGAATCCCGTCGTCGAAGTGATGGTGGTCGAAACGGGCGAGATCCTGCCCGACAAGCTGCGTGGCTGGAAGCAGAGCGTCGGCAGCTGGCTTCCCGACGGCAGCGGCTTCTATTACACCTGCAAACCGCTGGAGGGCGAAGTGCCCGAGGGCGAACACGAATACTGGCACAGCGCGTGGATGCACAAGCTGGGCGACGATCCCGCGGATGACGTCAAGGTATTCTGGGACGACGAGGTCAAGGAGTACTGGCACAGCGCCTACGTGACCGAGGACGGCGAACACACGGTCTATTACCGCGGCCTCTTCAACGCCAACGAACTGTACTTCCACAAAACCGGAACCGACGACCCCCTGGTTCCCCTGGCCACCGGCCTGGAGAACGAGTACGGCGCCCTGTTCGTCGAGGACAAGATCCTGATCACCACCAACGAGGACGCTCCCCGCAAGATGGTCTACATCACCGATGTCGATCACCCGGAACGGGAAAACTGGCAGGTGTTCATCCCCGAGCACGAAAAGGACAACCTGCTGGGCGTCGGCGGAATCAACGGGCACCTCTATGTCACCTACAGCCACAACGCCTACACCCAGGTGAAGATCTACGACCTGGACGGGACATACATACGGGATCTGCCCCTGCCCACCATCGGCAGCGGTGGAGCGGGCGGGCGCTGGTCCCAGCCCGAGGTCTGGGTCTACTTCTCGTCCTTCGGCTATCCGTCCACCACCTTCAAGTACCATTTCGACAAGGACGAGTTGGAGGTCTACCGTAAATTCCCCGTCGAGGTCGACGTGGACGATGTCGTGGCCGACCAGGTCTGGTACGACAGCAAGGACGGCACGCCGGTCTCCATGTTCATCGTTCACGACAAGAAGATAAAGCTGGACGGGACCAACCCCTGCATGCTGACCGGTTACGGCGGATTCGATGTCTCGAAGCGGCCGCGCTTTTCCACCAGCGCCCTGGTCTGGCTGGAGGCCGGTGGCGTCTTTGCCATGCCCAACCTGCGGGGTGGCGGCGAATACGGACGCGAGTGGCACGAAGCGGGCATGCTGGACAAGAAGCAGAACGTCTTCGACGACTTCATCGCCGCGGCCGAATTCCTCATCGCCAAGGGTTACACCAGCAGCGAAAAACTCGCCATCATCGGCGGCAGCAACGGGGGGCTGCTGGTCGGAGCGGTCACGGTGCAGCGGCCGGACCTGTTCCGCGTGGTCGAATGCGCGGTGCCCCTGCTGGACATGGTCACCTACCACCGGTTCGGCCTGGCCAACATCTGGGCCGAGGAATACGGCAGCAGCGACGACCCCGAACAGTTCAAGTACCTGCTGGAGTACTCGCCCTACCAGAACGTGGCCGACGGCGTGAAGTACCCGGCCTTTTTGGTGACCGGCAGCGAAAACGACGCCCGCGTCGACCCCATGCACGCCCGCAAGATGGCGGCCCGTCTGCAGGCGGCCAACGAGGGTGGCGGCCCGGTCTGCCTGCTGGTCCGCGACGCCTCGGGCCACACCGGCGGCACAACCATCACCACGCGGATCGACCAGAAGGCGCAGGAATCCGCGTTCCTGATGCATTTCCTGGGGATGGAGGCGCCTGAATAGGTATTCTCGAGGTCCAAACACCCGTCGCCCCCCGGAATCCTTTTCCGGGGAGCGTTTTCGTTTTCTGACAGGGGGTGGTCAAATCTCTCCCATCGGATTAGAATGTGATCTAAGTACTTATCTGTCTGTGCGATAATGAGCTATGGGGATGGCCATGATCGGTCGGACCGTTTCCAATTACCGGGTGCTTGCCAAGATCGACTCAGGATCCAGTGGGGCGGTCTACAAAGCCGAACATCTGACCCTCGGCGTTCCGGTGGCCCTCAAGTTCATCCATCCCGAATACATGTACGATCCGGACAACCGGATACGCTTCGCCCGCGAGGCCCGGGCCGCGGCCAAGCTGGACCACACCTCCATCTGCAAGGTTTTCGACTACGGGGAATATGAAGACGGCGCTTTTATCGCCATGGATTTCGTCGATGGACAAAATCTTCGTGAGGTCATTGCCGAAGGTCCGGTGGATCTGGATGACGCGGTCC
Source organism: Candidatus Krumholzibacteriota bacterium (assembly GCA_039714075.1). Classification (GTDB taxonomy): domain Bacteria; phylum Krumholzibacteriota; class Krumholzibacteriia; order LZORAL124-64-63; family LZORAL124-64-63; genus JAGLCY01. The sequence continues at coordinate 37,298 of JBDLKA010000009.1, read as the reverse complement.
TGATCGCCATCCAGATCGCCGAAGGTCTGGAACAGGCGCACCACCGGGGTATCGTCCACCGGGACATCAAACCGTCCAACCTCATGGTCGCCTCGCCGGACAACGGCCGGTCCCAGGTCAAGATCCTCGACTTCGGCATTGCGCGCAGCCTTGATACCACACGGGTGACCAGGTCCGGCGGAGTCGTGGGCACGGCCTCCTACATGTCGCCCGAGCAGGCCATGGGACAGGAGGTGGATTTCCGGACCGACCTGTGGTCTCTCGGCACCTGCCTCTATCAGATGGTCACCGGGAGGGTCCCTTTCCAGGGGGATTACGAGCATGCCATCCAATATGCCGTCATCAACTCCCAGCCGACCCCCGTGGGGACCCTGCGGCCCGATGCCCGGCCTGAGCTGCGGCGGATCATCAACAAATCTCTGAACAAGAACCCCGCGGACCGGTACCAGAGTGCGAGCGAGATGCTTGTTGATCTGCGCAACCTCCGCCGGGAAATTTCCACCGTTCTGCCTCCCCTTCAAGGGTGGATCTGGAAATACCGCAACAGGCTGACCCTGGGGACTGGCGCCATATTGATCCTGACCCTGCTGGCCATCCTTTTCGGCCCCCTGTTCCGGCCGAAAATCGAGGCCAACCCCTTCGAGAAGGGTTCGACCCGGAGGGTGACACATTCGGCCGCTTGGGAAGCCGAGCCCAAATTGTCCCCCGACGGGAATCTGATCGCCTTCACCTCGAACGCCGAAGGAAACCTGGATATCTACTGGGTGGGTCTGGCCGGCGGCGACCCCGTTCGCCTGACCGATGATCCTGCCGACGACAGCGAACCATGCTGGCTGGCCGACGGCAGCGGTATCGCTTTCACCTCGACCCGCCGGGGTGGGCCCGGTATTTGGAAGACGGATCTGACCGGCCGCGCGACCAGCCTGCTGCTTGAGGATGCCCTTCACCCCGCCCTTTCACCCGATGGACGGAAAATCGCCTTCACCCGGCTGGACGATCACGGCAGCGGACGCATCTTCGTTGCCGATCTGGACGACCCGTCGAACGCCACCCGGCTTACCGGACACAAGGGGGGTTATTGGAGCCATCGTTACCCCGCCTGGTCTCCCGACAGCAAAACCATCTGCTACGGGGATTTCCACAACCTGTGGGTGGTGCCCGCGAGGGGAGGATTGGCCCGGCCCCTGACCGAAGGGGGAGGCGGCGACAACCATCCCGTCTATTCCCCTGACGGCCGGTGCATTTATTTCGCATCCTTCCGCGACGGGGACTCGGCCCTGTGGCGGACGGATTCGAAAGGCGACAAGCTCCTGAAATTGACCCCCGGCAGCGGACCTGAAAGCCATCCGGAGCTGGACCGCGGGGGAAACGCTCTTGTCTATTCGACCCAGACCCGCCACCGGGATCTCGTGCTCACCGATTTCCGGAACGGCAGGACGGCCCTCATGGAAAGTCCCACCCGGGACTACCAACCCTGCCTGTCCCCGGACGGAAGTCTGCTGGCATTCGTCTCCATGCGCTGGAATAGCAACGCCGACCTCTGGGTACAACAGCTCGTGGACGGAGAGCCTGTGGGCAGTTCGGTGCGACTCGTCGATCAGGAGGGGTCGGTTTCCCACCCGGCCATCTCCCCCGACAACCGCTGGGTCGCCTACTACCTTATTCAACAGGAAATCCAGCAACGGGATATCTGGATCGCTCCCATCCCGGCAGGCCGGCCGATCCGGATCACCGCTCATCCCGCGGCCGACGTCAGCCCCATCTGGTCGCCGGACGGCCGCACTCTGGCCTTTTCATCGGACCGCGATGGTATCCAGGCCGTCTATACCATACCCGTGGTCGACGGCGAGGCTGCCGGTCCGCCCACCCGGATCACCCCCTTGGTTCATTCCATCAACTACCCGGCCTGGTCTCCCGACGGATCAGAAATCCTTTTTCAAGCCCTTAAGGAGGGTACGACGGAAACGTGGGTGGTTCCGGTGGACGGAAGCTCTCCCCCCAGGGCCCTCACCCACCAGGCGGACACCTACATTGCGCGCTGGGTCTGGGACAGGAATGAAATCTGGGCCTGTGGGAAATGGGATGGACCCGAATATGAAATCCGCAGGGTCCACCTGGACGGAGCCCCTGCCTCGCCCCTCGATCCCCCCCTGTTGATGGGCCCGGACAATGAATACCCCAGTTTCTGCCCCGATCGGTGGGGCAACCTGATGGTTCATACGGTCGATGAAATGAAAGGGGACATCTGGATTCTGGAAGCCGAGGAAGATACCCGTTTTTAACTTTAACCGGAGGTTGATTCCATGAACTTCAACACCTATATCCACGGAATTGATCTGGTAATCAGGGAACTTACCGACATCAAGGCCCAGTTGACCGGAGCAAACCTGGGAAACCCTGTCTTTAAATGTGTCCCTATCAGACCTGATTCACCTGATCCCGGTGAATGCGAGAAAAACCCGTTGCGTATACCCCCGGGAGGTTTGGAAGCCACCTTTTTGGATTGGATCGCGGAAGTGGCGACCCGGCTGAGGAACCTGGGTGATCTTCCCGATACACCGGGTGAATCCCAATAATGGTCGACATCGATCCGGTTGGTTCACTGTCCGTGCTGCTCACCTCCGGGTGCAATCTGGACTGTCGGTACTGTTACCGGCAGGCCGGACCGGCCCGCCGCCTTGACTGGGGGGATCTTCGCCGCAGTCTGGACTGGGCCTTGGCGGCACCCGGGGGAGAATTGGAATTGATCTTTTCAGGTGGGGAGCCCCTGCTGGAATTCGACCTTCTGAGCAGGGCCATAAGTCACGTGCGGAGCAACGGGCGATCGGGACGTCCGGTTGAGTTGCGGATTCTGACCAACGGAATCCTGCTCGATCCGGATCGGCTGGAATTCCTGGACCATCATTCAGTTTTTGTGAACCTGAGCTTCGACGGAGTGGGCGAGGCCCAGATCCACAGGGGTGAGGGTACCTGGGATAAACTCGACCGTTTGCTCGGATTGATGAAGGATCAACACGATCAATGGTTTTCCGACTATTGTCGAGTGACGATGACCTTAACCCCCCAGAACCTGCCTTATCTGGCGGACTCGGTGGAATATCTGGTCGACAGGAAAGTTGAGGCGATCGGGGTATCCCCCGCCTTGTCCCGGGTGCCCGGCTGGGACGATGATCTGTTGCCACCCCTCGACCGGCAGTTCTCCCGGATATTCGACCATGGAAAGCGGCACCTTCAAAAAACCGGCAAAGTGCCCTTCCTTGCGTTTCGCAAGTACCTGGAAGATGACATCCCGCCGGAGCCGGGAAAACGATCCTGCGCCGCCTTGGCGGGCCACAATCCGGTCCTGGATGTTGACGGTCATCTGTACAGCTGTCTGATGTTTGCGCCATCGGGAATGGATACCTCGGATCGACGTTTGAAGGAAATCGCCGAGGATATCGATCTTGGTCAGCCGGACGACCCGGAATTCGAGGACAAGAGGCGCTCTTTCACCGGAGGAATCCGGAACAGCGAACTTTTTTCTTCCGCTCCTGATCTGGAATCCAGATACGGCAAGTGCCGCGAATGCCCCGCGGCCGCCGTATGCAAAATCTGCCCTCTGGCCCTGCTGGAGTCCGGCCCGGGGAAGGCGCCGAAAAAAGTCCCTGCCCTGCTGTGCGCCTACAATCTGCTTTCGATTCGATACCGCGGGAATTTTCCTGTCCAGGAGAACCCTTATCCTCCTCCGGTCACGGTGGAATCGATAAAGGAAAGAATGCGGTATTGGGAGAAGGTGCATAAATAAATCCCCGGGAGAAGAAACCCCCGGGGATTTTCTTTGATGATGACCCGCGCCCTACTGCCGGTTCCGGCTCATGTTGGGCTTGCTCTTGTCCGGATAGGCCGGCGTGTCGGGGATATCCCATTTGCCATTGCCGTTCGCCAGTTCTTCCAGCAGGTACTCGATGGCGTAATCCAGCTGGGCGTCCACGCCGTCCACCACGTCCTTGGGCATGTTCATGACCACGATGTCCGGCTCGACCCCCCAACCCTCGATGGGCCAGGTGCCGTCCAGGGCGTACATGCCGAACTGCGGGGGCGTGGTGCCCGCGCCGTCGACCAGGTCCTGGTGGGGTTCGATGCCGATCGACCCGCCCCAGGTCCGCATGCCGACGACCTTGGCCAGGCCCATCCGCTTGATGGCTTCGGCGAAGAACTCGCCGTTGCTGCCGGTGTCCTCGTTGATCAGCACGACCACCGGGCCGTGGTGCACCCGCTCGGGGTTGCGGCCGCCTTTGCCCTCACGGGGGATGGTGACCGCCCACATGACCCTCTCCAGCCGGTCGATGATCTGGTCGCCGACAAAGCCGCCGCCGTTGTAGCGCTCGTCGATGATCATCGCGTCCTTCCAGGTCTGCGGATAGTAGCTGCGGCCGAACTCGACCAGGCCCGGATCCATCATGTTGGGAATGTGGATGTAGCCGATGCGGCTGTCGGTCTTTTCGGTCACGTAGTCCAGGTTGCCGTCGACCCAGGCACGGTAACGCAGTCCGAATTCGCCGCGCAGGGTGCGCACGCGATGGGTCACGCCGCCCTTGGCTCCGGGGCTGCCGTTGGTCGTCAGGGTCACCATCTTGCCGGCCTTGTCCGTCAGGTGCTTATAGACGTTGTCGCCCTTGCGGACTTCCACGCCGTCGATGGCGATCAGATAGTCCCCCTCGTTGATGTCCACACCGGGTTCGGCCAGCGGCGAACGGTAACGGTCGTCCCAGGGCACGCCCGGCACGATGGAGGCGATCCGGTAGAAGTCGCTGTCTTCCTCGGTAGCGAATTCGGCGCCCAGCAGGCCGGTGGAAACACGGACGCCGCGGTTCTCGAAGTCCCCGCCGTAGATGTAGGTGTGGCCGATGTTCAACTCGGCGATCATCTCCCCGATCAGGTAGTTCAAATCACCGCGCGTACCGCAACCGGCCACGAAGGGCTGGTACTTGTCGTGCATGGCCTGCCAGTCCACCCCGTGCATGTTCTGGTCGTAGAACCAGTCGCGCTGGATGCGCCAGGCTTCGGCGAAGATCTGCTCGAATTCGGCCAGGCGATCGATCCGCAGCTTCACCGCGCCCGGATCCACCTTGCCGTCCTTGGACTTGGCCTTCTTGCCCGCATCGACCACGCCGACATTCGACCCCGCGCGGTAGACCATCTTCTTGCCGTCGGCGCTCAGGTGATAGTTGGCGATTCCGGTCATCAACTCTTCGATTTCCTTGTCGCCGACGTTGTATTTCACCAGTTCCAGACTATCGCCGGTATGGTCGTCGACGTTCTGGTACTTGAGGAATTCGGGATCTTCCTTCTTCAGCATCAGGAAGCCGCCCTTGACCGCTTCCAGGCGGAAGTAGTTGTCCGCGTCCACATCCGGGCAGGCGATAACGCGGTCGGCGATGCCTTCCAGGTCGACCACGGTGGCGGGCTCATCGCCGTTCTTGTCCTTGTCGTCACCTTCGTCCTCGCCGTCAACGGGGACGCTCACGTCGTCAGCGTAGAAGGGCGAACGTTCGCCCGCCGCCAGAAGCACCATGTACGGCCGCGCCATCTTCAAAAACACGTGGGTCTGGTCCTGGCGGCCCATGATGGGGTTGAAGGTCCGGTTGGACAGGAAGAAGAGATACTTGCCGCAGCCGGAGAACGACGGCGACCAGTCGTTGGTCATGTCGTCGGTGAGCTTGTGGTTTGCGCCCTTGGCCACGTCGTATAACCAGATGGCCTCGTTCATGTTGTGGGTCTGCGACGTGTAGGCGATCCACTTGCTGTCCGGGGACCAGACATAGTCCATGATCCCCCACCGCTCCCAGGCGTCGTCGTAGTCGCTGTGGGCGATTTCGGTGGTCTCCCCCGCTGCCACATCCACCAGGTTCAGCTTCATGAACTTGTCGCTGAACACCAGGAATTTGCTGTCCGGCGACCACACCGGCTGGTTCATGAAGGCGTGGTTGCCCTTGGTCAACTGCTTCCATTCGCCTTCGCCGCGCTGGTCCACCAGGTAGACAGCCTCTTCGCCCGACTTGTCCGAAACGAAGGCCACCCAGCGGCCGTCCGGGCTCCAGGCGGCGTTCTTCTCGCGAGAGCCGCTGGTGCGTGTCAGGTTGACCGCGTCGCCCTCGTCCGCGGGCAGATTCAGGATTTCACCCCGGGATTCGACCAGCACTCTTTCACCGCCGGGCGAAAGACCGAAGGATCCGCCCCCGGCCCCGGCCTTGACCAATTCCAGCCGCACATGGCGGCGATCCGACGGAATATTGATGGGAACCTCGGCCACGGTGCCCGCAGCGATATCCAGAACCTTCAGGCCGGCGCCGTGCTGGAAGACGATCTTGCCGTCACCGATGGAAGGAAACTTGACGTCGTAGTCGGTGAAGTTCGTCAGCCGTGTGGTTTCCTTGCTCGCGGTATCGTAGCCGTAGATGTTAAGCGTGCCGTCCTCGCGGTCGCTGATGAAGTAGATGGTCCCGCCCTCCCACATGGGGAAGCTGTCGGTGCCGTCCCAGTCGGTGATCTTGTTTATTTCCCCACTGGCAAAATCCTTCACCCAGATGTCCTGGGCCATGCCGCCTTCGTACCGTTTCCAGGTGCGCGCCTGGCGGCCGATGCGGTTGTAGGCCACGCCGCTGTGATCCGGCGCGACCGACGCCAGGGAACCGCGGTCCACCGGCAGGCGGAAGGGCATTTTGCCGTCGAAAAACACCTTGAACAGCTGCCCGCGGAAGGGGAATTCCCGGTTCGACCGAATTACGATCCCGTCCTCGGTCGGGCACCAGTCGAGCATGGTGTCGCCCATGGGGTGCCAGGTCAGGCGCTCCGGGACGCCGCCCATGACATCCATCACGTAGACATCGTTGCCCCCGTCGTAACCGCCGGTGAAGGCCAGCCTGGTGCCGTCCTTGTTGAACTTGGCGGCCAGCTCCGAGCCCGGATGACTGGTGATGCGCCGGGCATCGCCTCCGGTTTCGGGCACGAGCCACAGATCACCTTCGTAGGTGAAGACGATATGGCCGCCGCCGATGTCGGCGTAGCGCATGACGTAGCCGGGCGCAGAGTCGTCGGCAAGGACAGCTCCGGCGGCCAGCAGGCAAAGTGTGCTGATGATCAGGATGAGGCGTATCACGGGAGACCTCCAGTGAGGGAACACAACAAAAACAGGCCCTGTTCAGGGTCTGGGACCGAAAGTAATGCGCAAATTCAGGAAGAATGTTGCACGACCGGGCCGCCTGAGGCAAGGTGGACCTCAATCGGCCAACGTTTGAACCGGAGGAAAGACAGTGGATTTCAAGAACATCCAGGTCGGAAAGCTTTTGCCCGCAAGCCACACCGGATTGGTGGCCGGGCTGGTGGCCCTAATCCTCGTCATCCTGGTTCAACGATGCTTCAATGCCGTCTTTTATCCCATTCTCTACAACGAGGACGGGAGGCAGATGGTCGCCTGGTTCGTCAACAACCCCCATCCCGGCGAGATCTTCAGGTTCTACGCGGGTTACACCTCCCTGTTTCCGAATCTGATCGGCTACCTGTCGGTCACCGTTTTTCCGCTCCCAGTCGTGCCGTACCTCTTCGTCGCGGTTTCCCTGTCCCTGGCGGTGGGAGCCTTGTCGATCTTTTCCCTGAAGCGGTTCCGGTTCATCATGCCGGACGACCGCTCCCGGGCGCTGGTTTGCCTGCTGATCGCCCTGTTCCCCCTCGGAAATCACGCCCTGATCACGTCGTTGACTTTCTGCATCTGGAATCTTTTCTTCATGGCGCTTCTGCTCCTGCTGGCGCCGCTGCCTGAATCCCGGGCAAGCCGGGCCGGATTGTTCGTCTTCATTTCCCTGGCCATCGTTTCGAATCCCTCCAGCGTCCTGTTCATCCCGATCTGCATCGCCCTGTTTTTCATTCGCCGGGGGCGGGGTGAAAGGATTTTCCTGGCTGGGATCGCCCTGGTGGCGGTGGTCTACTCGGTTGCCGGTGTCACCAAGACCCTCGACCCCGCCAGGCTCGATGCCGGCCTTTTCCGGATGGCGATGGAAGGCATCGGGCAAAGGGTCGTTTTCGAACCGCTCCTGGGCAACAACCTCAGGGTGATCCTCTTCGAAGCCCAACATTCGTCGGTCATCCACTACCTTGCCTGGTGTCTCGCCGCCGGGGTTCTGTTCCTCGTCCTGAACAACCTCCGGCATCCCGCCCTGAAGAACAAGCTGCCGATGTTCGGTTTCGTGGGCTACCTGATCGTTTCCCTGACCGTGATCGCGGTATTGGGTCGCCTCGACATGTATGGAGACCTGCTTGCCGTTCGCTGGGGACAACGGTATTTCTTCTCCCAACAAATGTTGTTCGTCTTCATCGCGGTGTCGTTCGCCGTCATAGCGGTCGATTGGAAGGGCATGAGCGTAGCCGCCCGTTCCGCACTCCTGGTGCTTCTGGTCGGGTACGGCCTCTACTTGAACGTCCACCACCGGTTCTTTTTCCAGACCTCCAAAAAGGAGGGGCAGACCGTGGCGCGATTCCTGCGGGACGCCGAGCAAAGATTGAACGAAGGACCGCGGGACCCGAACTCCCCGCGGGAAATCGTTCTGAACCGCAGAGACGAGTGGAACATCAGGATCAAGCTTCCGGACGAATCCGATTAGCCGGTAATCGGCCCGGTTCTCCAATTTCCCGTCAGGGAAATAGATCGTGTTGTGATATTGTCGCCACGAATGGCCGTCTCCCCGGGTGTCCATTTCCCGGATTCAATTGCCTTGAAGGGAAGGCTTTTTTCATGAAGCGAATCCCGGTGCTGGTTCTCGTGTTCTGGGTTGTTTCGATGGCCGCCGGCTGCGAAAAGGTCGTGGATGTCGAGGCCGAAAAAATCGAGCTGCTGCGTATCCATCTGACCGATATTCGCGCCCACAAGGACAATGATGTCCCCGCCCTCATGCAGACCATTCCCGAGGAGTTCATCCACGTGGGTGACGGCAAGGTCGGCCGCCGGTCACGCGAAGAGATCCGGGATTTTTTCACGGGCTACCTTGATGGTGCCGAGTATGAAAGATACGAGGATCTCCAGGTCCCCCACGCCGAGGTATCGAGGGACGGCACCATGGGCTGGGTGATTTCGCAGATGGCGGTCACACGCACCGAACACGACGGCGCCGGAGGCCGGCAGGCAAGATCGTTCACCTACGCGGGCATCATGACCTACGAGAAGATCCGCGGAAAGTGGATAAAGGTCGCCAACGTCTCGACCTTCAAAAGATGAAAGCCGGGGACATGAAAATCCATCCCCTCACACCGGAACGCTGGTCAGATTTCGAAGAGTTGTTCGGACCCAAGGGTGCCTATGGCGGATGCTGGTGCATGTGGTGGCGCACCACCCGCAAGGAATTCGAAGCCTGCCAGGGCGACAAGAACCGGCAAGCCATGAAAGCGCTGGTCGATGGTGGCCAGGTGCCCGGGTTGGTCGGTTACGTCGAGGACCAACCCGCCGCCTGGTGCGCCCTCGGTCCACGGGACGATTTTTCCTCCATCAACAGGTCGCGGGTCCTGAAAAAGCTGGACGACACCCCGGTCTGGTCCCTGCCTTGTTTGTTTGTCGGCAAGGAGTTCCGGGGCCAAAACCTGGCCGAAGGCATGATCCGCGGGGCCCTTGAATATGTGAAAAAAATGGACGGCAAGGTGATCGAAGCCTATCCCACCGTGCCCCGAAAAGGTAAGCTGCCACCCGTTTCCAGCTTCATGGGTTTCCCCGATGTGTTCGCCCGCGTGGGTTTTGTCGAGTGCGCCCGGCCTTCCGAGGCGCGCATGATCATGCGCTTCGTCATCGATTGACGTTTTCCCGAGGAGTCAGGTGTGTCCGTTTCCCGATCCCGCTTCAAGGTCCCCCATGTCTTTGTTTTGCTGACCCTGGTCATTCTGGTCAGTTCCGTCTTCACCTGGATCATCCCTTCGGGCTCCTACCAGCGGGAAACCAAGGTGATCGAAGGGCACGAACGAACCCTGCTGGTGCCCGGCACGTTCGAACATGTGGACAAGCACATCTCGCTCAAGGGAGCCCTGCTGGACGACAGGGTCGAAGGCAAGGCTTCACCCATCGGGGTGAAAGGTTTTCTGACCGCCATCCCCCGCGGACTGGAAGCCGCGGCGGACATCATCTTCTTCATCTTCATCATCGGGGGCGCTTTCGGGATCCTGCAACGCACCGGGGTGATCACCGCTTCCATAAGCCGTCTGCTGCGCAAGATGGGCGACCGCGGCCCCCTGCTGACCGCCGTCCTGATGGTGGTCCTGGCCGCCGGCGGCTCCACCCTGGGCATGGGCGAGGAATTCATCCCCCTGATCCCGGTGTTCCTGATCGTGTCGAAGAAGCTGGGTTACGACCGTATCTACGGCATGGCCCTGGTGTTCGTCGCCGCCGAAACCGGGTTCGCCGCCTCGACCACCAATCCCTTCACGGTGAATGTGGCCCAGGGCATCGCCGAGCTGCCTCTGAACAGCGGCATTCCCCTGCGGCTTGTGTTTTTCGCTTGCGCGATCACCATCTCGATCGCCTACATCCTGCGTTACGGGGCGCGGATCAAGGCCGATCCCGCCAATTCGCTCATGAAGGACGACCCTTTTGATCTGGACGAAGGCCACCACGACGATCAGGTCTACGGCAACCACCACACCGCCATCATCCTGGTCTGCAGCGCGATTTTCGGTTTCATCCTGTTCGCGGTGCAGAGATACGGCTGGTGGATGGCCGACATGGCCGGGGGATTTTTCCTGATGGGCATCGCCGCCATGCTGATCGCCCGCTTGCCCCTGGACGAGGCGACCGACGCTTTCGTCGAAGGCATGCGCGACATGGTCGTGGCCGCACTGGTGGTGGGTTTCGCGCGCGGCATCAGCGTGGTGCTGGCCGACGCCCAGGTCATGGACACCATCGTCCACGGCGCGGCCACCCTGCTGGGCAAGGTGCCCCGCTACGTGGCCGTGGTCGGCATGCTCAGTTTCGAATCCACCTTGAACCTGCTGATCCCCTCGGGCAGCGGCCAGGCGGCGGTGACCATGCCGCTGATGGCGCCGTTGTCGGACATCCTGGGCATCTCGCGGCAGACCGCGGTGCTGGCCTTCACCTGTGGCGACGGCTTCAGCAACTCGGTCATCCCCACCAGCGGCATCCTTATGGCCATGCTCTCGCTGGCCAAGATCCCCTACGGCACCTGGCTGCGGTTCATGCTGCCGCTGTTCGTGATCCTGATGTCGGTTTCGGCCGGGTTCCTGGTTATCGCCGTGGCCACCGGGTACAGCTGATGGATTCCGAAACGAATCGGCAAGGCCTCTACGCCGACCCCATGGTGTACGACATCCTCTACACGCCCGGGACTGCGGGTGAGGTCACCGCGTTCGAGAAGCTGGAAAAGCGGTTCGCCAGGGGTAGATTGCGGAAAAACCGTGTCTGGTTCGAACCGGCCTGCGGCACCGGGCGCTATCTGCGGGTGGCACATCAACGCGGACGCCGGGTGGCGGGGTTCGACCTGGACCAGGGCCAGCTGGCCTATGCCCGCGGCCGTATGAAAGTGTCCCCGGGGACACTTTTCCAGGCGGACATGACCGACTTTTCCTCCGCCGCCCTAAAGGCCGGCTTAAAGCCGGGCTCGGTCGACTTCGCCTTCAACCCCGTCAACACCATCCGCCACCTGGGCAGCGATAAGGCCATGCTCGCCCACTTCGCCCAGGTCGCCGACGTCCTGAAACCCGGCGCCGTGTACGTGGTGGGCCTTAGCCTGACGGACTACGAACATCTCACGCCCGAGGAGGACCTGTGGCAGACCGCAAGGGGACAATGCAAGGTCAGCCAGCTGGTCAACTACCTACCGCCGGAGAAGGGCACGAAAAAGGCCCGCGTCGAAACCGTAATCAGCCACCTGACGGTCGAACGACCCCGCGGCACCGAACACTTCGACGATACCTACGGCCTGCGGACCTACGGCCAAAAGCAGTGGCGGGACCTCGTGAAGAAGTCCCGCCTTGATCGCGCAGGAAGTTTCGACGCCTTCGGCCGGCCGCAGGATGGCCTCGTCCTGAACTATCAGCTGGAAGTTCTTCAGCGCCCTCTTTTGCCTACTTGATCAATGGTTCGGAAATTCCTTTGCCGCTGCTGCTTTGCGCATGCTCCTCATTCAAGATCCAGGGAATCCTTGGATACATATAGACTCCTTTAGTGCCATGAGCGGCGCGGAGATTGGAGAATCCATACAGCATGTTCATTGTGTAACCAAAGGTTGTGATATCGGTACCGGCCGTGGATGCCAGACCATAGTACATCTTGCCCTTGAACATCGCATTTACCAGGGAATCATCCACCGCACGGGGATCATCCCGAATGGCGAGGGCCGACATGGCCCAGACATAGGGATTGTTGGTGCTGATTTCGCCGGAAACCAGCTGGTCCGCCAGTAACCGCGCCCGCTCCTGCTCGCCCAGCATGCGGTCCGCGTAAAGCAGCATGATCTCCTCGTCCGGCTCGAGATCCACACCCCAGCCCGGAGCCAAGAGAGCTTGCGCCTTGGCCATTTCCTTGTTGTCTATATATGCCAAGGCCAGCATTTTCCGGGTCCGGATATCGCCATCAAGCCGGTAAGCCGCCTCCATTTCCGCTATTGCAGAATCAAGGTGCTGGTACTTCTCGGCCAGGGAATCCGGTACCGTGAAGAATGTCTCGATATCCGCTTGGAGTTGGCTCAACAGCAGGTCGGGGTCCACCTCAAATCCGGTGACCGTTTCCTCATTCGGGGCCTCGCCGCCAAGATCACGGGAACTTGCAGGCAGATCCTCGGCATCACCACCCATCGCTATGTGTCCCTGGCCCGCCATCTTCAGCAGACGCTGGACCTCGCGGTTTTCCGGATCGATGATCAAGGCCTTGTCAAGGTCGGCGGCGGCGGCCGTATAATCATTGGCCTGGTAGTGGAACAGCCCCCGGTTATAGAGACCCGATACCGAGTTGGGCTGAAGTTCCAGGGCTGTATCCATGGCCGCCAGAGCCTTGTCCGACAGACCCAGGTTCACGTACACCACGCCCAGGGACCGCCAACCGACCGTGGAAGTCGGGTCCTTTTCCACCGCCTCCTCCAGATAACGCGCCGCAGGCTGGTAACGGTTGCCCTGCAGTTCGAGCATACCGAGCAGAAGACTGGTGCCGGAATCGACTTCGCCCTGGGTACGGAAGGTCTCCCGAGCAGCTTTCAATTCGGTATGGGCAGCGGGGAAATCATCACCCGCGTAGTAGATGCGCCCCCTCAGGGCCCGACAGACTTCCGGCCTGATATGGCGCCGCTCGGCGATTTCCAGGGCCCGGAGCGCGCGGCCGGCGGCCTGGATTTTCTGGTCCTCGAAGATGCCCAGGGACATCTGGTTCATCTGCAGGGCGATATAGGACAAGGGAGAGCCGGCTACGTGGAAGCGCATTCCGAAACTGGTATAGCAGGGCATCCGGTCATCGGGAACATCCAGAACCATGGGTCCCAGGCTGAACGCCCCGACGGGATAATACCGGTCGTATTCCCGCGTGATGTAACCGATGGCGTAATAGACCGGAGCGTCCTCGGAACCAGCCAGTTCAGCGACAAGACCCAGGTCCTTCCAGAACCTGGCGGAGTGGACCAGCACCCCACGGTAGGGATACAGCTCCATGTCCCCGAAAAGGGCGAAGGCCATTTCGTAATCCCCGATGGCCAGCAGGGCCTGGGACTTGATCCACAGGTTGCCGTAGGCCGACTCCTCCATTTCCAGGCCCATGTTCAACAGACCGTATTTCGGATAACGCAGAGGCGGCATCCTCACGGCCAGACTGACAGCCTCCGAATAGCGGCCCGCCCCGGCCAGCAGCAGCCCCTTGATCAAAACCAGGTCGCGGTCGCCATGATGGAACTCCAGACCCTCCTGCACCGCTGCGAGACCTTCGTCCCAGAGTGTCAGATCGCGCAGGGCCCAGGCCCGCTCGCGGTAGATTTCCAACTGGATCTCATCGCTGACGGGCTGACCGTATTCGCGGCAGACATCCGCGGCCACCCGGGCCGCGTCCAGGGACTCCAATCCCGTATGAACGTCGCCGGCTTCACAGGCCAAACGGCCGCGCGCTGTCCAGGCCTCTACGAAAGAAGGATCGATGGCCGTGGCCTTCCCCAGCGCAACCAGACTGTTTCCCAACCCCACCCCGCGGTGCACCCGGGGCAGCACGTTTCCCTCCTGGTACCATGACCGGTAGAGGGCGTCGTAGCTGTCCTGGACCTCCTTTTCGAATTCCCGCCAATCGACCAGCTCTTCTTCGGCCAGCGCCCGAATCTCCGTCTGCACGGAGTCCGGCATGACCAGGTGCCCTTCCAGTTCCTGCTCGAAGGTCACCGTGTCCGTGAGAACCGGCGCCAGGTGGCTGCCGTCACTGGAATAGGTGGTTGAGGCGACGGTCTGGATGCGATGTTGGGAACAACCGGAAAAAACAAGGAGAGAAACGACGGCAATAAACAGCGGTCGGCACTTCATGAACAATGCCCCCCTGGCGAACGCGATGGTTATTCAAGATGTGATTAGTGTATGGATAAAGGCCGGCAACGACAAATCCAACGACGGAACAGGGACTTCGTCTCCCTTTCCCCGTATTCACTTGATCCGGTTCTCCCCCAGCGTGCCGTACGGCGTGACCCCACCGATCCGGTAGCGGGTTTTCTTAACCTTGCCCTTTTCCAACTCGAGAAGCCCGGCACGTTGCAGCTGCCTGGGGATTTTCTTGGGGAAGGCCTGGGGATTTCCCCTCAGATACCGCACGACCGCCGGCGCCCGCAGGAAAACGCCCTTCAGATCGGTGCCGGCCAGCTCGGTCATCCATTTTTCCTGACGGCCCAGTTCCGGCAGCATGCGGTGGTCGAGATCCAGACCGTCGGTGTGACCCGTGGCCACCAGGCGGTCCACCGCCACGTTGATGGTGTACATGGCCAGGGTGGCGCAGGACCGCAGCAGGGTCTGGTAAGCCAGGTCGCGGTCGGGCAGATCCAGCAATGAATCGTCGGCCGTCACCGGTTTGGGCGCCACCACGTCGCGCAGCTCTTCCCAATCGGACAGGTTGCCGGCAACTTCATCACCACGGCCGGGCGCCAGGCTCGCCCACTCGTCCTCACCCTGCTGCAGGATTTTGGAGACCGTGTGCCGGGCCACCCCGTCACACAGGGCCAGGTTGGTTTTCAGCAGTTCGACCAGCCCCGCGCGGCCGTTGGGCAGGCGCAGCCGGTAGCTGATCCAGTCGCGCCGGCCCAGACCGTCCTCGAGAAAACGGGTGGGCCCGGAAAAGGCCCGGGGAGTCAGCAGATAGGCTGCTGGATTCATGCCCTTTTTGACATCGTAACCCTGGTCGGGGGGGCGCCAGGCTTCCCAGCTGAAGACCAGATCATGGATGTTGCTGTCGCTGCCCATCCGCGCATCGCCGTAATTCAGCAACTCGACCGGCTTGTCGTCCGCGAAAACGAACCGCAACTGGCCGTGCTGGACCAGCCCTTCCTTGCCGATCCTGTCCAGGGGCAGAAGGGTGAACTCCGCCGCCTCGATCCCGTCAAGGGGGATCCGCGCCGAACACAGAACCGTGGTTCCGTCGACCGGGTTGCCCCCGTGGTTCAGGTTGTGGATGATGGCGAAGGGATGATCGTCCCAGGGGCGGCTGGCGGTCCAATCAACCATGACCGGGGCCATGGCCGCGGCGTAACCACCGGGCACGATGTCCACCGCGGCGCGTAAACGCATGAGCTCGTCCAGGCGGTGAACCCGCGTCAGGAGCTGCTCGGGAGTCAGGGTCCGCATCTTTTTCGGACCGGCCATACCGGTACCATCCTGTTTCATTTCCGGGATTCCAGGTCTTTTTCCGCCTGATCCAGGGCCGCCTCGGCGGCCACGAATCCCGCGTCGATCGCTTCGGCATATCGTTTCAGGTCTTCGGTCTTCAGGTCCGGATCCAGCCGGGGCTTGACCAGGATCTCGGGCGGATTGAGGGCCAGGCGGCTGTCCGTCAACATGGCGGCAGGAATATCGAAGGCCTTCATGAAGAGTTCGAAGGTCAAAGGGCGCTTGTTTCCCTTGATAATGTCCCGAGCCTGGTCCAGCAGGTTGTGGTCCATCGGTATATGCCTGTCGGGAGGAGAGGCCACATCGACGGCCACCACCGGACGGTTGGTCAGGGAACGGATCACGTCCACCGGCAGGTTGTTCAGGAGTCCACCGTCGATCAGATACCGGCCATCGTGCTGTTCGGTGCTGATGATGCCGGGAATACTGCTCGTTCCCCTCAGGGCCGGCGGCAACGGCCCTTCGGAAAGAACCACCAGCTTTCCTTCCTGCAGGTCCACCGCGGTCACCGCCAGGGGGATGTTCAGTTCCTCGAAGGTGGCCGGCAGGTATTCCTCCATCTGGTGGGCCATGCCCCGGCCGCCGATGAGTGAACCCATCCGGCCCACATCCAGCAGTTTCCAGGGCTTCAACTTTTCCACGATTTCGAGGATCCCCCCGGAATCAATGCCGGCGGCAATCAGGGCTCCCACGATGCCGCCCATGGAACATCCGGCAATGGCCACCGGTTCGATGCCTCTTTTTTCCAGGGATTTCAATACCCCGACGTGGGCGAAACCCCGGGCGCCGCCTCCCCCGAGAACCAGACCTATTTTCATGAGAAACCCTCCTGCAAGACACGCCGCCGGACACCCCCGGTGACTATAGTCCCGATCGCCCAGCCGGACAATGGGCCAAAAAAAAAGGACCGGGCTCCTCGGCGGAGGAGGTATCCCGGTCCAGCGATCCGGCCTCTTGCAGGTGGCCGGACGCTTGCTCGTGCCCGTTACTTCTGCCGAACGGTGATGGAGCCGCTGCCCGCGTCCAGGACGACCATCGCCAGCCCGTCGCCCACGGTCATTTCCAATTCATCACGCTCGGCTACCCTTACGTCGGCTCCGTCCACCTTGTTGCGGCATGAGCCGCTGCCCGTGTCGGCCGTGATCCGGGCCGAGGCGTCGGCGGGAAGAACCAGTTCGATGCTGCCGCTGCCCGTGTCGATGACGAACCGGCCATCCCCCATCCGGTCCATCTGCAGGGTCACCGAACCGCTGCCCGTGTCGATCTTGGCCTTGTCGGCCTTGATGGCCCGGGCCTTCACCCCGCCGCTGCCCGTATCGATCAACATGTATTTGCAATCCACCAGCTCGGCCTCGACCGCGCCGCTGCCCGTATCGACCTTCACTTCGGACCCCCGGCAGTTGGCCACGTGGACGCTGCCGCTGCCGGTGTCGATATTGACTTCACCCTCGACGCCGAGGGCCGCCACGCGGCCGCTGCCGGTATCGGCCAGCAGATCGCCCTGCAGGTTTTCCACGCTGATCGGACCGCTGTGCGTATCCAGGTTCAGATCGGCTTCCAGACCGACGGCCAGGATTTCCCCGACCCCGTGGCGAACTTCCAGAATGTGGCGGGCGGGAACCTCGATGGTCACATCGGCCCACATCTCGAGGCCGTTACCCTTGCCCTTGACGGTGACCTTCTTGCCCGAAATCCCCGAAAAGATCTTTTTCAACCACGAACCGCCGTGGTCGCCTTCCCCCTGGAAATGGATCGTCGAACTGGAATTCCGGCCCAGGGCGGGATAGGTGTACTTGGTGTGATCATCCAGGGGGAACTTTATGGCCAGGGTGTTTTTGCCGTCATCCTCGACCATGAAATCCAGCAGGTGTTCCGCGGCGTCCTCTCCGCGGATCGAGACCAGGACGCGGAACCCGGCGGACGAGCCTTCCTTGATCTTGATGGCGCCGATCATGTTGGAAACCAGGAGTTCCTTGCCCTCGAAGGTGAATTCCTTCTCGAATTCCGCGGCCAGGGCGGCGCCGGCGAGCAACGTGAACAGGATCAGGAACGCCATGGGTGTGGTCAGGCGGTGCGATTTCATGGGAAACCTCTCTGGGGCCGGGGAAGGGGTGTTGATTCCCGTACGTTGGAGATAGACGCATTTTCCCGGTCTCAGGTTGCATAAGGAAAGAAATTGGTTGTGTCTCTGAAATCGTGTGTGGCCGGTCAATCATTTTACCTGGACAAGCCGCACGGTGACCGGTCCTGCCTCTCCAACCACCCTCGCGAAATAAATCCCGCTGGGCAGATTCCGTCCACCGCCGTCACGCCCGTCCCAAGGTCGTTCCATGACTCCCGAAACCACGGTGCCGGACAGACGGCGCACCAGCCGGCCGGCCGCATCGTGGATATGGATGTCGGCGGGCCCGTCGTCGACACCGCTCAATCGCAGGTTCACCCGGGCGTTGAACGGGATTGGCCAGGCGGAAAGTTCAGCCCCCGAAACCCCGGGCTGCGGCACTGCCGAAACCGCCAAGGCAATCTCGACATATTCGGGCAGCTCCAGATCTCCGTCACCGTCACCTGAGGGCACTTGGGCCTGGAGAGGCTGCCCGTCACCGGTCAAATAGGCCGCGGCGCACACATGAACCGCAGCGGGCCAGCCGGCGGGAAAGACCGCGTCCAGACGCACCGCGCCTTCCAGCACCGCACCCGAACCCAGAGCATGATCCTGGTTTTCGATGAGTGTTTCCACGCCGTCAAACCAGCCGGTCCATCCGTTGTCCGCTTCCCGGGCCAGAAAGCGGGTCCAGGGAACCGCGCTTCCGGCCTTCGCCCAGGGTGCGGCCCTGGTCCCGGTCGTGTCCTCGTTGATCATCAAAAAGACATCATTGCCCGCAAGAACCGCGGGAGCGTCGGAGGCCAGGTAAAGCCAGCCGTCGCGAACATCACCCCAAAGCGAAACACCGCCGGAAGAAGCCAGGGACGGCACATCCGCATCCAGGCCACCGTCCATGACAAAGGGGGAATCCCCTCCCCCTCCGGTGTCCCCGGTACCCACGTAGACATGCTGCACCGGCGACCGTTTGATGTGCCCCAGGCCGTCCTCCGCCTCGATGTAGTAGTCCAGCAGGACATCCTGGTAACCCGTCAGTTCGACCCAGTACTGGTCGGCGATATGGGTCGGCAAAACCGTGAAATCGACGCCGGGCATGTCCCAGGGTTCATCCAGCGGCATGACCCGGTGATTCATGGGCACCGCCGTCCAGGCCCCCACGCCCGCGCCGCCGGCATAGGTCTCGTTGACATGCGTGGCCGGATCGTTGGCGCCGTCGTCGTCTTCACGGACCATCAGTTCGACGCGCGCCAAGCCGGAGACATCGTGGGCGAAGGTCCAGACATGGAAATCCCGCGTCATGGCGGCGCCGTCACCAGAGGGCCAGCCCCACAGGGCGCCGCCGCCGAAGCCGCCGGGATTCCAGGGCAGGCGCTGGGGCAGCCAGACCGTGGGCTCCGTGGTGTCGGTACCACCCGTTATCACGGGATCGGCCACCGCGACCGCCTGGTTGCAGGCCAGCGTCGCCTTGATCTCCATGTCCAGCGAGGTGCCGTAGTACATGTAGCCGCTCTCGTAACCGGCCAGCAGATAGTGCCAGGCACGTTCGGCATCGTTGGCGCCGCTCGAGGGATCCACCACCTTTGCCGGGTCCACGGTGCCGACAATGGCAGCAACCGTTTCGACCCTGTTCTGGGCCGCGGTCAGGACGGCCCAGTTGCGCTCGTCCTCGGCCCAGCCGCCCGGGATGTCGAAGGCGCCCGACTCGCTGACAAGGGGCCAGTTCCAGTTGATGTACTGGGGCGAACCGAAATCGCCGTCGGCATTGACCCAGCCGCCGTCCTCCACGTGGACCACGTCGCCGGCCGGTACCGGAAACTCGTCCAGATAGGTCGCCACCGTGGTCGGCGTGTACCCCTGGCCCGCCGCCGCGTGGGAAAACTGGGTCACGTTCTCGTTGTAGTAGCTGTAGCCGCCGCTCCAGGCGTTGTCGCCGTCGTGGGCGAAAAGGACGAGCATCGGCTGCGCCGGATTGTTGGCCGCGGCGATGGCGTCGATACCTCCGGTCCCGAACAGGCCGTAACCCTCTTCCCAACCCATGGCATTGGCCGCGGGCACCACGATGATGTTTGAAACCACGCCCGTGGCCGGGTCGACGTACTCCGCCCGGTGGGGCGTGAAACCGAACGGATAGGGCACCTTCAGGGTCACCCCGCGGCTGATGGTGTGGCTCGTCCAGTCCGTCTGGGAAGGGTTGACCTGATCGGCCCGGTTGGGAGGATCGCAGTTGTCCAGATTGGCCTGGTACGGATAATTCTCACAGGCCCGGCCGATGTGCAGATCGGGCACCACCGACCACGTCACCCCCGCATCGACCAGGGCGGGAATCAGGCGTTCGCTGAAGCACATTTCGGCGGGAAAAAATCCTGCGGATACCGTGCCCGGCCCCCAGGCGTCGTTCCAGATTTCCCTCGCACAGGCAAGTTCCATGCGGAAGGCGGCCTCGTCCATCAACGGACCGATGGCGTGATGGAAACCGACCAGCACCGGGTCGAGCCTGCGTTGGCCCCGGGAGGTCGACCACCCCATGGCTGTCCGGTAATGCGAATACCAGTTTGAAGCGTACCGCCCTCCGTTCCAACCGGCGTCACCCAGACTGGTGATGTTCTCGATCAACGCTCCGGCGAACGAAACCTGAGCCCCGGCGTCCGGCAGATCCAGGACCGAGCTGACCGCGTCCTTGGGATAGTTCTGATAGTCGGCGACACGGTCGTCCTTGTTGAAGATGGTGAACACGTCGTTCTGGCTGTGGCCCAGGGTGATCGTCTCGTAGGCCGTTTCGTAGCGCCCCGGGTTCCAACCGCTCTGGTCGGGCCAGTAGATGGGTTGGTGCATATGCCACAGATAGGTGGTGTGGACACCGGTGCCCGCTTCCGCCGAGGGAATGAGCGCCAGCATCAGGAAAAGGGAAACAGGATGGACGAATGAAAACCAACGAGGGCGAGCGGGCATGAAATTGTCCTTCCGGGTTGATTCAGGTTGGGGAATTATACCACCGACGGGATCCGCGGGGCAAACGGCTGGTCAACCTTGTGGGGCCGCTTCCGAAACCTCGTGATACTGGTCGGAATCCGCCTGGGCCAGCAGGACCCCGGCCAACATCAGCACACAGCCGATGATACCCCTGGCGGACAGCCCTTCGCTCAGTATCCACCAGCCGCCAAAGGCCGCGAATACCGATTCGAAGCTCAGGATGATCGCCGCGTGGGCGGGCCGGGCCCGCTGCTGGGCGACAACCTGCAGCGTGTAGGCCACCGCGACGGACAGGAGTCCGGCATAGAGGATGGGGATGGCGGCCCGCCGCAGCGCAACCCATTCGATGGTCTCGAAAACAACCGCACCCAATAGACTGAGAACCGAAACCACGGTGAACTGGGCAACGGCCAGCCGCACGGGGGCGATCCGGCGGGACAACCTGCCGATCACCAGCACATGGGCCGCCCAGAACAGGGCGCCCAGCAGGACCAGCCCGTCACCCGGATCGATGCCCACGATTCCCTTGGCGCTGAGCAGGTAAAGACCGACCGCGGCGGCCACCGCCCCGGCCCAGACGAAACGCCCGGTCCTGTAGCCGACCAGCAGCCCCAGCAAGGGAACGAACACCACGTAGAGGCCGGTGATGAACCCGGCCTTCCCCGCGGTGGTATACACCACGCCGTACTGTTGCAGGGTGGCGCCGCAAAAAAGAATCAGCCCCGCGACGATGCCTCCCTTGATGACGAGGGCGCGGTCACCCGGACCGTCGCCTGCGCCCGAGTTGGCTCTGTTCCGCCGACCCCACATCAACAGGGGCATCAGGGCCGCCGCTCCGAGGGCGAACCGGACGCCGTTGAAAGTCAAAGGACCGACATAACGCATCCCCACCCGCTGGGCCACGAAGGCAAAACCCCAGATGGCGGCCGCGAGCAGGAGCAGAAAGTTGGCGTTGCGGGGTGTCAATTTCATCCCGCCACGATAATGGAGGGTTTACAGATGGGCAAAGACTTCCGATCATCCACCCATGAAATTCATGTATCCTGTCAGCAGATTGATTTTTCCTGCGGCGGTGGCTGTTGCCCTGGCCATATCGCCCAACTTCGGAATGGGGTCCCCGGCCATGACATCCCCTGACGTCCTGCTGCCGCTGATTCCCGGTCCCACGTCCTGGCGTCCGTCGGGAGGGACTTTTTTATGGGCCGATCTCCAGCGGATTGTCGTTAGGGACGACGGGATCGGCCTGACGGACCAGGCGGAACGGGCCGCCATCCGTTTGAAAACCGCCCTCGGCCTCGACCTGCCCGTTCAGGTGGCCGGCCCCGGCGATGCGCCCGGAGGATCCCTCCTGTTGCGGAGAATTCCCGGCGCGGGGCCCGAGCAATACGAAATGAAAATCACCGGCGAAGGTATCGAGATATCGGCGACGCATCCCCAGGGGTTTTTTCACGGGGTATCCAGCCTGATCCAACTGGCTCTCAACGGCCCCCCTTCTTCCCCAGCGACGACCTTGCCGCAGGGCACCATCCGGGACCAGCCGCGTTTCGGCTGGCGGGGCATGCTGCTGGATTGCGGGCGGCACTTCATGCCCGTCGAATCCATCAAGGAACTGCTCGACAAGCTGGCGCTGCACAAGTTCAACGTCCTGCACTGGCATTTGACCGAGGATCAGGGCTGGCGCCTGGAGATCCCCGGCTACCCGCGGCTGACCGAAATCGGGGCCTGGCGCACCGAAACCGACGGGTCGGTGTCCGGGGGGTTCTACACCACCGAGGATGTGCGTGACATCGTGGCCTACGCGGCCGAACGGTTCATCACCGTGGTGCCGGAAATCGAAATGCCGGGGCACAGCCAGGCCGCCCTGGCCGCCTATCCGGAACTGTCCTGCACCGGAGGCCCGTTCGAGGTGCAGACCCAGTGGGGCGTCCACAAGGATATCCTGTGCGCCGGCCGCGAAGAGACCTTCACCTTCCTGGAAGATGTCCTGGTCCGGGTCATGGAAATGTTCCCCGGCAGGTACATCCACATCGGCGGAGACGAGGCGCCCCGGGACCGGTGGAAAAAGTGCGCCCGCTGCCAGGCGCGTATCCGTGACGAAAACCTGTCCGGAGAGGATGATCTGCAAAGCTGGTTCATCGGCAGGATCGGAACATTTCTTTCCGGCCACGGGCGCCGGCTCATCGGCTGGGACGAGATTCTGGACGGGGGTTTGCCGGGCGATCCGAACCACTTCACCGTCCAGGCCTGGCGGGGGCTGGACAAGGCCGCCGCCGCGGCCCGCGCCGGACACGATGTCATCGTCTCACCCACCAGCCACGCCTACTTCGACTACGATCCCGGGGTTCTCGATCTGCAGCAGGTCTTCGAATTCCGACCCGTGCCGGCGGGCCTGGACCCGGCCGCCGGGGAACGCATCCTGGGCGGGCAAATGAACCTGTGGACCGAGTACATTCCCCCCGAGCGGGTCGACACCATGCTCTTTCCCCGCCTGACCGCCATGGCCGAGGCCCTGTGGACCGGCGCGGACAACCGGGATTTCCCCGCTTTCCTGGACCGCCTCGACCGTCATGGACCCGTGCTCGATCTGGGCGATGTCCGGCCCGGCCCGGCCGCGAGGCCGGTATTCCTTGACGGGGGTTACGATCCCGCCCTCGGTCATCACGGTCTGGAAACGAATCTCGATTCGCGGATCGCCGACGCTTTTGCCGGCCGCCACCTTGCCGTCAGGTACCTGATTCTCGAATCTCCGTTTCCGCCCTCGTTCCGGCCCGGCCGTTTGCCCGAAGACCAGGGTCTGCCCGCGGTCGAACGAACGGACGACGTCTCGCCCGAGATCCTGGAGATTCACCCCGCCGACCGGACCGATTCCTCCCGGCTGGTGCAGACCCGTCTGTTCATCGACGACCGGCCCTATGGCGCCCCGGCCCTGCTCGAGATCAGCGACCATGCCGCCCTCGGCGCGGAAATCGTATTCGCCCACGCTCCCGGTGAACGATATCCGGGCGGAGGCCCACGGGGATTGGTCAACGGCTTGCACGGTTCGCGTTTTTATCAGGATGGTCTCTGGACGGGATTCGAAGGTCACGATCTGGACGCCACCATGGACCTGGGCCGTGTCCGTGATCTCGGGGAAGTTTCCATCCGGTTCCTCCAGGATGCGAACTCCTGGATCTTCCTGCCCCGGGAAGTTGTTTTTCTGGTTTCCCGCGACGGAAAATCATGGCGGCGGGCGGGGTCGGTCACCCACCGGGTATCGGAAAAACGGCAGGAAAAGTTGATCCACGAGTTCGCTTTGGACCTGTCCCGGGAGGCCGTCCAATTTCTCCGGATTCAGGGCGTTAGCCCCCGGGTCTGCCCGGATTGGCACCCCGGAAGCGGCCAACCCTGCTGGGTTTTCGCCGACGAGATCGTTTGCCGATAATGCTAATCAAGATCATACCGGTCTTGCAAAACGGCTTGAAAATGACCAATATCGTGGGAAATAAACGCCGGATCCTTTGAACCCAGGAGCAGATATGCACGACGGATGCACCGGACCCAGTTCGGACGGCCAGATGGTGGTCAACAAGGTCAGGATGATGGGTTTCCACCTGATGCCCATGCCCTTTCCCCTTGAGATCAACTGTTCCGAATGTGAGCATACCTTTCAGATGGTCAACTTCGAGGGTACCTGCCCCGAGTGCGGCATGGTCTATGGCGTGACCCCCTGTTCGGCCGACAACCCGGCCAACGTCAAGGCGGCGGGAATCGGATTCTGATTGCCGGGGTTTGATTTTTTTTCCAGGGAATTCAAAGATATTTCAAAGATAAAGCGCCCGGGATTTTTCCCGGGCGCTTTTCATTTACCGTGCTTTGTCTGCAGACTCTACCGGAACAGTCCCTTCAGGCTGCCCCAGTTGGCGTCTTCGACGCCCACCGGATCACAGGCCATGGCCGGAAAATCTCCCGACAGGCTGCCGGTGCAGGAATCCAGTCCGGCCTTGTCGATGACCGAGAGGATATCCTCGTCGATGGGATAGGGTCCCAGGTTCGAGTAGAAAACGAAGGTGGCGGTTCCCGTCGGACCGGGTTCGCATTCTCCCTCGACCGGCTCGAATTTCAGCAGGATGCCGTCGATCCCGGGGATACTGGGATCACCGCCGCATTCCATGAACCCATCGTATTCCACGGTGCAGACAGGGGGCACGCCATCGGAGTAACCGATCGGGCTCGCCCAACTCATGGCACTATTGAAATCCTGGCACAGGCAGGTGCCGCCGGCAATGTCCAACAGCAGGTTGGCATGGCTCAGGGAGTACGCGTTGCCGGTGTCCCAGGTGATCACCATGGTGTACATCCAGTCAGGCCCCAATGGATCGGGGTTTGGACTGGCAGTAATGGTTCCCCCAATGAAACAGTCCGCCATGGCCGCTTGCGAGGCGAACACCATGGTCAGCAGTGTCAATCCGATCAGTAGCTTAGATTTCATTGCACATCCTCCCCCTCCGAAAAACCGAAGTAATTCGGAAAAAATCCCCAAATTCCTGAGACTGATTCTCTGTTAGGTCTTTAATTTTTACACGGAACAGAGGTTTTTGGCAAGGATATAATTTTTCGGTCGGATATTTGTGATAAAATTTTCCAATTCATGATGTTGGAGTATATTGATCTTAAAATGTTATTTATCACAGGTTACAGGATTATGAGTGTCTTCTTTCCCCATAAAAAAAGTATGAATTTTCCAAACGGCAATTCATTTGACTACAACATGTTATAACCATTTCTAAGTTTTTTTCGCTTCAATGGATATTTTCCGGAATCTCAATCAGATTTCACCGCTCCCACCTTCCCGGGAATTAACAGTATTCCACAACCGGCAAAGAAAAACGCCCGGGATGATTCCCGGACGTTTCCTGTTTCCGTGCGAAGGCGGTCGATCCTTTACCGGAACATCCCCTTCAGGGTCCCCCAGCTGGTATCTTCATTGCCCACCGGATCGCAGGCCATGGCCGGGAAGTCTCCCGACATGTGACCGAAGCAATACTCCTTGCCGTGCTTGTCCACCGCTGAAAAAATATCCTCATCGATGATCCCGGGCGCCAGGTCGGAATAGAAGACAAAGGTCCCGGTGCCGGTCGGGCCGGGTTCGCAACTGTGCAGGTCGGAATCCTGACTGATTCCTTCCACTTGGGAACTGGTAATATCATTTTCCATGGGTTCGAATTTCAGCAGGATTCCACCCACACCGGGAATACTGGAATCGCCATTGCACTCCAGGATTCCCCGGTAGTCTATGGTGCATCCGTCGGGCTCCCCGGTGGAACTTCCGATCGGATCACCCCAGCTGAGGGCATCCACGAAATCCTGGCAGGTGCAGGTTCCCGTTGCCGAATCCATGAGCAGATTGAAGTGGCTGAGTGCGAAGCGCGTGTCCGTGTCCCAGACGATAACCATGGTGTACATGAAACGGGGTCCGTCGGGATCCGGATTGGGGCTGGCGGTAATGGTTCCATTGATGGAGCACTCGGCAAAGGCTGCCTGAGCGCTGAGAACAATGACAAGCATCGTAATACCAATATAGATTTTGTTTTTCATGACGTATTCCACTCCCTCAGGGAATCCTGTCAGGGTTGAAGACTCCATTAAATAATTGTGTGCGTAATGAGCTCCTTATTATTGCAAAAATCCGTGCTTTATGCAAGAAAATTCCAGTTTTTTTGTAATCCTGACAGGGGGTTACTGGATTATTGATTGTGTCGCTTCGGGAAGACGTTTTTTCGTTGTTTGTTTTAATAACTCATTTAATTCAAAGGGGTTTTGATTTGGAGCCCTCCTTGCACTCCATCCTGCATTGAATTTCCTCCCGACATTTTTCCACCGTCCATTCGGGAGATTTCCACCATGTCATCAACCAGGATTACCGGGCCGCGACGGCCGAACCCGCTTGGCGTTGTATCGGTGGCCACCGCCGTTGCCTTGTTCGTCTGCGGGTGCACACATGTGGCGGGGAACTATCCCTCCGTTCAAGTGAGACCTGTTTGCGCCAACGCCAGGTTCAGCGGAGAGGGTTTTCAACTGTCGGCGGGATCCAGCCTTCGTCTCGACCTGGTCGAGGCCGAGTTGGGTCAGCTCAAGAGCCAGGGTTTTTCCCGCCGGGACCCTCAGATCATCAAGAGCGTGGCCCGACGAAAACACGTTCCTGTTCTGCTGTTGGCCGATCGGTCGGGCAACGGTTATTACCGGTTCACCGCCCGTCTCGACCCGGGTACCAGTCTCTCCCTGGATCCGGGCGCCCTCAAGGTGACGGTCATGACCCGGGGAAGAACCACGGTCGTCCAGGACCGGGGTTATCTCCTGGAAGACCGTCGCATTCCCGATGGCTGCCGACCGCCCCTGAACTCCACACTCACTTTGGGATTGTCGGAGACAGGGAACCCCACCGAGTCGGCTTTCCTGGTGCGCCTGCCGGTGCGGGGGGAAATCGTGGATCTGGAGGTGGTGCCCGACCGGTGTCGCATCACCCGCAAGTAACGTTGTCCCGCCAGGCTGTCTGTGTGGTAAAATCCATCCCTCGTTCCGTGCCTGATTTCGTTTTTTCGGCGAGGCCCACACCTGATGCCGTCATGCCTGTGGTCAAACAATCGCCTTCGCCCCTTTTTTCAGAAGGTGGCCCTGGTATTGGTCTGCCTGTGTTGCGGACCGGTTACCGAATCCGTCGGTTTTGAAATCCCCCGCCTGGAATTTGAGCCACGTCGGTATGTCTGCACACGCGCCACCGGACCGGTGACCGTTGACGGGAAGTTTGATGAACAGGCTTGGGAGCTTGCCGCCCGGACAAGCGATTTCCTCGATATCGAAGGACCTGGCCGACCGACGCCGGTCCACCGCACCTCCGTTCGCATGTTATGGGATGACAACTACTTCTACGTCGCCGCCCAAATGGAGGAACCCCACGTCTGGGGAACCCTCAAACAAAGGGACTCCGTCATTTACCACGACAACGACTTCGAGGTTTTCATCGACCCGGACGGCGACAACCATCTGTATTACGAATTGGAAATCAACACGCTGGGGACCGAATGGGATTTGATGCTGGTACGTCCCTACCGGGACGGCGGGCCCGCGATCAACGCCTGGGATATCCAGGGACTGCGGACGGCCGTTCACGTGGACGGAACCCTCAACGATCCGAGCGACCAAGATGAAGGCTGGTCGGTGGAAATCGCCATTCCCTGGTCGGTTCTGGCCCAGGCCGCCGGCAGGCCTTCGCCCCCCGCTTTCGGGGACATCTGGCGTGTCAATTTTTCCCGGGTGCACTGGCGGACCCGCGCGGTCGAAGGCCGTTATGAAAAACTCACCGACCCGGCGACCGGAGAGCCTCTGCCTGAATTCAACTGGGTCTGGTCGCCGCAGGGCCTGATCGCCATGCACTATCCGGAAATGTGGGGCGAGGTGGAATTCGCACCCGAGGCCTTCACCGATTTTGATTCCGCTTCCACCGAACACGGGGCCATCACCGCCGCCGCTTCGTTGATGCCCGTCTACTACCTTCAGAAGCAGTGGTTCGAGGATCACGGGAGCTTTGCTTCAACCCTGGACGAACTGGATGTCCCGGCCGCTTCGCTACCAGCCTGGAACCCGGAACCCGGGGTATGTACCACTGTTCCTTTGCCGGTGAACTGGTCCTTGTCCCTGGAGACCTGCGGCAACGGATTCACCGCCAGGCTCGACACACCTTACGGAACCGCGACCGTCAACCAGGACGGCCGCCTGGAAAGGATGCCATGATTTTCAACAGGCAAGGCGACGGACCGCTGCTGACCCGCCGGGATATCCCGGCAATGCCCCCGGACATCGTGGATCCGAGCAGCGTTTTCAACCCCGGCGCGGTGGAAAAGGGCGGCAAGACCTACCTGCTGCTGCGCGTGCAGACCAGGGGCCGGCGGACCTACACGGTTCCGGCCCGCGGCGACGGCCATGAGTTCAAAGTAGCCAAACGCCCGGTCGAATTCTCCGAGCTGGATGATTTGAAGGATCCCGATACCGGGATGGCCTTGACCATCCATCACATCTACGACGCCCGCATCACACCGCTGGAAGGCGGGCTGGTCGTCGTCACGGCCGTGGATACGGACCAGGGTTGCCGGTTGGCCGTGTGGCGGGCCGTCGGCAAGCCGCAGGCGAGATTCGCCGGTCTCAACCAGCTGGAGCTGATCGGAATAAACCTCAACCGGGACACCCGCAACGGGGTTCTCTTCCCGGAAAAGGTCGACGGCCGCTATCTGATGCTCGACCGGCCCAACGACCGCAGGTCCGGCGGCGGACCCCGCTCCGGCAGGGGCATCGTCCTTTCCGCCTCGGATGATCTGGTCGCCTGGGAAGACCTGGGCCCGGTCATGACCGGCAGGCCCCACTACTGGGATGAACTGATCGGCTCGGGTCCACCCCCGGTCAAGACCCGGGAAGGATGGCTGCACATCTACCACGGGGTGGCCACCCATTTCCTGGGCGCCAACATCTACCAGGCCGGCGCCGTCCTGCTGGACCTGGAGGATCCCCGGCTGGTGCTGGGCCGGACACGGGACAACATCCTGGAACCGAGAGAGCCGTGGGAAATGACCGGCCAGGTGCCCAACGTGGTCTTTCCCGGGGGTTTGACCATCGCCGAAACCGACGACGAAGGTTTTGCGGTGGCCTCAAGCGAATTAAAGCTTTACTACGGAGCCGCCGACACGGCGGTCGGCCTGGCCGTATCGACCGTGGCCGAGGTCATCGCCGCCTGCGACAAGGGAGAATGAGTTGGCGCCATCACCGCGCAGGGCGTATTTGGTATCCCACACCCACTGGGACCGGGAATGGTATCAGACCTTCAACCGCTTCCGGGTGAACCTGGTCGAGGTGGTCGACGGCGTGCTGGACGCCCTGGACCACGACCCCGAATTCCGGCACTTCGTTCTGGACGGACAGAGCGCCGTGCTGGAGGACTACCTGGAAGTAGCCCCGCACCAGCGCGACCGCGTGAACAGACTGGTGCGCGAAGGCCGGTTGGCCGTGGGGCCCTGGTACATCCTGCCCGATGAATTCCTGGTCAGCGGCGAGGCCACCGTGCGCAACCTGATCTTCGGACGCAAGGCCGCACCCCTGCGCCGGGTTCAGAAAGTCGGGTACATGCCCGACAGTTTCGGACACCTTGCCCAGATCCCGCAGATCCTGCTGATGGCCGGCATGGATTCCTTCATCTTCACCCGCGGCATGGGCGCCGAGACCGAAGACCCCGGCTGGCTCTTTCGCTGGGCCGGCCCCGACGGCTCGGAAGTCCTGGCCGTCAATCAGTGCGACGGTTACTGCAACGCCGGCGGGCTTGGTTTTGCCGAGATCTGGCACGCCCACACCCGACGGACGGCCGAACCCGCCCGCGCCGTGGCCAAAGTTACCGAGCTCTTCACAAAAATGGCCCGGCGGGCCGGCGGGGATCCCGCCCTGCTGAACAACGGTTGCGACCATTTTCCTCACCAGCAGAATTTCGGCGTCATTCTGAAGGCCCTGGCCGAGGCCTGGCCGGAAACGGAATTCACGCACGGCCGGTTCGAGGATTTCCTGCGGGCGGCCCGCGAGGAAACTCCCGACGACGACCGGCCCCTGGTCACGGGTGAACTTCTGGGCGGACGGGACCACCTGATCCTGTCCGGAGTCTGGTCGGCCCGCATGCCGCTCAAGCAGCAGAACGAGGAATGCCAGAATCTGCTGACCCGGTACGCCGAACCCCTGGCCGCGGCGGCCCTTTTCCAGCACGGTCACCGGTACCCCAGCGGACTTTTCGACGCCGCGTGGAAGGAACTCCTGCGCAACCATCCCCATGATTCGATCTGCGGCTGCAGCACCGACGCCGTCCACCAGGACATGGAAACGCGTTTCGCCGCCGTCCGGCAAACCTCGGAGCAGTACGTGTCCCGCCTCATGAACCGGCTGACCCCGATGTTCGCCCGGCAGGAAACGGATGATCGCGCCACGGTGATCGGCCTGGCCAATCCCCTGCCCATGGTGCGCGATGAAGTCGTGGAACGGCTGGTCGTCCTGCAACCCCTGGGTTACGACCTGGACAACCTGAGCCTGCTGGATGAACAGGGCAACCGGGTTCCCTTCGAAATCGTCGGGCGCCGGTTTCTGGAAAGGTTCTGGGGCATCAACTACCGCGCCGAACTTTTCTGCGACGACCAGCTCGACCTGCTCGACACCTACCTGCGGCGGTTCGGCGACCGCATCATCGGGACCGAAAAAGACGCCGACACCAGGGACTGTTTCCTGCACATCCGATTCCTGGCGCGCAATCTGCCCGCGGTGGGGCATGTCCAGTACCGGTTGGTCGACGACGCCCCGCGGCCTGCGCCCGTTGCCGTTCCGGATCCCGTCTCGGCCCATCTGGTCGCCGAGGGAGCGCTGCTGGAGAACGGACATCTGCGGGCCACACTGCATCCCGACGGCACTTTCGATCTGGAAGACAAGGAGACCGGCCGTCTGTATCAGGGTTTGAACCTGTTGGAGGACGCCGAAGACATCGGCGACGAATACGACTATTCCCCGGCGGAAATCAACGGCCTGTTTTTCGCCGCCGGCGCGGAGGGGAAGATCCGCCTCGGCGGCCGGTCCGATCTTTTGGCTTCGGCCGAGACCACCTTCCGCTTCGATCTGCCCCGCTCCCTGGAAAAGGACCGCAAAAGCCGCCACCCGCGCACCACGCCCACCGATGTCACCGTGCGCCTGACCCTGCGCACGGGTGCGCGCCGGGTGGACATCGAAACCGATTTCAACAACCGCGCCTTCGATCACCGCCTGCGGGCCTGGTTCCCCACGGGAATCAAGGTGGATGAAGTGGTGTCCGACGGACATTTCATCCTGAATCATCGTCCCATTACACGTCCCGGCGGCGACGATTGGGACCAACCGGCCCCGCCCACCTGGCCCCAGCAGGATTTTTCGTATCTCCAGGACGGGACAACCGGGCTGGCCGTGTTCAACCGCGGCCTGCCGGAATTCGAAACCTTCCGGGACGAAAACGGCGGCGTCGTTTACGCCCTGACCCTGCTGCGCTGTGTCGACTGGCTGTCCCGTGACGATTTTCCCACCCGCCGCAACACCAACGCCGGCCCCACCCTGCACACGCCCGAAGCCCAGTGCATAGGGCGCCACACCTTCCGTTACGCGGTCATGCCCTTCGCGGGCGATCCATTCGCGGCAGACATCAAGGGGGAAAGCGAGCGCTACCGGGTGGTCCCGCCCACCTACCAGGGCGTGGCCGACGGAATGGCGGCGAGCGGCGGATCACTGTTTCGCAAAACCGATCCGCGGGTGGCGGTCACCGCCATAAAAAAAGCGGAAAGTGGAGACGTTTTGATCATCAGGGTGTACAATCTGGCCCCTGTTGCGGTCTGTGAAACCCTTCACTTCGAGATCCCTGTCCTGGATGGGGAGAAGACCGGGCTTCTCGAAGGGCAATTGCTGATAGATCGTGGCGAACCTTCCGTCACCCACGGAGGGTTGCGTCTGAGAATTCCCATGGAACCGCACGAAATCGCCACTGTGGCCATTGCATTCGATTCCATTCTCCCCGAGGAGTCGTCATGACTTCGAGACGTGATTTCCTGGTGGGAGCCGGCGCCGGACTGGCTTCCCTGGGCGCGGCCTTCATTTCGCTGGCCCAGGACCGACCCCCGTTCAACCCCAATTCCCTGAACCTGATCGACGAAATCGTGCCACCCGGGGGAGAACCGGGGTGCCGGCCGTTGATCGTCAGCACCTGGCGCCACGGGCTTCCGGCCAACGAGAAGGCCTGGCAGATCCTGAAGGACGGCGGCCGCGCCCTGGACGCCGTCGAGCTGGGTGTCCGGGTCGTCGAAGCCGACCCGAAGATCACCAGCGTGGGTTACGGCGGACGTCCCGACCGGGAAGGCCATGTCACCCTCGACGCCTGCATCATGGACGAAACCGGAAATGCGGGATCGGTCGCATTTTTGCAGAACATAAAGCACCCGATCAGCGTGGCACGGAAGGTGATGGAAGACACGCCCCACGTCATGATCGTGGGCGAGGGAGCCCGGCAGTTCGCCCGCGAACAGGGTTTCACGGAAGAAGACCTGCTCACCGAAAAGGCCCGCGCCGAATGGCAGGAGTGGCTCAAGAAGGCGGAGTACGACCCCTGGTCACCGCCCGAAGATCCGTATGAAGGGGCAACCAACCACGACACCATCAGCATGCTGGCCATGGACGCCGAGGGCAACCTGTCGGGTAGCTGCACCACCAGCGGCCTGGCCTTCAAGATGCACGGCCGCGTGGGCGACAGTCCCATCATCGGCGCGGCGTTGTTTGTCGACAACGAAGTGGGTGCGGCCTGCGCCACCGGCGTCGGCGAGGAAGTCATGAAGACCCTGGGCAGCTTCCTGATCGTGGAACTCATGCGGCAGGGAGCCAGTCCGCAGGAGGCCTGTGAGGAAGGCATCCGCCGCATCCTGGCCCGCCATGACAATCTGGAAAACGTGCAGGTGGGATATCTGGCCATCGACAAGCGGGGTCGGGTGGGAGCCTACGACATCCAGCCCTGGTTCCAGTACGCCTTGACCGGAAAGGACGGGGAAACCCGCCTGGTGGATGCGGACAGTCATCTGAAAAAGGAAGATATGGAATAGCCGGGTCCGACCCGGGAGATTCGCGGACAGGTGGCGTGAACCGAAATCCACGCCACCGTCCGAACTACTTTTCGCGGATCATTTTTTTATCATGTTCTTGATGATCCCCACCACGAACAGCAGGATCACCGCTCCGATCACCGCCGTGAGAAGGGAAGTGAATATTCCGCCCTCAACGTCGATTCCCACCACTCCCGCCAGGTAGCGGCCCAAAAAGCTGCCGATGACCCCGACGATGACGTTGCCGAGCAGACCGAAACTTCCTCCCTCCATGATCCGGCTCGCGATCCAACCCGCGAACGCGCCAATCAGAAGAAAAACAATGATGTTCATGAATCTTCCCTTCCATGGTCAAAGCCAATGTCTTCAATCACCCGAACCGTCGCCCCCCAGCCAGCGATAGACGACTCCCGCCAGGATGGCGCCGACGATCGGTCCCACCCAGAACAGCCACAGCTGCCCCAGCGCCCAGTCGCCCACGAAGATCGCCGGGCCGGTGCTGCGGGCCGGGTTGACCGAGGTGTTGGTCACCGGAATACTGATCAGGTGGATCAGCGTCAGGCACAGACCGATGGCGATGGGGGCGAAACCCTTGGGCGCCCGGGCATCGGTTGCGCCCAGGATGACGAACAGGAACATGAATGTCATCACGATTTCGGTCACCAGACCCGAGACCATGGTGTAACCGCCGGGCGAATGGGCCCCGTATCCGTTGGAGGCCAGGCCCCCGGCGATATCGAACCCGGCCTGCCCGCTGGCGATGAAATACAGCACCCCCGCCGCGGCCGTGGCCCCGAGAACCTGGGTGACGATGTAGGGTAGAAGTTCACCGGTGGAAAATCTTCCCCCGGCCCACAGCCCTATGGAAACCGCGGGGTTCAGGTGGCAACCGGAAATGTGCCCGATGGCGAACGCCATGGTCAGCACCGTCAGACCGAAAGCGAGCGATACTCCCAGGAGCCCGATGCCCACGTTGGGAAACGCTGCCGCCAGCACCGCACTTCCACACCCCCCCAGAACCAGCCAGAAAGTGCCGATGAATTCCGCACCGAGTTTCTTGGACATGTTCTTCCTCCCTGAAAAAGCCAGCGGTTATTATTATCAGGTTATCTGAAACCGGCGGAATTTGATATTGTAAATTGGCCCAGGTGATCAGTCTCCCTGAAAGGATTGTTGATGCGCTCGGTTCACTGGCATCCCCTACTACTGGCCCTCTACCCGTCCCTCCACCTGTTGGCCCACAACATCGCCTCGGTGCGGCCCCGGGCCGCTTTCCCGTCCCTCGCCGTTGCCGCCGCCGGCGTGGCCGTCCTCTGGCTGGTTTTCGGCGCCGCCCTGAGGAACCGCGGCAAGGGCGCCCTGCTGTCGGCGCTGGCAGCGGTCCTTTTCTTTTCCCACGGGTATCTGCTCAAGGCGGTCGGTGAAAGTGAAAGCGCTCCCTGGATCCTGATCATCGGCGGCGGCGTGCTGCTGGTGGCCGCCGGTATCCTGCTGGCGGTCTGGAAGGGCGATCCCCGGCCCTGGAACCGGGTTCTGGATGTTATTTCCCTCGTCCTGGTCGTGATCGTCCTGGTGCCGATCGCCGGTTCGGAACTGCGGCCGGCGACCAACCTGCCGGCCGGCGAAGAGCAGGCCGAAGTCCAGGCGCCCCTGGGCTATCTTCCGGATATCTACGTGATCATCCTGGACGGGTTCGGCCGGGCGGACCAGTTGAACCAAATCTACGACGTGGACCTGTCGGCCCTGCAAAGCCATCTCGAACAGCGGAATTTTGCGATCGCCGCCGAGGCCCGGGCCAACTACTGCCAGACCTCCATGTCGTTGGCCACCCTTTTCAATTCGGATTATCTCCCTGGGCTTCTCGAGGGATTCAAGGAGGGTTACAAGGATGTCGGAGCGCTGAACCGTCTGGTGCGCGAGGGCCGCAACGTGCGTCTGCTGCGCGAGATGGGTTATCAACTGGTCACGGTCGCCGGCGGGTCCGAGCTGGCGGCGCAGGCGAATCCCGATGTGAACTTCAAGGGAGGCGCCCTCAACGAATTCCAGGCCACGGTCCTGGCCAACACACCGGTGCCGTTCATTCTGTCCCGTTTCGACCGCAAAAAATCCGGGCGCTGGAACCCCTTCGACAACCACCGGAAAATGACGCGCTACCAGTTCGGCAAACTGCCCTTCGCCACGGCGGACGGCGGTCCCAGGTTCGTCTTCGCCCACATCATGGCTCCCCATCCCCCCTTTGTTCTCGATGCCGAGGGCGGGGAACTGCAGCCGGACTACGGATTCACCCACCGGGAACGCGCGGCCTGGGACGGTTACGTGGAAAAATACGCCGGCCAGGCGACCTGGGTGGCCCGGGAGATTCAAAAAACGGTGGACGGCATCCTGGGCGCCAGCCGCCGACCGCCGGTCATCCTCATCATGGGAGACCACGGTCCCGCTTCGAAATGGGTGGCGTCCTGGCGCAAGAAGGGAAACTTCCATACCAGCGACCCCGACGTGGTCGCCGAGCGCATTTCGATTTTCCTGGCCTTGCACCTGCCGCCCGGCAAAGGCGGCGAGGTTTACCCGGAATTGACGCCCGTCAACATCTTCCCGCTTGTTTTCGAGCGCTGTTTCGGCGAAACCGCGGCCCTGAAAGAGGACCGCAGCTTCTTTTCAACCTATGAGGAGTGGTCGGTGCTTTGGGACGTGAACCGGGTTCTGGGAAAACCGCGGAAATGAGTGGAAGAATATAAAGGTCTTATGCCAGGCAGTTGGGCTCACCGGGGGCTCATTTGATTCGTGAATCAATCTTCGGTATACTTGTTGGTTGGGAATTTTCATTATTATCGGCAACATCGCCGGGAACCCGGGGGAAATCAATCATGCTTCGCAAACCACATTTTCTCATCCTGTTGCTTGCTGTCCTCATGGCCTTCGTCGGTTGCAGCGATGATCCGACGGCGCCCCGGGGCGAAACCGCCTCCATCATCAAGGGCACCATGTCAACGGATCAACCGGCTTTCGCCTATGTGGTGGAACGCGCCAATCATCCGGAGAATCCCCGGCCGGGACCGTTCATCCTGCAGGGCAGCAACCTCCACTACGATGACTCCTTCGGCGCCCTGGTCGTCGACCTGACGGTAACCCATGCCGGAGTCGACGTGTATTACGAACCGGTGAGCATCACGTTCCTGGATCTGCTTCCCGAGGGCGTCACCGTATTCGATCCGCCCGGCGGCGAACCGACGTTTGAATTCGAATTCACCAACGACGACGCGATGTGGACACCCGGGGAAAAAAGCCTGCCGCTGACCGTCGCCTTTGTCGTCGAACCGGAGACCAGCATTTCCTTTACGGCCGAAATCGGAATCGGCTTCGGTCCCGACAGCGGGTTGATCAGCGGTGTCGTCTGGGAGGATCTGAACGGTAACGGCGTACGGGAAGAGAACGAAAACGGCGTGGGCGGCGTTCCGGTGATCCTTATCGACGGCAACATCGACCCCCGCCTCCCCATCGCGCATCCCCGGGCCATCACGGGGCCGGAAGGGAACTACTCCTTCCCGGGTCTGTTGGCCGGCACCTACACCGTGAAAGTCGAACCACAGCCGTTCATCACACAGGTCACACCTGCCGAGAGGCATGTCCTGTTGACCGAAACCAGCGGCGGCGTGGGGACCTTCGAAGGCGCCGACTTCGGCGTTGTCATCGTACCGATTGAACAAAAT
>JBDLKA010000008.1:0-62651 GCA_039714075.1 Candidatus Krumholzibacteriota bacterium | reverse complement strand
GATGTTCCCAAAGTGGAGATGGCCATGAATATTTTTCGAATGTTCGGCTATGTATTGACGGCGGGTATGCTTTTGGCAGTTTCGGTTCAGGCCGGGGACCTGCCCCGGTATTCCCGCGGCGGCGGTGTGATCCATGGTGGGAATCCGACTTTCGCCAAGGCCGGAGCCGACACCATCAACCTGATGGCGGCGTCGAATGATCCCACCAACAATACCGATCCCCGCGACGGAGGCAACGAACCGTACTTCGACGGGGACTTCGAGGATGCTCAGGGAAATCCAGCCTGGAACGGCTGGACGCACTGGGACATCACCCAGCCCACCGAGACCCACTTCCTGGTCAGCGACTTCCAGCAGGCCGTCCCGGGCAATTACGCCGCCTGGTGTGGTGATCCCGCCATCCCCGCCTGCGACGCCAGCGATTCCGTCGGTGGTTACGGCAACTACTGGCACGACATGATCGAGTTCCGTACCGATGGGAGCGATGATCCCAATGGCGCCCTGAATACCGCGGTAAGCACCCAGGTGACCGTCACGGCCACCCTGCAGTACGACTCGGAGCCCGGGTACGATTACAGCTACCTGAGCTACAGATTCGAGGGCCAGAACTTGGGCGACATGCAGAGTTGGGACGGCTCCGGCACCGTGTCCGTCAACAACTCGGTCACCTACTCCACTGGGGAGTACTTGAATGGCACGGACATCGCGATCTTTTTCCGCTTCAGGTCAGATGGCGGCTGGTCCGACGAGGATTGCTCCTTCCCTTCAGCCGGCGCCTGCCGGATCGATGATATCAACGTCAACCTCGTGAACGACGGTAACACCTATGACTACTTCGAAGACTTTCAGCACGGCGGCGTTGCCGATGATTTCGGCATCTGGAACACCGCCTTCCCCGACGGTGTCGGCGACTTTGCCCATATCTGGAAAGATCTTCGGGACGCCGACCCCTGTAACACCAACTACACCGCCCAGGTGGCCTTCCTCGATGACGGCCAGGTCGTTCCCGGCACCGGCGGAAGTGACTGCATCAACTGGTGCTACGGACCCGGCGGTTACATCGTCTCGACCACCGGTGGGCTCGCCGGTCCGTCCGATCACCTGCACGTGGCCATCGAATCGCCCGTCATGCCCTGGCCGGTGGCCAAGGATGCGGGAGCTCCCGACTATGACGGCATCATCCTGACGTTCGGTGTCTATCGTCACGAGGATCTTTCGTCTGATGCTCCCGGTATGTTCTATACCTGGGGTGTCCGTTCCGCCGATACCGACGGTTCCGCCGGGA
Organism: Candidatus Krumholzibacteriota bacterium; assembly: GCA_039714075.1. Lineage (GTDB taxonomy): Bacteria > Krumholzibacteriota > Krumholzibacteriia > LZORAL124-64-63 > LZORAL124-64-63 > JAGLCY01. The sequence continues at coordinate 61,366 of JBDLKA010000008.1, read as the reverse complement.
ACGGCGTCCAGGCCATCACGGAACAGGGTTGGCGGGATCGTAACTACGTCTATTACGGTGGTCCCGATTATGTCCGCGCCGGTGACGACGTGACCGATCTGATGTTTCAGGGCCGCGACGAAGTCCAGGTGCAGCTGACTTGTTACGAGTTGGGTTGGATATGGTACTGGACGGGCAACGACGGATACCCTGCTCCCTTCTTCGACAACGTGACGGTAAAGGTCTTCCCATACAATGGCCCGGGGATGTCCGCTCGCGAGATCGACCTGGCCCAGGACAATTTTCCCGAACGGGGAAGCATCGACCCGGGCGACCCGGGTTCACATAGCGTGCGCTTCGACATGGCGAAGAACATATCCTGGAATGCGCACCTGCGGAACGATCCGGGTGATTCCATACGGGCGGACATCATTCCCGTCCGGGCCGGGGCAGGCTTGACCGGTAATCCTGAATTGCACTATCTGTTGAATCCCAATCCGGTTTTTGATCCCTATCGTACTGCCGGCATGCCGGATCGGGGGTCGGTTGTTGGTGCCCCGGCAGGGGGCGTTGAATTTGTTCCGGGCCAATGGCAATTCGATCTGCCCGACACCGGCTTCCTGTTCCCGGGAGACGTCCTGCATTATTACTTCTACGCCACGGACGCCATCGGCGGCGTGGGTGGCGCCGACCCACAGACCTCGCTCATGCCCGCCGACACCACCGGCTTCAGCACCAGTTTCGGCGACCCCATGGGCTACAATTCCACGTTTGTCGTTCATGCCCTGCCGTCGATATGGGTTGATGATTCCCATCCGCGCGTTCTGTTCATAAACGACTTCGCGAACCGCGGCGGTGAGAATGAGTGGTATACCGCTTTTAGCGACATCGGGCTTCTGTCCGGTTGGGATTACGACATCTACTACGTCAACGGTCCCAGCTCGGGGGTTGGCAACGGCATCGGAGGGCGGGCCAGTTCCCTGTTGCTTAAGGATTACGAGGTGATCCTCTACACCTCGGGCGATCTGGGGGTAAACACCATCGCCAACGGTGATTTCAACAACGACGCCGGCGATGACGTGGGGACCCTGACCGATTGGCTGGACATCGGCGGCAAGGACATGTTCCTGACCGGTGACGAACTGGCCAGTGATCTCGACCAGGCCGGGGCCGCAACATCAGCCTTCGCAGAGGATTACATGGGGGTAAGGGTCTGGACAAATTCGATAAGCTCATCCATCGGCAATCAGGTGACGCCCCTGGTTAAAATCATTGCGGGCAACCCGGTGTTCCTGGGCCCCCTTTACACCTGGTACGCCTACGGTGGTTGTCCCGGCATCAACACCTTCGACGGCGTGGAGCCCATGGGGGGCGCGTTTCGCCTGGCCGAATTCACCAATCCCCAAGGGATGCCCGGATTCTATTCCTACTCCGCCGCCACCCTGAATATCCGGAATCCCGGGCCTACCGAGAGCAGGATCATCTCGATGCCCGTGGATCTGATGAATATCTACACCGATCCCTCTGCACCAGGCAGTCCCTTCGCGGCCCGTACCATGCTTTTGGAATATGTCCTGAATTATTTTGGTATCTGGAGCGATGTTCCTGATCCTTCACCAGTGCTGCCGGGAATCACTTTCCGGGCAGGCAATTACCCCAACCCCTTCAACCCCAGGACGACGATCGAGTTTTCGCTGCCCACGGCCGGACATCTGAAACTGAGCATCTTCAACGTGCGCGGCCAGCTGGTGAAAACCCTGATTGACGGCCCGCGGCCCGCCGGCACCGGCCAGACCGTTGTCTGGGACGGCAGCGACAATCTGGGCTCGGCCTCCGCCAGCGGCGTGTATTTCCTGGAAGCCCGCTCGGCGGGGGAGGTCATGACCGCAAAAATGACCCTCCTGCGGTGATAAGTCACTGAAAATACGATAGAAATAGTATGTATTCATATGTCTCTGTCATAGGCTGAGTTGCGCCGTTCTCGCCGTGTCTTTACCATCAAATACATTCGTTCGCCCGTCTATCGCTGAAGCCATTATTGTATCCAAGGGGCAGACCATGATACCTCGTTCCCTCGCTCTTCCTGTACCCGTTGTCCTTCTGCTGGTTTTTTTCACGTCCTTGGCCCAGGCCGGCGAACGGCCCCGGATTTCCAAGGGCGGGGACATGGTTTACGGCGGCAGCCCGGACCTGGCCAAGGCCGGGGCCGACACCATCAACCTGATGGCGACCCGTTCCGACCCGACGAACGGGCCCGGCGAGCCCTTCTATTTCGGCGACTTCGAAAGCGCGGCGGGCGTCCCGGACTGGAACGGCTGGACCCACTGGGACGCCACCCAGCCCACGGTTTCTCACTGGCAAGTCAGCAACTACAACCAGCCCGATCCGGCCAACCACGCCGCGTGGTGCGGAGACATCAGCTTCGCCGCCTGCGACACCTCCGACGTGGCGGGCGGTTACGGCAATAGCTGGCACGACCTCATCGAATTCCGTCAGACCGTGCCTTTTCCCGCGGTCGAGTCGATGGTGAAGGTCACCGCCACCGTGATCATGGATACGGAACCTGGGTACGATTACGTCTACCTGAGCTATCGATACAAGGAGCAGCCATACGCGGACCTTTGGGTCGAGGACGGTGACGGAACCGTGGCGGTCAGCGATTCGGTCACGTATCAGCCCTCGGACTACCTGGACGGTACGGATATCGCGGTGTACTTCCGGTTCACTTCGGACGGCGCCTGGTCCGACGACGATTGCAAATGGCCGACCGCCGGCGCGTGCCAGATCGACGACATCAACGTCCGCCTGGTCAACGCCGGTTATACCGAGGATTTCTTCGAGGATTTCGAACACGGGGGCGTGGCCGACGATTTCGGACTGTGGAACATCGCGTTTCCCCCGGGGGTGGGAGACTTCGCCCAGATCTGGTCGGGGCTCGATGACCTCGATCCCTGCGTGACCAACACCACACCCCAGGTCGCGTTCATCGACGATGGGATCGTTATTCCCGGCACGGGGGGCACCCAATGCCTCAGCTGGTGTTACGGGCCGGGCGGTTACATCGTCAACACGCTCGGCGGTCTGGCGGGTCCGAGGGAACACCTGCTCAATCCCATCGAATCCCCGGTAATGACCTGGCCCGCCCCCAAGAATGGCACCGGGCCCGATTACGACGGTGCGGTCCTGTCTTTCACCGTCTATCGCCACGAAGACCTTTCGGCGGATGCTCCCGGCATTTTCTTCATCTGGGCCGTCCGGTCCGCGGATACGGATGGTTCGGCGGGTTTTGGTGTCCAGAATATCGCCACGCAGGAGTGGCAGGATCGGAACTTCGTCTACTTCGGAGGGCCGGATTACCACCGCAAGGTGGAGTTCGCGACCGACCTGATGAACCCGGGCCGGGACGAGGTCCAGATCCAGCTGGCGCCCTTCGAGTTCGGCTGGATCTTTCACTGGAATGGCAACGACGGCACCCCGGCGCCCTATTTCGACAACGTGACCCTCAAGATCTTCCCGCACATCGGCCCGGCCATGTCCGCCCGTGAATTCGACCTGGCCCAGGACAACTTCCCCGAATCCGGGACGATCGATTCCAACGATCCCGGTTCCCACAGCGTTCGCTTCGACATGGGAAACAACATTTCGTTGGCTTCTCATCTGCGGAACGATCCCGGGGACTCACTGGTTGTCGATATCACCGCCAGGCGGACCGGTGCGGGACTCGACGGTGCTCCGGAACTGCATTACATCGTGGACCGCAACCCGGTCTTCGATCCGTACCGGACCTCCGGTCTGCCTTCCGTGGGCTCGGTCGCCGGTCAGCCCGCCGTGGGTCTTGCCGGCACGCCGACCGCGAATAAATGGGCCTTCGATCTGCCCGACACGGGGTTCCTGTTCCCGGGCGATGTGTTGCATTACTTCATCTCCGCGACGGACGCCATCGGCGGCGAAGGCGGTAACGATCCCCGGACCGCCCTGATGCCTCCCGACACTACGGGTTTCAGTACCGGCTTCGGTGATCCCTTGGGGTACAACTCCACCTTCACGGTCCGGGCCCTGCCCTCGCTCGAGGCGGACTTCAGCCACCCGGGCATACTTTTCATCAACGACTTCGCCAACCTGGGCGGCGAGGACGAGTGGCACACCGCCCTCGGCAACGCGGGTCTGCTGGTGGGGGAGGGCTATGACGTCTATTACGTCAACGGGCCTTCCACGGGCGTCGGCAACGGCATCGGCGGGCGCGCCGACAGTGCCCTGCTGGCGGGGTATGACGAGATCCTCTACACGGCGGGCGATCTGTCGTTGAACACCATCGCCAACGGTGACTTCAACAACGACTCCGGCGATGATGTGGGAACCCTGACCGGTTGGCTGGAAATCGGCGGCAAGGACATGTTCCTGACCGGCGACAACCTGGCGTATAGTCTCTCATTTTCGGGAACGGCCGCTAATCAATTCCTGAATGACATCATGGGTGTCGGAATACAACAAAAGGATATTTTACCGCTCATAGGCAACCAGACGAGCCCCTTGGTCGTGGCCACGGCCGCCAATCCGGTTTTCAACGGCGGATTGCAAAGTTGGGTCGCATTCGGGGGCTGTCCCGGCATCAACACCTTCGATGCCGTGAGTGTCTTCGGTACCGGTAACCGCGTGGCCGAATTCACCGACCCCGTGGGCGTGCCGGGAGTCTATACCTACTCGGCGGCCACCCTGAATGCCGTCGTGGGTCAAGCGGGCAACAGCAGGGTCATCTCCCTGCCCTACGACCTGATGAACGTCTATACCGATCCCGCAGCACCCGTCCACCAGGTCCCTGGTCGCGCGCTGCTTCTGATGGACGTCCTGGATTATTTCGGCGTGGTGTCCGGGAACGATCCGAGCGGCGTCGACGATATTCCCGGCATCAGGTTCCAGGCGAGCCATTACCCGAACCCCTTCAATCCGCGGGCGACCATCAAGTACTCGCTGCCCCGGGCGGGTCATCTGAAGCTGAGCATCTTCAACGTGCGCGGCCAGCTGGTGAAAACCCTGATCGACGGCCCGCGCCCCGCCGGCGAAAACCAGACCGTAGTCTGGGACGGCAGCGACAACCTGGGCACGGCTGCGGCGAGCGGCCTCTATTTCTACGAGGCCCGCGCGGCGGGCGAGGTCAAAACGGGGAAAATGATGCTCATGAAGTGATAAGTCATTGTAACCTAGACAGAAACGGTGGGGAATGTATCTGGTTGATATAGGGCGAGTTGCATCAGCCCCGCTATTGCTTTACCATCATTGACATTCGTTCGCCGATTACTGCTGTAAAAATTTGTATTTCCAAGGGGCAGATCATGAAAACTCGTTCCTTCGCCCTTCCCGTACCCTTTGTTCTCCTGGCGGTTTTTCTCGTCTCCCTGGTCCAGGCCGGTGAAGTGCCCCGGCTTTCCAGCGGTGGGGAGATGGTTTACGGCGGCAGCCCGGACCTGGCCAAGGCCGGGGCCGACACCATCAACCTGATGGCCTCGCACGGCGACCCGACCAACGAATCCGGCGAACCTGCCTTTTTCGGTGATTTCGAAAATGCGGACGGCAACCCCGACTGGAACGGCTGGACCCACTACGACATCAATAAGCCCACCGTGTCCCACTGGAACGTCAGCAATTACAACCAACCCGATCCCGCCAACTTTGCCGCGTGGTGCGGAGATATAAGTATTGCCGCCTGCGATACCAGCGACGTCGAGGGCGGCTACGGCAATAGCTGGCACGATCTCATCGAATTCCGCCAGACCGTGCCCAATCCCGGGGTCGGTTCAACCGTGACGGTCACCGCCACCTTGATCCACGACACGGAGCCTGGTTACGACTACATCTACCTGAGTTACCTGTACGAAGGTCAAAATTATGCCAACATGCAGGTCTGGGATAGCTTCGGGACCGTGGCGGTCAACGATTCGGTAACCTACCAGCCCGCAGAGTACCTGGACGGAACGGATATCGCCGTGTACTTCCGCTTCAAGTCCGACGGCAGCTGGTCCGACACCGATTGCAAGTATCCGACCGCCGGTGCGTGCCAGGTCGACGACATCAACGTCCACCTGGTCAACGGCGGGTTCACCATGGATTACTTCGAGGATTTCGAGCACGGCGGCGTGGCCGACGATTTCGGACTGTGGAGTATCGGCTATCCTCCAGGGGTGGGGGACTTCGCCAAGATCTGGATGGGTCTCGACGACCTCGATCCCTGTATTTCCAATACTTCGCCGCAGGCGGCTTTCATCGACGACGGGATCGTGGTCCCGGGCACCGGCGGCACCCAATGCCTCAACTGGTGTTACGGTCCGGGCGGTTACATCGTCAACACGACCGGCGGTCTGGGCGGCCCTTCGGAACATCTTCACAATGCCATCGAATCCCCTGTGATGACCTGGCCCGCCCCCAAGAGCGGGACCGGGCCCGATTACGATGGGGCGATTCTGACCTTCAGCGTTTACCGTCACGAGGATCTGACCGCTGACGCTCCCGGAATAGCATACCTCTGGGGTGTCAGGTCCGCGGACACCGACAACTCGGCGGGCAGCGGAGTCCAGGATATCGCCTCCCAGGGTTGGATGGACAGGAATTGGCTCAACTTCGGGGGGCCGGAATATCACCACCATGAGGAATTCGTAACCGACCTGCTGAACCCGGGCCGTGACGAAATCCAGATCCAGTTGGCGGTCTTCGAATTCGGCTGGGTGCATTTTTGGGTCGGCAACGATGGCTACCCGGCGCCCTACTTCGACAACGTGACCCTCAAGATCTTTCCACACCTCGGCCCGGCCATGTCCGCCCGCGAGTATGATCTGGCCCAGGACAACTTCCCTGATCGTGGTTCCATCGATCCCGGTGATCCGGGGTCCCACAGTGTTCGCTTCGACATGGCAAACCATATTTCCCCGGCATCTCATTTGCGGAATGACCCCGGGGATTCGCTGGTTGTCGACATCAAGCCCATGCGAACAGGCTCCGGACTCGACGGTGATCCCGAGCTACACTACATCATGGACCGCAATCCCGTCTTCGATCCGTACCGGACCTCCGGTCTGCCGGCCGCAGGCTCGGTCACAGGTATGCCGGCCGTCGGGTACAGCGGCACCCCGACCCAGGATAAATGGGCCTTCGACCTGCCGGATACGGGTTTCCTGTTCCCGGGCGACGTGCTGCACTACTACATCGCCGCGACGGATGCCATCGGCGGTGCGGGCGGCACCGATCCCCGGACCGCCCTCATGCCTCCCGACACAACGGGTTTCAGCACCGGCTTCGGCGACCCCATGGGTTACAACTCCACCTTCACGGTCCGCGCCTTGCCATCGCTAGAGGCGGACTTCAGCCACCCGGGCATACTGTTCATCAACGACTTCGCCAATCGTGGCGGCGAGGATGAGTGGTATTCCGCCTTCAACCAACTGGGCCTGCTGGTGGAGGATGACTATGACGTTTATTACGTCAACGGGCCCACCTCGGGAGTCGGCAACGGCATCGGCGGCCGCGCCAACGGTATTCTGCTGGAGGGGTACGAGGAAATCCTCTACACGGCGGGCGATCTGTGGGTGAACACCATCGCCAACGGCGATTACCAAAACGACCCCGGGGACGATGTCGGAACCCTGACCGGCTGGCTAGATCAGGGCGGAAAGGACATGTTCTTGACCGGTGATAACCTGGCGAGTGACCTTATCTGGAAGGGTTCGGCAACCGTGGGACTCCTGGAAAACTACATGGGAGTTCAATTCCACGAACAGGATATCCGGCCGCTCATAGGCAACCAGACGTCACCGCTGGCCGTGGCCACGGCTTCCAATCCGGTTTTCAATGGCGGCCTTCAGAGTTGGATCGCCTTCGGCGGCTGTTCCGGCATCAACACCTTTGACGCCGTGGCGACTTTCAATAACGGAACCCGCCTGGCCGAATTCACTGATCCGATTGGCGTACCGGGAGTCTATACCTACTCCGCGGCCACCCTGGATTCAACCGCGGGCCTGATGGGCACCAGCCGCGTCATTTCGTTACCGTACGACCTGATGAACATCTACAATGACCCTGCCGCCCCGGTCAATATCCTGCCGGGCCGCGCTCAGCTCCTGGGAGACGTCCTGCAGTACTTCGGTGTTCCGGCGGGAGTCCCGTCACCGGTCGATATCGAAGTGCCGGGCATAACCTTCCAGGCCGGCAACTATCCAAACCCCTTCAATCCGAGCACGACGATCAAGTATTCGCTGCCCCGGGCGGGCCACTTCAAACTGAGCATCTACAACGTGCGCGGCCAGCTGGTAAAGACCCTGATCGACGGCCCGCGCCCCGCCGGCGCCGACCAGACCGTCGTCTGGGACGGCACCGACAACCAGGGCTCCGCCGCGGCCAGCGGCCTCTATTTCTACGATGCCCGCGCAGCGGGCGAGTCCGTCCTGGGAAAGATGACCCTCTTGAAGTAGTCGCGCCCCCTCTTGCTCTTGGCAGCGGCGGTGCTTACCAAAGGGAGACGGGGTTCCGGGTGTTTTGAATAATCCGCAGGGCCGCAGGCCTGAGGATTATTCAAAACACCCGGAACCCCGTCTCCCTTTGGTACGTACCACCCCTGTTTGACATACAGCAGGGGTCATGATAGCTTGCCAAAACGTTTCAAACCCCCGCCATTGGGCCCGAATTCACAGGAATTCAGGCTGTTTTTCAGTTTTCTCGCGCCCTGCCTGGAAAAGGCCGGGTCAGAATTGTGCCGCCCTGTACCCCAGGGCAAAACATCGGAGGCGTTCATGCCTGCTAGAATCCGTATCCTGACTGTGGCCGTGGTCTTCCTGCTGTTGGGAGCAGCCGGGGCCGGCGCCCAGACATACCTCGATCTCGAGGGCCAGATCCAGGAATTCACCCTGGACAACGGGGTGCATTTCATCGTGCTGGAAAACCACGACGTCCCCGTGTTTTCCTTCCGGACTTTCGTGAACGTGGGCAGCGCCAACGAGGTCCGGGGAATTACCGGTCTTTCCCACATCCTTGAGCACATGGCCTTCAAGGGCACATCGGAAATCGGCACCAACGACCACAAGGCCGAATTGAAGGCCATGGCCGTCGAGGACGAGGCGTTTGCCGCGCTCAAGGCCGAGCGTTTGAAGGGCATCAATGCCGACCCGGCCAAAATCGAGGAACTGGAAGCGGCCTTCACCGCCGCCAAGGATGCCGCCCGCGAACTGGTGGTGACCAACGAGTTCGGCCAGATCATCGAAAACAACGGCGGCCAGGGCCTGAACGCCTACACCAGCAGCGACGTGACGGTGTACCTGTACAACTTCCCCAGCAACCGCCTGGAGTTGTGGGCCTATCTCGAGGGTTCCCGCATGGCCAACCCGGTGCTGCGCGAGTTCTACACCGAGAAGGACGGGCCGGTCACCGAAGAGCGCCGCATGCGCACGGACAACAACCCCATCGGCCGCATGATCGAGCAGTTCCAGAACCTGATGTTCATGGCCAACGGCTACCACCACTCGACCATCGGGTACATGTCCGACATCAACAACATCAGCCGCGCGGACTGCCAGCGTTACTACGACGAGAACTACGTCGGATCGAACTTCGTCGTGGCCCTGGTGGGCGACGTGAAGCTCGACGAGGTCAAGAAGTACGCCAAGAAGTACTTCTCGGACATTCCCAAGGGCAATCCCCAGCCGGTCGAGACCTTGGAGCCCAAGCAACTGGGTGAAAAACGGATGGTCCTGAAGGATCCGGCCCAGCCCGTGTTCGCCGCCGGCTACCACATCGAGAACGTCCGGCATCCGGACTGGCCGGTTTACGAGGTCATCGCCGACGTCCTGGGCCAGGGCCGCACCAGCCGCCTGTACAAGAGCCTGGTCAAGGAACAGAAGATCGCCGTCCAGGCCATGACCTTCCCCGGCTTCCCCGGGAAGAAGTACCAGACCGGCCTGATCGCCTTCGCCATTCCCGTCAAGGGCCAGACCGGTGCGGACATGGAGAAGGCCATCTTCGCCGAGATCGACAAGATCGTGGCCGAGGGCATCACCGCCGAAGAGTTGGAAGCCGTCAAGCAGCGCACGCGGGCCAATTTCATCCGCGGGCTGCGCGGCAACGCCGGCATGGCCAGCCAGCTGGCCTGGTACCAGACGTACACGGGCGACTGGCGCGAGCTGTTCCAGGAAGTCGAGCAGATCGAAGCCGTGACGCTCGAGGACATCAAGCGGGTGGCGGCGGAGATTTTCGTCGAGACCAACCGCACCGTCGCCATCATTGAAACCGAAGAGGCCTCCTAGGGAGCTTCAGCCGCACCCCGCAGTGACGGGGTGTCGAAAGGAACGATCATGAAGACCAACCAGAGAATGGCCGCCATGCTCCTGGTGCTCGTGTTCGTCACGTTGGCGTTCGCTCCGGCCAGCCTGGCGAAGAAGCCCTGGGAGAAGATCAAGATTCCCGAACTGAACGAAATCAAGATGCCGACCTACGAGAGGGTGGAGCTGGAAAGCGGCATGATCCTGTATCTGGCCGAGGACCACAAGTTCCCCCTGGTCGAGCTGAGCGCGACCATCGACGTGGGCAGCATCTACGAGTCGGCCGACAAGATCGGTCTGGCCGGCATGACCGGCACCGTGATGCGCAGCGGCGGCACCAAGACACGCAGCGGCGACGATCTCGACGAACTCGTCGAGGCCCGCGGCCTGTCGGTCGAAACCTGGGTCGGCCAGTCCAGCGGCGGGGCCTACCTGTCCGCGATGAAGGAAGACACGGACCTCGGCCTCGAACTGCTGGCCGATATCCTGCGCAATCCCGCCTTCCCCGAGGACAAGATCAAGATCGCCAAGGAATCGGCGAAAGCCGGCATCAGCAGGCGGAACGACGATCCCATGACCATCGCCCGGCGCGAAGGCATGAAAGCCGTCTTCGGCGCGGATCACCCCATGGCCCGGCACGCCGAGTACGCGACCATCGCGGCGGTGACGCAGCAGGACATGATCGACTTCCACAATGACTGGTTCCATCCCGACCGGATGTACCTGGTCGTCATCGGGGATTTCGACAGTCAGGAAATGGTGGGCAAGATCGAGGCCGCGTTCGCCGGTTGGGAAAAGGCCACCGTGCCCCTGCCCGCGGATCCGGAGATCCCCGACTTCCCCCGCACCGTGAACATCGTCGACAAGGACGACCTCACGCAGAGCACCATCATCATGGGTCACAAGGGCATCCGTGCCGACAGCCCCTACTACGCCGGCGTCCAGGTGGGCAACCGGATCCTCGGCGGCGGGTTCGCCACGCGCCTGTTCAACGAGGTCCGCAGCCGTCAGGGCCTGGCCTACTCGGTGGGCAGCAGCAGCGGCACCGGGTTCCGCAACGAGGGCCTTTTCATGGCCTTCACCATGACCAAGAGCGAATCCAGCGAGCATGCCAGCGAGGCCGTTCTGACCGAGATCGAGAAGATGATCACAGAACCGGTCACCGACGAGGAACTGGCCGTCGCCAAGGACGGAATCCTCAACTCCGAGGTGTTCAGCTATGACACCAAGCGCGAGATCCTCGACCGCATGGTCATGTTCGAGCGCTACGGGTACGAGCCCGACTTCCTGCAGAAGTACCAGGCCCAGGTCAAGGCGATGACCAAGGAGCAGGTGCTCGAGGCCGCCCAGGCCGTCTGGAAGCCCGACCAGATGACCATCTTCGCGGTCGGCAACTACAAGGAATGGGACGGCGACTTTACCACCTTCGGTCCGGTGAGCATGGTGGACATCACCATTCCCGAACCGGCCATGGAAGTGCCCCTGGCCTCTCCGGCCAGCCTCGAGGCCGGCAAGGCCCTGATGGCCTCGGTGGCCGATGCCTCCGGCGGGCAGGCGAAATTCGCCGACATCAAGAGCTACAGTGAAACCAGCGTGCTCGAGGCCACCATCCAGGGCATGGACATGACCTTCACCATCGAGAAGCAGGTCGTCTTTCCCGACAGGGCCCACACCCTGCAGAAGACGCCTTTCGGCAACATGACCAGCGTCATCGCCGGCGACAAGGGCTGGGCCACCGGGCCGATGGGCGATAAACCCCTCGAAGGCGAAGACCTGGCCGCGGCCAAGGAAGAGTTGCAGACCGACATGCTGGGCATGCTGCGCAACCTGGACGCCTGGACCTTCCAGGCGCTCGAGCCCCGGGAAGTCGAGGGCAAGAAGTGCAAGGCGGTTTACGCCACCGGCGTGGGCGAGGATTTCCGGATCCTCTACATCGATGCGGCCACGAACCAGGTGGTCATGGTCGAACAGCCTGGCGTTTCGCCCATGACCCAGGCTCCGGTCACCCAGAAGGTGTACATCGACTCCTACATGGAGGCCGACGGCTTCACCATGCCCAAGACGATGCGCATCACCTACGATGACGAACTCTTCGGCACCGGTACGGTGGAATCGTTCAAGGCGAATCCCGACGTGGATGCCGGACTGTTCACCCAGTAGCAGGTCGGTTTTTGACGATCAATCCGGACGGTTTTTGGCTTTGGCCGGGGACCGTCCGGTTTTTTTCGGAGGGGAATCCGGGCCGATGTTGACCCTGATTTCAGAAGGTGGTATGCTGTTTGGGATGGCTGAATTAATAGCTGCTTCACGGTCTACCCGGGAATGAAGATTGAAGTGCGCGAGCTTCGACATTACCCGGGAAGTGTCGCCAATGAAGCAGCTATAGTCATATTATAGCACTTTTAGTGTTGTTTTGACCAGAAATTTTTCTGTTTGGTTATTTGGATTTCTATAACAGATGAAATATGCATCAATGGTGGTTAATTATTCGGTTTGATGGCGGGAATGAAAACATGATCGCAGACCTTGCACGGCGAATAAAGGACCGGTCCACCGGGTATGTTCATAGACCGCGGTTCGATGCAACCTGACCCGCCGCAAATCGTATCACTGGAACGGTTGCCTGAAGCGGGCCGTACGAACGTGATGACCCCTTGCCGGAGGACCTGCGATGCTGGAACTGATCATTCTCCTGTCGATCCTGATGGTGGCCCTGAGTGTCGGCATGTTGCTTTTGAAATTCGTTTTCGCCATGGTGCTGCTGCCGTTCAAGATCCTCTTTGTCCTGACCAAGGGATTGCTGGCCCTGGTGTTTGTCGTTCCGTTGATGCTGATCCTGGGCACGGTTTTCCTGGCGGTGATTCCGGTCGGCGCCCTGATCCTGTTCCTGCCCGTGGTCGTTCTCGGCGGCCTGACCCTGAAGATGGTGGGCTGCTGAGTTATCTGCGGCCCCGGCGCCTGACGGCCCTGGTCGCAACGATTCTGATTTCCATCCCCGGTGCCTTCGCGGCGCCGGGGATTTCTTTTGCCGGGTTCGACCCGGTGGAATCCGACGCCCGCACCGTGCCCTGGGAAACCGTGCGGCGCCTGGCCCTGGAGGCGGGTGTCTTTCCTCCCGTGTATCAACCTGTGACCGAGGGCGAACTGGCCGACCTGCTGGACGGAGCGTATGACCAGGCCATGTCCGGCGAGGCCGCAGCCTTCGGCGATGAAGAGGAACTGGCCCGTCTGGAGTTCTGGCGGGACCGCTACCGGCGCGGCGGGGGCGGCCGCACCTGGTACGGCTGCGACTGCAAGGTCCACCCCCCCCAAATGAGGGTGTCCGGCAGGGCGGCCACCGGGTTCACCGATCTCGGAACGCCCTTCGCCCGGGAAGCCGGACTCGGCTGGGCTCCGGGCTGGAATGCGACCTTCGAACCGGTCCTGGATTTCTCGGCGGGGCCCTGGTGGATTTCCGTGACCGGGCGCCTGACCGGACAGGTGGCCCCGGCGGGCATCGATTTTTCCGGTCCGGGTGGGGACCGGTCGGCTTTGGCCTGGCCGGGGTGGAGCATCCCCACCGGCAGAAGCCAGGTCCGGGATGCCCGCCTGCGGAACGGTCGCTGGACCGTCGACGCTCCGCGCGCCGTGGCCGGGGTGACCTGGGGCCGCTGGAGCTTCAGCGGCGGCTGGGCGCCGCGGACCACGGGACCGGGCCTGACCGGCGCCCTGGCGCTGGACCGGTCGGGCGCCTCGTTTCCCGCCGTGACGGCGCGGCGGACCCGGCCCTTCGACTGGGGCTCGGCTTTCTGGAACTTCTTCGCGCCCGACGACCTGCTGCTGATGACCGGGCGGTTGACCGAGCGTCTGGTCCGCTACCGGGGTCGGGTGGACATCTACCACGAGAAGGCCGACCAGCCCTGGTTCTTCCAGTGGCTGATCGGGTGGCGGTTCACCTCCTGGTTCCGGACCACCTTCACCCACACGGCGATGGCCGTGCCCCGCGAGGGTTCCCTGTGGGGCGACCTCCTGCAGATCAATTTTCCCATCAAGGGCACGACCTGGAGCGAGACCACCCATGGCCCGGTGACCGACCGCATCTTCTCGGCCCAACTCGAAGCCCGGTGGCGTCACGCGCCATGGCCGCTGTTGCCGGCCGCGGCAGGAAGGGTGTTCTGGGATTACGCCGGCACCGATTTCCTGCCCAGCGGACCCGGCGGGTGGGTGCCGCAGATATCCATCCCTTCTTCGGTGATCGGGGTCGAACTTGTCGATCCGGCCTGGGACCTGGGTCTTGAATATTCCGAGCTGCTCCATGAAACCGTGCTGTGGTACAGCAACAGCGGTTTCCCCACCGAGGGTTACAGCCATGACGGCTGGCTGCTGGGGCACGCGCTGGGCGGGTCGGGCGAGTCCTTCACCGGTTTGGTGCGGGTCCGGCCGCCGGGCAGGGGCCTGGAACCGGCGCTGCGGGTGCGTCACGCCACCTGGGGCATGGTTGGAGTGACTCCGGGTTCGGGACGATTGACCACGGTTGCCCTGTCGGTGAAGAATCTTCCGTCAGGGCCCCCCTGGGGGCCGGCGGCCGATCTTGCCCCTCCGAGCCCCCTGTTGTGGGAAATCACCGCGGAATGGAATCGGGAAAACGCCGCTCCCGGCGACGGATCCGACGCCGAAAAGGACTGGTGGCGGGTCTACTTCAAGGTGGGAATCTAGCCGCGTTTCTTCATGCTGATGGTCAGCCGGAAACTGGCCACCGGTTCGTCGCCCAGCTTTTCCGGCACCGTGGCGATCACGTCGACGACATCCTCTTCCCTTTCCCCGCTGGTCTCGGCCCGGTCCAGCAGGTCCGCCAGCTTTTTCCCGTCGCGGCAGGAAAAGACGGTGGCGCCCTCGGCCCGCTTGTGGAAGTCCGCGTGGAAGTCCTTGAACAGGAAGGCCACCGGTGAGCGGCGGGCGCGGATGAGGTTCATGACGATCAGGCCGCCGGCCACGTCCGCCCCGATGCACAGGGCGCCGAAGTAGAGGGAGCCGAGATGGTTTTTCGCCAGCCAGGTCAACGGGAGCCTGACCACGCAGGATTCCCGGTCGGCCGCAAGCAGGGTCGGCCGCACGATCGCCAGCAGGGGGATCCGCGTCAGCGCGAACAATCGCAGCGACCAGGTGGCCTTGAACATGTTCCAGTCGGGCATGGCGCCTCCGGAATCAGGTGGTTTTCGGTCGGCAACGGGTTTTGCCGGAGATTGTCCAAATCGTATGCCTGTGCTAGATTTGAAGCAAGAGAATGATCCGCCGTGGCTGTCTGGATTTCCCAGCCCCGGCCATGGTTTGTTGTGTCTGCCGTGCGGAGTTCTCCCTGATTCCGCGGCCGAAAGGTACCCATGTCCGACCCAGCCGTCCATCCCGCCACACAGAAGATCGAACCCTACCAGCCCGCCCACCACGTGCGTATCGTGACGGCGGCTTCCTTGTTCGACGGCCATGATGCGGCCATCAACATCATGCGGCGTATCCTGCAGGCCAG
The DNA here is from genome assembly GCA_039714075.1 of Candidatus Krumholzibacteriota bacterium. Taxonomy (GTDB): domain Bacteria; phylum Krumholzibacteriota; class Krumholzibacteriia; order LZORAL124-64-63; family LZORAL124-64-63; genus JAGLCY01. The sequence goes on along the minus strand of JBDLKA010000008.1, from coordinate 45,589 downwards.
CGGTGCTGAAGTCATCCATCTGGGGCACAACCGCTCGGTGAAGGAGATCGTCGACTGCGCCATCCAGGAGGATGCCCAGGGCATCGCCATCACCAGCTACCAGGGTGGGCATGTGGAGTACCTGAAATACATGCACGACCTGGTCAAGGAATCGGGGGTCGGCATCAGGATTTTCGCCGGGGGCGGCGGGACCATCCTGCCCGCGGAGATCGAGGAACTGCACGCCTACGGAATCGCGCGGATCTTCTCGCCGGACGACGGCCGCGAGATGGGTCTGCAGGGCATGATCAACGACGTTTTGCGGCAGTGCGATTTCGAAGTGGGCCGGGTGCCGACCGCTGATTCCCTGTCGGCGCACCTGGCCGGCCTCGATGAGAAGGATCCCCGCGCTTTGGGCCGGTTGATTTCCCTGGCGGAAAACCACCCGGATCATGACGAGGACCTGATGTCCGCGGTCCGGGCTGCCGGCGGCAAGATCGCCGGGGCGAAGGTCATTCCCGTGCTGGGCATCACCGGCACCGGCGGGGCGGGCAAGTCCTCCCTGGTGGACGAACTGGTGCGGCGGTTCCTGGCCGACTTCACCGACAAGACCATTGCCATCGTGTCGGTCGATCCCTCACGAAGGCGCAGCGGCGGGGCTCTTCTGGGCGACCGGATCCGCATGAACGCCATCGATCATCCGCGCGTCTACATGCGGTCGCTGGCCACGCGGCAGTCCAACCTGGCCTTGTCGAAGTACGTGAAGCAGAGCATCGACATCTGCAAGGCGGCCGGGTTCGACCTGGTGATCGTCGAGACCAGCGGCATCGGGCAGAGCGATACCGAGATCACCGAGCACTCGGATGTTTCGTTGTATGTGATGACCGCCGAATACGGCGCGGCGACCCAGCTCGAGAAGATCGACATGCTGGATTTCGCCGACCTGATCGCCATCAACAAGTTCGACCACCGCGGCTCGCTGGACGCGTTGCGCGACGTGCGCAAGCAATATCGGCGCAACCACCAGGAGTTCGACGCCGACGACAATCAATTGCCGGTCTACGGCACCATCGCTTCGCAGTTCAACGATCCGGGCATGAACGAGCTGTACCAGGCGATCATCACCAGGGTGGTGGACAAGACCGGCGCGCCCCTGGAGTCCGGTTACGAAGTCACCGAGGCCATGAGCAAGCGCGCCTTCATCATTCCGCCCGAACGGGTGCGGTATCTGGCGGAGATCGTCGAGGCCAGCGGCGACTACGACACGTTCGTGGCCGGGCAGTGCGCCATCGCCCGGCAGTTGTATCAGCTGCACGGGACCATCGAACTGCTGCGGGCGAACATCGGCAAAAAATCGGTCGAGGTCGTCAATCCCGACGAGGCCGGCGTCGTCATGGCCATCGAGCACGTGGCCGGCGAGCCCGACTACCTGAAGGATCTGGTGGACATGTACCAGGACCTGGAGGGCCGCCTGGACGCCGACTGCCGCGACAGGTTGCGCGACTGGCCGGCCATGGTCGCGCGCTACCGCGCCGACAAGTACGTGTTCAAGGTTCGCGACAAGAAGATCGAGCAGGATCTGTTCACCGAGTCGCTGAGCCACACGCGCATCCCCAAGGTCTGTCTGCCGCGGTACGAGGACTGGGGCGACATCCTCCGTTGGGTCCTGACCGAGAACGTGCCCGGGTTCTTCCCGTTCGCCGCCGGGGTGTTTCCCCTGAAACGCGAGGGCGAGGATCCGACCCGGATGTTCGCCGGCGAGGGCGGGCCCGAACGCACCAACCGGCGCTTCCACTACGTGTCGCTGGGCATGCCGGCAGCACGTCTTTCGACCGCCTTCGATTCGGTGACGCTGTACGGCGAGGACCCGGACCGGCGCCCGGACATCTACGGCAAGATCGGCAACAGCGGTGTTTCCATCGCGTCCGTGGACGACGCCAAGAAGCTGTATTCGGGCTTCGACCTGGCCGATCCCAAGACCTCGGTATCGATGACCATCAACGGGCCGGCGCCCATGATGCTGGCGTTCTTCATGAACGCGGCCATCGATCAGGGCTGCGAGAAGTACATCAAGGCCAATGGGCTGGAGGACGAGGTCGACGCGAAGATCGACAAGATCTACAAGGACAGGGGAATGACCAGGCCCAAGTACCGGCGCAAGGGCCCCGACCTGCCCCAGGGCAACGACGGCCTGGGCCTGATGCTGCTGGGCGTCAGCGGCGACCAGGTTCTGCCGGCCGACGTGTACGCGAAGATCAAGGCCGACACCCTGTGCGCGGTGCGCGGCACGGTGCAGGCGGATATCCTGAAGGAGGACCAGGCCCAGAACACCTGCATCTTCTCGACGGAGTTCGCCCTGCGCATGATGGGCGACATCCAGCAGTTCTTCATCGACAACATGGTGCGGAACTTCTACTCGGTGTCGATCAGCGGTTACCACATCGCCGAAGCTGGGGCGAACCCCATCAGTCAGCTGGCCTTCACGCTGGCCAACGGGTTCACCTTCGTGGAGTACTACCTGTCGCGCGGCATGCCCATCGACAGCTTCGCGCCCAACCTGTCGTTCTTCTTCAGCAACGGGATGGATCCCGAGTACTCGGTCATGGGTCGGGTGGCGCGGCGGATCTGGGCCAAGGCCATGAAGAACAAGTACGGCGGCAACGAGCGCAGCCAGAAGCTGAAGTACCACATCCAGACCTCGGGCCGCAGCCTGCACGCGCAGGAGATCGCCTTCAACGACATCCGCACCACGCTGCAGGCGCTGTACGCCATCTACGACAACTGCAACAGCCTGCACACCAACGCCTACGACGAGGCCATCACAACGCCGACCGAGGAGTCGGTGCGGCGCGCGATGGCCATCCAGCTGATCATCAACAAGGAACTGGGGCTGGCCAACAACGAGAACCCGCTGCAGGGCGCTTTCGTCATCGAAGAGCTGACCGATCTGGTGGAACAGGCGGTGCTGACGGAGTTCCAGTCGATCAGCGAACGCGGCGGTGTTCTGGGGGCGATGGAGCGCATGTACCAGCGCACGCGGATCCAGGAAGAATCGATGTACTACGAGATGCGCAAGCACACCGGCAAGCTGCCCATCGTGGGGGTGAACACTTATCTGGATCCCAACGGGTCGCCGACGGTGATACCCGGAGAAGTGATCCGATCCACTGAAGAGGAGAAAGAGTTCGCGATTTCGACCCTGGAGGCCTTCAAGGCGCGGAACGCGGATGTTGCGGGGGCGGCGCTGGCGGCCCTGCAGAAGGCGGCCGTGGAGCACGAAAACACCTTCGAGGCGATGATCGAGGCGGCCAAGGTCTGCACGCTCGGGGAGATTTCCGGGGCGCTGTACGAGGTGGGGGGGCAGTACCGGCGGTCGATGTAGGGGCTGGACCCAGCCCGGATATCAGCGGCCTCAGGTCGGCCCCTTGCAGGCTTCGTTCTGCCGGGTGGTGAAATACCCGCGGTCATCCTCGAAATGGCACTGTTTGTATTTCTTGCCCGACCCGCACCAGCAGGTGGCGTTGCGGCTCATGTTGCGGGCCGACTCGGGCGGGTTGGCTGCGCCCCCGAATAGTTTTTTCAAGAAGCTCACTTTTTTTCCTTTTTCCATAAAACCGATGATTCCGGACTCGGGGAAACCTAGTACATGAACCGGACATCGCAAACAGGTTGCCCGGCCGACGGGGTTTCAGACAGGAAGAGGGCCCCCCGGGGGCCCTCTCTCATGAATGGGTCCAGCCTGGATGCCGACATCAAGCCGGACATCCCACCGGCGTCCGGTCCGTGGAAATTTCCTCCCGTGAACCCTGCTTCAACTTGTCTCCCAGAAGGACCCGGCCGTCGGATTCCACCCGTTCGATGAACCGGGTGTAATCCCCGGCGCCACGTGAACTGGGCGCGTGCTCGAAGATGGTGCTCTGGAAACCGAAAGCCTCGGCCAGATCGACGTTCACGCGGATGGGCGTGCAGAGCTGGGACCCGAAGTGGCCGCGCAGCTGGCCCATCATCTCGGTGGACTGGCGCACCCGAAGATCGAGGAACGTCGGTAGCACGTAGCGCAGGTTCAGGCGGGTGTTGTGTTTCTGCACCGATCCCACGTGCCGGACGAAGTCCAGCACCCCGGCCAGGGCCGCGGGGGTCAGGGCCACGGGAGCCACGACGTCGTGGGCGCAGCCCAGGACGTTGACGGCGATGGCGTCGAAACCGGGCGCGGCGTCGATCACCGCGACATCGTACCGGTCGGCCGCCGGTTCCAGGACCTCGGCCAGCGCCAGGTGGCCGCCCCATTCACGACGGGAAATGGCCAGCGCTCCCTTGGCCAGATGGTAATCGGAGGCCACGAGGTCCAGGTTTTCACGGGCGCGGGTCACCACGTCCAGAATGTGGACGTCTTCGGTGAGGACATCGGTCAGGGTGAGGTCCGCTTCCACGCCCAGCGCCTTGGCGCACTGGCCCTGGGTGTCGGCGTCCACCAGCAGGACGCGGTGGCCCCGCTGGGCCAGTCCGTGGGACAGGTTCACGGCGGTGGTCGTTTTTCCCACTCCGCCCTTGGTCATGGCTACGGCAATGATTCGCATACTCTCTCCTACAGGATATTCGGCTCCCGGTCGAGCCGGGTTCATTCGTTCCGACGCCCTACAAGGAAGGATCGTGCCAGTTGGGCCAAGTAGGTGTAAGTTGTGTTTTCCCAAATAATTGCACTATAAGCAGGATTGGGTCATTCCGTGCCGCATTGCGAATAACCCCCGGAGGAATAAGGTGTCGTGATGGTCAGGAAGGGGGGATGGGTCCCGGGGATTTCCTGTAGTCGCTCGCAAAGAAGGCCCCCCGGGGGGCCTTTTTCGCAATGGTATGGGTGATAGGCTGTGGGGCCGTCCGCATATCCAACGGCCCCATGGATTTCCAGACTCCGATGGCTATCGAACCAACATCGCCTTTCTGGTTTCCACCCTGCCTCCCATATGGATCTTGAAGAAATACACTCCCGAGGGCGCCGCGCGACCCTGTGTGTCACTGCCCAGCCATTGGACGGAGTGTTGGCCGGCGGCGTACTGCTTGTCGGCGATCGTCGCCAGGTGACGGCCCTTCATATCATAGACCGCGATCCTGACAGGCTGCTGCCGATCGGTCTGGAACATGATGGTGGTCGTCGGATTAAAGGGATTCGGAGAAATCCGGACACTGCTGGATGATGACACGCCCGCGCCGTCACCCGGTACCGTCAATACGGCGTCCGTGCCGGTAATGCTCCTGCCGGCGAAAGTTTCTCCCGTCAGGACAACCTCGGTGTCGCCGCACCGGATGCCGATGTCCGATTTGGCGAAATGGAAAACCAGATCCGTGTCCCCGTCACCATCGACATCCTCTTCATGGCGTTTCAGAGACCCGGAGCGGTGTGTATGGGTTTCCTCCGCACCGCCCTCTCCGAACCGCACCGTCGTGTGGTCCACATTCGTCGCCTCGAATTCGTCCGTTGTGAGAATGGCCACCGGGACAACGCCGTTGAGATGGTTGCAGTTGATGGAATTTGTTTCGCTGCCTGGTTTGATGTCTATGTCCACAGTCACCCCGGTCTCATCCGCACATTGTCCCTTTGCGACCAGGAGACCGCCCCGCTGACCGGCCAAAAGGACATGTTCGCCCGCAATGGCGATGTCATCGTGCAGGAAGGGCAGCGGTACACTGCCGGTCACCACGGGATTCAAAGGGTCGGAAATGTCCAGGACATGGAGCGTTGTCCAAAAGAACGGAGTATCGATCCAGTCTCCCACGTAGAGGTTGTTTCCGGAAGCGGCCACGTACATCGTGTATTGATGGAAATCCTTTTCAAAGACGACCACTGGGTTTGAAGGATCGGACACATCCACAACTTTCAGGCCGGCCTCGTCGTCGGCCAAATAGACGTAGTTTCCAACCACGGCGACATCGGAGGTCCTGCCGTCAGTATCCAGAATTCCCGCCACAAACGGTTTTTCCGGGTGGGAGACATCCACGATCCAAAGGCCGGCTTCGCCACTGGTCACAAAGGCGTGGTTGCCCCGAGCCGCCACGCTGAGGGCCCGAAAATCAAGGTGTCCGGTAACCTTCGGGGAAGTCGGATCCGTCATGTCGAGAACGTTCAGTCCGTCCAGCCCATCGGTGGCCACGGCATAATCACCCATGACGGCAACATCCACGGAAGATACCGGGGCCAGTCCGGCCAATTTCGGCTCTTTCGGCACGGAAACGTCGATGACGGTCAGAGTTGCACCGGCAAGGTAGACGAAATCCCCCGCCGGGGCGATTCTACGCCCACTACCGCGTCCGGTACCAATCAACTCGGGATTGGAAGGGTCCGTCAAATCTATGACGCTGAAACCCGTACCACTGACGGCGAAGGCCAGATTCCCGGTTCCCGCAACGCCCCTGATCGTCTGGCCGAGATCCAAGGTGCCCATCAGTTCGGAGGCGGCCCCCTCGGCGACGTCCACGATCTGAAGCTTCATCCCCAAAGCGGACGCAAAAGCCAGGTCGCCGGAAAGGGCGATTCCCGGCGACATCTCGGGCAGGTCAAGGATGCCCTCGATCACGGGGCTGTCCGGTGCGGAAATGTCGATCACTTTCAGGCCGATGTTGCCGCTGGCCAGAACGGCCCTTCCTTCATTCATGGCGATGCCGTTATCGATGCCGCCGGTGTTCAGGGAAGCCGTCACCACGGGGGAGCCGGGATTCGAAACATCGACCACGGCCAGCCCTGAAGTTCCGTCGGCCACGAAGACGCGGTCTCCGGAAACAGCGGACTCCCAACTGTATCCCGGCGTTACCACGGAACCGATCACCGAAGGCAGGGCGGGGTCGAGCACATCGACGACCAACAGCCCTGCACTTCCGCAGGCTACAAATGCCACTTTGCCGTCGACGGTGATGTCGTGGGCGGTGTCCGGCGTGGGCATTGATCCAACAAGGGCGGGAGCCGTCGGGGTGGAAACGTCGATCACCTGGATGCCGGTCGTTCCATCGGCAACATAGGCCAAGCCGTCGTTGACTGATACCGACTGGGCGGCTCCAGGAGTATCCACAGCTCCGACGATGGTGGGGGCCTCCGGCGTGGAAATGTCGATCACCTGAAGGCCGGCCACGCTGTCGGCGACATACGCAAGGTGGCCTGAGATGACGATATCGAAGGCGAAGCCCGGGGTGTCCACCGACCCTGCGATATATGCGGAACCCGGACGGGTCACGTCGATCACCTGCAGTCCGGACGACCCGTCCGCTACGTAGAGGTAACTCCCATCAGCAGCCATCCCCATGGCGCTGCCGGGGGTTTCAACATTCCCCAACCAGTGCAGGTCCGCTTCATATTTGTGGCAAGCCTGATCCTGGGCCGAGGCTTCCGAAACCGCACCTGCCAGAATAAGAACTCCAATGAGAATCATTCGCACGAATATCATGTTAGTCCCCTTAGTCACATGTGCCACGCCCGGCGGCAATTGGCGAAATTGTCTTAAGGGATGGCGGGTTTTCAATGCTCTCTTCGCTGGATGAGCGATATATACGATGCGACTGATGGGCGATGATTCCATTCCCAAAAAATCCACAGATGGGAATTTAGATCATTAGGAAAAATACAGAAATTGGGAGGTGGCAGTCAATAGGAGGAACTTGCTGCTACTCTTCCTTGATCATCTCCGGCAGTTCCTCGCCTTCGGGGATGAACACCATCGAAATGGAATTAACGCAATGGCGGGTGTTCCTGGGCGTGAACCCTTCTCCCCGGAAGACGTGGCCCAGATGCCCCCCGCAATTGGCGCAGGTGATTTCGGTGCGCCGGCCGTCGGCGTCCATGGTGCGTTTCACGGCGGCCTCGATATTGTCGTCGAAACTGGGCCACCCGCAGCGGGCGTTGAATTTGGTGCCCGATTCGTAGAGCGGGGCATTGCACCTCTTGCACAGGTAGGTGCCCTTGGCCCAGTTGGTTTCGTACTCCCCGGAGAAGGGCGTTTCGGTGCCTTTCTGCAGGATGACCCGGGTTTCCTCGTAGTCGAGAGAGTTGTATTTCACGGGATTATCTCCAGCGGTGGCGGCGTTTCCCATCAGGATTGCAAATGCGAACAGGGCCAGGCCCGAACCAACGGTTTTCATTTCAGCCTTTCCGGAATTCTTGTTGCTGCTTGTTCCCAGTAAGAGTCCAAAACTGGAAATGCGCAAGAGCATACCGGGTCATGAAGCCCGGTGACCCTTGTGGGTGCGAGGTATTTAGCTACCATGGGATCTGCGAATAAATCGGAAAATTGACCCGTCCCGTGAACAGGAGATGAACCGTGCCCGTTATCAAAACCCGCTCCCGTCAGAAAAATGCCATTGCCGGCGGATCCATGGAGGCTGCCGCCGAGTTGGGCGTCCTTTTCGGCTGCTTCAAGGGCGTGTGTGGAAAATGCGCGACCACGGTGCTGTCCGGATTGAACAATCTGTCGGCGCCCACCCAGGAAGAGGCGGCCCTGGATCTGGATCCCCAACGGCGGTTGATGTGCCAGTGCCGGATCAACAAAGGTACCGTGACGCTGGATCTGGACTGATTTTTCAGAAGTGCCCCGAAGGGATCCGCACCTTGGAGATCGCCGCCAACCACCCCTCGCCTTATGATTAATAGGGACGAGGGGAATACCAAATGAACCGGAGAGACCAGACCACCGGACGAGTTCCTTTCCGCCAGTGGGGCGACATGGCGGACGCCGCCTCCCTCCGGCAGATGAAAAACGCCTGTGAATTGCCCATCTCCCGCAAAGGCGCCCTGATGCCCGACGCCCACTGCGGGTACGGCATGCCCATCGGGGGCGTGCTGGCCACCGACAACGCCGTCATTCCCTACGCGGTGGGGATGGACATTGCCTGCCGCATGTGCCTGACGGTGGTCGACTGGCCGGTGGCGGCACTTGAAGAGCGCGAAGAGGCCTTGAGAAACGCGCTCGTGCGGGAAACCCTGTTCGGCGTCGGCGGCACCTTCCGCAAAGACCAGAAGCTGAGCCACCAGGTCATGGATGATGACTGGCACGAAACCTCTTTCCTGGCCGGTCTGAAGGACAAGGCCTGGGGGCAACTGGGCACCTCGGGCGCGGGAAACCACTTTGTTGAATTCGGCGAACTTGTTCTGGAGGCCGACAGCCTGGGCCTGCAGGCGGGCCGCTACCTGGCCCTGCTCAGCCACAGCGGGAGCCGGGGAACCGGGGCCGCCATTGCCCGGCACTACAGCAGGGTGGCCGCCAAAATGCATCCTGAACTGCCGAAACATCTGGCGTCGCTGGCCTGGCTGTCCCTGGAAAGTGAAGAAGGGCGGCATTACTGGCACGCCATGGAACTGATGGGCCGGTACGCGTCGGCCAACCACGAGTTGATCCACCGGCGCATCGTGGGCAACCTGGGTGTCCAATCGCTCCTGAAGGTGGAAAACCACCACAACTTCGCCTGGCGTGAGGTGCACGACGGGAAGGAAGTGGTGGTGCATCGCAAGGGCGCCACGCCCGCCGGCAGGGACATGCTGGGCGTGATCCCCGGCAGCATGGCCACACCCGGGTATGTGGTGCGCGGGCTGGGAAACGCGGAATCGCTGAACTCGGCGGCGCACGGTGCGGGGCGCAGGATGAGCCGCAAGGCGGCGAAGAAGAAGTTCACCTGGGAGGAGGGGCGGGAATTCCTGGCCCGGAAAAAGGTGAACCTGATTTCGGCCGGGCTCGACGAATTGCCCATGGCCTACAAGGATATCGAGGAGGTCATGTCCTGCCAGGCGGACCTGGTAAGCAAGGTCGCGCGGTTTGATCCCCGGCTGGTACGGATGTGCAGTGAGCGGTAGCCCAGCCCGGATTGACGGCAGGAATGATTGCCATTAGAATGGACTTCATGATCAAGACAAGTCCGGCAGCCAGGAAAAGCGGGTTTAAACAGCGGCGCCGGCGAGTATTCGCCGCGTTGGCCGGTGTTCTTCTGCTGACCGTCCAGATCGGTCTGGCCGCCCACGGCGCCACCCATCTGCATGAGGCGGGTCAGACTGACGGCTGCCACTTCTGCCTCGTCAATGCCACCTTTATTGCCGAGACACCCGCGGTTCCAAACCTGGAACTCGCGCGGACGTTTGAACTCCTGTTCCCCGGGGAAGCGGAAGCTCCCACCGATTCCGCCCTCCTGGTTCCCGCCGCCCGCGGGCCCCCGATCGTCTCTGTCTGACATCCGGTTTCCCTGATCAACGGACACGGAACCCATTCAAGACGGAGGCTGTCATGCCATTTCCGGCAAAAACCCTGATTTACCTGATGATCCTGTCAGGAATACCCGCGCTCGCGTTGGCTCAATCCAGCACCCTGACCGGGGCGTCCCGGTCCATGAACCCGGCCATCAGCGTCAACGGTCTGATCCGGGGGCAGGCGTCCCGGGACAATCCCACCGGCGACCTGAACGGATTCAAGATCGACGGCGTCGAAGTCCAGTTCACCTCGGTGGTGGACCCCTTCTGGAAGGCCAACTTCAACATCGGCATGCATCCGGCGCACGCCCACGAGGGGGAGGAAGACGCCCACGCCGAAGGCATGGTCGTCCATGTGGAGGAAGCGTATCTGGACGGGCAATCCCTGCCCGCGGACCTGGGCCTCAGGCTGGGCAAGTTCGCCCTGCCTTTCGGCAAGCACGCTCCGCTGCACATGCACCAGTTCCCCTTCAGCGATGCTCCTGTGGCGATCGCCGCCTTCCTCAGTGACCACGTCTTCGCGGACACCGGGGCGATGGGCATCGTCACCGCGCCGGTGCCCTGGTACAGCGACCTCAGGATCTACGGAGTCAGCGGCGAGGCCGCGCCGTTCGACGCCCACAACAAGAACCTGGCCGGCGGCGGCAGGCTGACCAACCTGTGGGACCTGACCGACGATGCCACCCTCGAGTTGAGCGGTTCGTACCTGCACGGTCCCGACGCCCGCCATCCCGGCGAGAACAAAAAGGTGGACATGTACGGGGCCGATCTCACCTGGAAGTGGATCTCTTCGGCCCGCACCCGCGGCCCCGCCCTGAACCTGACCGTCGAGGCGCTGTGGCCCGACTACGAGGAAGGCGAAGGCGATCCCTGGGGCTGGTACGGCCTGGCCCAGTACCGTTTCCACCGCAACTGGTGGCTGGGACTGGGCGTCGGTCAGGCGGACGCGGGGATCGACCATGCCGCGGCGGAGGAACCCGGTCACGAAGGCCACGACCACGGATTGGAAGGCGACCTGCGGGAATACAAGATCAACCTGACGTTCGCGCCCAGCGAATTCAGCGCCGTCAGGGCCGAGATGGTCTACCACCAGGACAAGGTCACCATGGAGGATGATCTGCGGTTCATCGTTCAGGCCAACTTCACCATCGGGTCGCATCCGGCCCATCTGTATTGAGGAGGATCGGCATGCTGAACATCGACAACTTCAGGTCAGCGGGTCGGCCCGTCGTGATCCGAATAGGAATGTTCCTGGCCATGATGGTTTTCGGGGCGGGTCTGGTTTTACCCGGCCCGGCTCAGGCCAAGGTCAAGGTGGTGGCCACCCTCGCTGATCTGGGCTGGATAGCCGAGCAGGTCGGTGGCGATGACGTGGAAGTGGAATTCCTGTGCAAGGGCCACCGCGATCCCCATGTCCTGCCCGCCAAACCTTCCCTGGCCCGCAGGATGAAGAAGGCGGACCTGCTGGTCTACAACGGACTCGAACTCGAAATCGGCTGGCTGCCGCTGCTGCTGGACGCGGCCCGCAATCCCCGCATTCGTCCCGGGCAGCAGGGCGAGTTGAACTGCGCCCTGGCGTTGGGCGAGGGGGGAATCCTCGAGGTTCCCGTGGGCGAGGTTGATCGCTCGCAGGGCGACATCCACCCTCTGGGAAACCCGCATTACCTGCTGGATCCCCGCAATGGAATCGCGGTCGGTCACCTGATCGCAGAACGACTGGCCGTCCTCGATCCGGCGGCCGCCGACCGTTACCGGCAGCGGGCGGATCAACTGGCCCGCCGGATTGAAGAGCGCCAAAAGGACTGGGAAACCCGGATAGGCGGTCTGGGGATCAGGAAACTCATCGTCTATCACCAGCATTGGGAGTATTTCGCCGCCTGGATGGATCTGGAAATCATCGGGGTCATCGAGAACCGGCCGGGCATCTCTCCGGCCCCGCGCCATGTCGAAGGTCTGATCGAACTCGGCCGGCAACACAATCCGGTTCTGGTGATCGCCGCCACCTGGAATCACATCGAGGCCGCGGCCCACGTGGCCGGAAAGATCGGCGCCGAACTGGCGGTGTTGCCGGGCTCGACCCTGGCGGTCGAGGAAGCCACCGGCTATCTGGAATTGTTCGAGGTGATCTGCCGCAACCTGGAAACAGCCGGCGCGGCCAGGCCGAAGGCGGACTCATGAGCGGATTCATGGAAATGATGACCGCGCCCGTCGCCATATCCCTGGTGCTGGTCGCGATGCACGGGTATCTCGGCTCCCATGTGGTCAAGCGCGGGGTCATTTTCGTGGACATCGCCCTGGCCCAGATCGCCGCTTTCGGGGTGGCCCTGGCCCTGCTGTTCGGTGCGGAGGTGGGCACGGACAACGCCTACATCGTGGGCCTGATCGCCACCTTTCTGGGCGCCCTGCTGCTGTCCGGGACCCGGGGCGGGGATTCACGGATACCCCAGGAAGCCTACATCGGCATCATCTATGTGGTGTTCAGCGCGGCCATGATCCTGGTGCTGACCCTGGTTCCCCACGGAGGGGAGGAGATCAACCACCTGCTGGTCGGAGCGATCCTCTGGGTCAGCTGGCCGGTGGTGATCAAGACCACCATTCTTTACGGCGTCCTGGGAGTGGTCCTGTACTTCTGCCACAAACCGCTGCTGCGGATTTCCGAGGACCCGGAACAGGCCCGCCGCGACGGTCTGCCCCTGGGCCGCTGGGACTTCGTGTTCTACATGGTGCTGGGTATGGTGGTCACCTCGAGCGTGCAGGTGGCGGGAGTCCTTCTGGTCTTCACCCTGCTGGTGGTCCCCGCGGTGATGGCCCTGCGGCTTTTTTCCACCCTCAAGGCCCAGTTCTTCTGGGTGGTGGGCATGGGAACCGCGGTGGTCGTTGCGGGATCGGCCTTGAGTTACGTGCTGGATCTGCCCACCGGGGCGGCCATCGTCTGCACCTTCGGTCTGGCGTTGGGAATCCAGGTGACCGTAGAAGCGCTGGTCAGAAACCGATGACGGCGGCGAACCGTCCGGCCTGGTCCCCGTCGCGGCGATAGCTGGGATACAGATCGCCCCCGCAGATGGTGCAGTGTCCCACATTGAAGATGTTGCTCTCGGCCACGCCCGCGCTGGTCAGCTGGGCGATGTTGGCCTCCCACAGGTTGAAGCTGAGACGGTCGAAATTCTCCAGGAAAAACCAGGCGGCTCCCGGACCCAGGGATTCGAGGGCCGCCTGGCGAACCTCTTCACCCACTTCGTAGCAGCAGGGACCGGCCGAGGGGCAAATGACCGCCCGCAGGCCGGCGGGATCGGCGCCGGCTTCGGTCAGGGCCAGGATGAGGCCCGCGGTGATGCCTTGTACGGTGGACCGCCAGGAGGCGTGGGCGAATCCCCAGACCCGGGTCTCGTCCGGGCGTGTTCCACCCACCAGGATCAACGGGCAGTCCGCGCCGCGTCCGATGACGCCCAGTCCGGGCTGATCGGTCCACAGGGCGTCCGCCTCGCCCGCGAAGCCGGCCTCGGTGACCTGCAGCACCTTGCCGCCGTGGACCTGACGAGCCCAGGCGCCGGTTTTCAGTCTCGCCGCCAGAACAAGTTCCTGAACACGGTCCGCCTGCTCGGGGGCGTCGGCGTCCGGTCGGAAATCGGGACCCCGGCTGTTGCTCCAGCCGTGCCGCCAGTCCTGGTCGGACAACAGGGGCGCCTGCTGGAGCCAGTCCCCGGAACCGCTCATGGCTGGTCCTTCGGGACGGCCACGGGTTGCCCCAGCCAGTCGCAGATCCGGCCCCGGGCGGCCTTTTGCGTGGGTGACCACACCACCGGCCGGTCGATGAACCAGGGCACGGCGGAATTGTCCACGAACAGGACGCCGTCGGTCGTCCGGCGTGCGAAATCGATTTGTTCCTCGATTTTGGGAGCCCGGCTGACGGCCTCCTTGGCGGCGTATTCCCAACCGGGCAGGCGGCAGGGAAAAAGAAGGACCAGCACCACCGCGGCGGCGGCCGGCAGCACGATAACGGACCCCAGATCCCGCATGAGGGGGGACCGCGGACCGAGGATTTCCTGGCGGTCGTTGATGATCCGCCGGATGGGGCCTCCAAGCCAGGGGGCGAATTCCCACAGCAGCACCGGCAGCACGACCAGCAGGTGCCGCTGACTGTGATCGAAAAAGGAATACTGGACGGTCAGCAGCACGATGGTCAGGACAGTCAGGGCCACCGGACCGGTACGCGCCGCCTCGGGCAGGCCGAACATCGAGTCCCAGCGGCGCCGCCTGGGCGTGGCCGGCATGATTTTCAGCCGGACGACAAGGAAGGCCAGGACCCCGGCAACCAGGACGATCAGGACCGGCAGCGGTGCCAGGTTGTGCAGGTCGCGGTAGAAAAACTTCATGCCTCGGCCCACTTTGCGCAGGACCGGGACCGGATCGGTGGTCATGGTCTCGAAGAACGGCTGGGGCTCCAGCTGCCGGTACACCGTGTATCCGGGCCAGGCGCGGGTATCCTTCACGTGTTCGGCGTAGGTCTGCAGGCTGAAGGCCGGCTGGCCCGTGACCTGGATATTGCGGACCGCCCAGGGGGCGACGACCAGCAACCAGGCCCCCAAGACCAGGGCCCAGCGGCGCCGGTTCCAGCCGGTGCCCGACAAACCCTCCCTCTTGAGCAGGTGCAGCAGAATCCACCACAGGACCGGCACCCAGAACAGATCCAGCCGCAGCATGCACAGCGCCCCGGCCAGCAGGCCGTCGATCCAGTTGGGTCGGGCCTGCTTGTCGCTGCGCATTCTCAGCCACAGGACCAGCAGCAGCAGCGAACAGGCCAGTTCGACCATGCCCCAATCCACCGCGAAAACCAGCAGCGGGTTGGCGTACAGGAAAACCAGCCAGGGAACCACGGCCGCCGGATATCCCCGCCTGATGAAGAGCGCGGTTCCGGTCATGACCAGCAAACCCAGCAGGACGATCTGCATCTGCCGCACGCGGTCGACCACCTGGTGGGGATATCCCTCGCCCGCCACGTAGGGGACCGTCAGCAGGAGGGAAAATCCGGGCTGGCGGTGGATCAGGGGCTGCGGCAATTCCCGGGCGAAGGGAAAGGCGAAGGAAAGAGGGTAGGTCATGTCGGTCCGGAAACCCTCGCCGCGCGCCAGATGGCGGGCCACGCTCAGGTGGGTGTAGAGGTCGTCGGTGGGCAACAGGGGCCGGGAGGGATGGTTGGGGACCCAAACGGCGAGAAACAAAAGGGCCGCCAGGATCCCGCCGGAAATACAGGTGCGCCAGCGGGGCGCACGGAGAGCTTCAGGTCCGTCAACGGGGGGGACAACGGAAACCTTGACCATGGCCTCTCCTGTCAGTTGCCTCGACTGCCTGGTTTGACGAGTTCCCTGCCTTCGGCGCAAAGGGGGCAGCCGTCGGCCTGCCAGGTCTGGACCTGGACCCTGGCCAGCGAGTGCAGCGGCAAGGGAAGTTCGACCTCGCCGCCGGTGCGGTCGATGATGCTGGTCAGGCCGATGACTTGGCCGCCGGCCGCCTCGACCACTTCGATGACCTCGAGCAGGCTGGTGCCCCGGGTGACGACATCCTCGGCGATGATCACCTTTTCACCTTTTTCCAACGAAAATCCGCGGCGGATGCTCATCACCCCGTCCTTGCGTTCGGTGAAGACGAAACGGCGCCCCAGGGCCCGTGCGACCTCGTGTCCGATCAGGATGCCGCCCATGGCGGGGCTGACCACCAGGTCGGTGGCCGCGTCATCGAAAAATTTTCCCATGGCGGCGCCCAACTCCCGCGCGAGTTCCGGGAACTGGAGAATGCGGGCGCACTGGAAATACCGGTCGCTGTGCAGGCCGCTGCTCAACAGGAAATGCCCGCTGTGCAGGGCGCCCAGTTCTTCCATCAGGGTCAGGATCTTTTCTTCGGTCATGGAAAAGGCCTTCCTTTTCGTGTCAGGGATTCAAGTCAGTTCCGCGGCGATGGCCTGAAGAGCGGCGCCGGGATCGGGAGCTTTGGTGATCGGCCGGCCGATCACCAGGAAATCGGCGCCCGCATCCACGGCCTCACGGGGCGTCGTCACGCGGTGCTGGTCGCCCGCAGCGGCGCCGGCGGGCCGGATGCCGGGCGTCACGATCAACGGTTCGGGGCCCAGGGCGGCCCGCAGGCCGGGCAAGTCGGCGGCCGAGCAGACCAGGCCGTCGCAGCCGCAGTCCCAGGCCAGCCTGGCCAGCCTCAGGATGCGGTCCTGCAGCAAATCGTGGGAGGGGCTGACTTCGCCCATCTCCTGTTCGGACAGGCTGGTCAGGATGGTCACCGCCAGCAGGGCGGGCCGGCGGCCGGTCCGGGAATCGACTGGGGCGGCGGCCAGGGCTTCCGCCGCGGCGGTCATGGCTGCTCTGCCGTTGGAAGCGTGCATGGTGCAAAGGGACGCCCCCAGCGAAGCGGCCACCGCCGCCGCCGAAGCCACGGTGTTGGGTATGTCGTGGTATTTCAGGTCCAGAAAGATGTCGCGGTCCAGGTTCTTCAGCCGGTGCACCACTTCGGGCCCGGCGGCGGAAAACAGTTCCAGACCCACTTTGACGAATCCTCCGGCGGTGCCGAGGCTCTCGGCCAGGCTCAGGGCCTGGCCCATGGTGGGCACATCCAGCGCGGTGATGATCCGGCGGGCGGCGGGAAGATCCCGCAACCTGGCATTGAGTTGGGTTCTGTCCATGGTCAGGTGTCGACTCCGCGTTATTCGGCAACAAACGGGTTCGGGGCCGCGGACGGGGAATTGCCTTGCCGCCCGGGCCGTTTTGCTACTACCCTTCTACCAGCCGCGGGTCCGGAATGCAATTTCATTTCCCTTTTTTGAAAAGGGAACCGGTCCCAGGGTATTGGTATGTCCAGGACTCCGACCAGAGCCAGTCAATGAAAGGGATTCCCTTGCTCGACCGCAAATTCCTCCGCGAAAACCGGGGCCTTGTCGTCAAGGCGGTTGCCTTGAAGAACGAATCGGTGGATATCGAAGCCTATTACGACAAGGACGCCGAGCGCCGGGCCGCCCTGCAGGAAACCGAAACCCTCCAGGCCGAGGCCAACAAGGCCAACCGCGCCATCAGCGAGCGCAAGAAGGCGGGCGAGGATGCCGGCGAGGCGATCGCCGCCATGAAGGAGGTCTCCGGCCGGATCAAGGAACTGAAAGCCAAGGCCGAGGTTCTGGAACAGGAAGTGGAACAGCTCTACCTGCGCATCCCCAACGTCCCGCACGAGACCGCGCCCGCGGGCGGCGAGGAAAACAACGAACTGATCCGCACCTGGGGCGACCTTCCCACTTTCGATTTCACGGTCATGCCCCACTGGGACATCGCCGCGGAGTTGGGCATTTTTCATCCCGAGCGCGCCGCGCGGATGAGCGGCAGCGGGTTCACGGTTCTCTCGGGCGCCGGGGCGCGCCTGGAACGGGCCCTGATCAACTGGTTTCTGGACGTCCATCTGGAACAGGGCTACACGGAATTCAACATTCCCTATCTGGTCGGACGCCGGGCCATGACCGGAACCGGCCAGTTGCCCAAGCTTGAAGAGGACATGTATCACTGCCAGGTGGATGATCTGTTCCTGATTCCGACGGCCGAGGTGTCGGTGACCAACGTCCACATGAAGGAGACGCTGGACGCCGCCGAACTGCCCTTGAAGTACTGTTCGTTTTCCCCGTGTTTCCGGCGCGAGGCCGGCGCCGCGGGCAAGGATACCCGCGGCCTTTTGCGGGTCCACCAGTTCAACAAGGTCGAAATGGTCAAGTTCGTGGCCCCGGAAACCTCGTGGGACGAGTTGGAGAGCCTGACCGCGGACGCCGAGGAACTGCTGCAGAAACTGGAGCTGCCCTACCGGGTGCTGGCCCTGGCCACGGGTGACCTCAGCTTCGCGGCGTCCAAGTGTTACGACCTGGAGGTCTGGTCCGCCGGCGTGGAAAAGTGGCTTGAAGTCTCCTCGTGCAGCAATTTCGTGGACTTCCAGGCCCGCCGGGCCGGTATCAGGTTCAAGGGGCCGGACAGCAGGGGGTTCGTGCATACGCTCAACGGCTCCGGACTGGCTCTGCCCCGGATCATGGTCGCCATTATGGAAAACTACCAGACCGCCGACGGCCGCATCCGCGTTCCCGAGGTTCTGGTGCCCTACATGGGCGGCAGGGAGTACATCGACTGATGGTCATTGGCTTGGGACATAAACTGTTCAGCAGGATCCGGCGCCAGGATCTGTTCAACATCTACCTGCTGTTGGGCGGGGTGAGCATCGTGGTGGCCACCACCATCTTTACCATCCGGATGTCCAAGAGCGTGGAAAAGCAGAGCTTCCTGGCGACCCAGCTCATTTCCGGCGTCGCCAGTCTCCTGCTCGAGAACAAGCCCCTGGAGGAGGTGCGCCCGGTGGTCACGATGATCAACACCATCGAGGTGCCCATTATCATCACCGACAACGAGGGGCGCCCGATCCTGTGGAACGAACCGGTGATCGGCATTCCCCTGCCCGAGTACCAGGTGCTGTTCCAGGAGAACATGTCGAAGCCCAGCAACCCGATCATCATCGAGATCCTGTCGTTGGCGGCGGCCTACGACCAGGAGCAGCAGCCTTTCGCCATCTTCAACCAGGAGGGGAAAAGGGTGGGGACCCTGCACTACGGGCGGTCGGCCCTGAGCCAGCGCCTGCGGATCATGCCCTATCTGGAACTGATGGTGATGGCCCTGTTCTTTCTGGTTATCTTGTGGGCCCTGCAAAGCAAGAAGGACGCGCAGCAGAAGGCTCTTTTCGCGGGCATGGCCAAGGAAACGGCGCACCAACTGGGCACGCCGCTGACGTCCATCATGGGGTGGCTGGCCCTGCTGGAGGAACGGTTGAACAAGAACGACGAGGTCATGGTCGAGCTCAATCGGGACGTCGATCGTCTGAGCATGATCTCCGCGCGTTTCAGCAAGATCGGATCGTTGCCCAAACTCGAGGATACCGATCTGGTCGGGGTCGTGGACCAGACCATCGTCTACTTCCGGAACCGCCTGCCCCACGTGGGGGGTCGGGTCCAGTTGCGGCGCGAGGGCGATGCCTCCAATCCCGTCATCTTCAACCGTGACCTGCTGGGGTGGGTGCTGGAGAACCTGATCAAGAACGGGATCGACGCCCTGAGCGAGGGCAAGGGGACCATCACCATCAAGCTGGCCGATATTTCCGGCGGTGGCGTGGAGCTGCGCGTTTCCGATACGGGAAAAGGAATTCCGGCCCGGGAAGGGAACAAGATCTTCGAACCCGGGTTCACCACAAAAAAACGGGGTTGGGGCATGGGCCTGGCCCTGGTCAAGCGGATCGCCACCCAGTATCACAACGGGAAGATCCGCATCGAATCGACCAACCAGCACGGAACCACTTTCCTGGTGACCCTGCCGGCGGCGGCCAACCCGCCGAAGTCCTGAACAAAGGAGCCGATCTTGGCTTTTCGCATACTCTGGGTCGACGACAATTTCGAGGAACTGGGGGGACACGTCCGCTATCTGGGCGAAAAGGGCTACGAGGTGGAGGGGGTGACCAACGGGCTGGACGCCTTGGCCGTGCTGGCGGAGAAGGACTTCGACGCCATCCTCCTGGATGAGATGATGCCCGGCATGGGCGGCCTCGAAACGCTGGGCGAATTGCGCAAGATTAACGCGCACATCCCGGTGATCATGATCACCAAGAGCGAGGCCGAGGACCTGATGACCCGGGCCATCGGCAAGCGCATCGACGGCTACCTGGTCAAGCCGGTTTCCCCCCTGCAGATCCTGTCCACCCTCAAGCGGCAGCTCGAAGCCCGCAAGCTGACTGGTGAAGAGGTGTCCCGCAACTACATGAGCAATTTCATGGCTCTGGGGGACCGGTTCGCCGCCGCGGATTCGCCCGCCGACTGGGAAGGTATTTACCTGGATCTGGTCACCTGGAGCATGGACCTGTTCCAGTACAGCGACCGTGGTCTGCTGGAAACCCTCGATGATCAGCTGACCGCGGCGAACCTGTCTTTCGCCAAGTACGTGCGGGAACATTACCGGACCTGGGTGAACGCCGACGGCGCCACGGGGGTGGGCTCGGCGGTCGACGAGGTGGTGGAGTCTCCCCTGTTGAGCCCGCGCGTGTTCGAGACCTGGGTCGAGCCCGAAATCCGGAACAGCAAACAGGTGTTCTGGATCGTCATCGACTGCATGCGCCAGGATCAGCTGCGCATGATCGAACCCCTGCTCGAGACCTTCTTCCACATGGAACGCCGCCATTACTGGTCCATCCTGCCCACGGCGACGCCCTACGCCAGGAACGCCCTGTTTTCGGGCCTGTATCCCTTGGACATCGCCGAAGGCTATCCCCAGTGGTGGATATCGTCGGCGGACCACGACGGCAGCCGCAACGCCTTCGAGGGCGAACTCATGAACGAGCTCCTCAAGCGGATCGGCAGTCCCGCGGTCGGCAGCAATCGCTACTACAAGGTGTCCGATGCGCGCGATGCGGATCTGCTCCACCGCAACCTCGGCTCCCTGGGCGACACCCGGCTGGTGGCCGGCGTCTACAATTTTCTCGACATCATGGCCCACGGGCGCAGCCAGAATCGCATCCTCAAGGAACTGGCGCCGGACGAGGCGGCCTTCCGCACCCTGATGCGGTCGTGGTTCGAACATTCCAACCTGTTCGACGTCATGAAGAACCTCGCCCGCCGGGACTGCACGGTGATCCTGACCACGGACCACGGGAGCAAGCTCTGCAAACGTGCGGTCCAGATCCGGGGCAACCGGGACACCAGCAGCAACGTCCGCTACAAGTTCGGGGACAACCTGGGCGTGAACGAGGAACGGGTCATGCTGATGAAGAATCCCGAGCACTATCGTTTGCCGGCCCAGACCACCATCGAGAACTATGCCGTCACCGCCGACAATTGCTATCTGGTGTATCCCACCAATTTCCACGAGTACGAGCGGCTTTACCGGGACAGCTTCCAGCACGGGGGCATCAGTCTCGAGGAAATGATCTGTCCCTTCGTCGTCCTGCGGCCGCGTTGACGTGACGGCCCGCACCCGGAGTGAAACCGATGGCTGACCATCCCGTGCCGACACCGGCGGAATTCAGCCGCCACCGCGAGGTCCACGGACCCGAAGGAACCGCCCGGCTGGCCGAACAGCTGGCCGGCCTGTTGCGCGGGGGGGAGATCATTCTGCTCTACGGCAGGCTGGGCTCCGGCAAGACCTGCTTCACCCAGGGGCTGTGCCGGGGACTGGCCGTGACCCAGGACGTGGTCTCGCCCACGTTCACCCTGGTCAACACCTACACCGGACGTCTGCCGGTCCACCATCTGGATTTCTACCGGATCGAGCCCGGCGCCGACCTGGCGGATATCGGTGTGCCCGACATCCTGGAACAGTTGTGGGACCGGACGGCGGTGGCCGTGGTGGAATGGCCCGAACTCTTCCTGGAGGAACTGGGTCCGGACACGCCCCGGATCGAACTGTTGGCGACCCACGGGGCCAAGGAGGACGACCGCATCTGGCATCTGAGGGGAACCCCGCAGCTGTTCGAGCCGTGGGCCGAAGCCTTCGGCGGCGGAAATTCCGACAAGCAACCGAAAGGCCGGTCGTGCTGAGCCTGGCGATAGACACGTCCACGAAATGGGGCCGCTTCGCCCTGGCGCAGGATGGGAACATCCTGGAATACCGTCCCTTGAACGTGTCGGGCAGCTACGCCGATGCGCTTTTGCCCGTGATCGAAGACATGTTGGCTGAAGCCGGCCGCGCCAAAAATGAATTGGACCGGGTGGGGGTCACCGTCGGGCCGGGCAGTTTCACCGGGGTCCGGATCGGGGTCGCCACCGCCAAGGGATTGGCCTGGGGTCTGGGCTGCGAACTGGTGGGCGTCACCTCCCTCGCCGCCATGGCCGCCGCCCTGCTGGATGAATTCCCCGAGGCCGGCTTTGCGGTGCCGGTTCTGGATGCCCGGCGGGGTGAAATATTCTCGGGAGTTTTCGTGCGGGAGGGGACATGGGTTCGGCCGGTTGCCGAACCGGCGGCGCTGCGCCCGGATCAGTGGTGGGCCCGCGTTCTCGAAACCGTCGACGACCCCGAACAACCGGTTTACGGAGGCGACGGCACCGGCCTGCTGCTGGGGCAGGGCAAGGAACTGCGTCCGGAACTTGCGAGCAAGGGCCGACCGGTGCTGCGGCGCTGGTCGTCCGCCCATCCGGCCACCGCCCGCGCCCTGGCTCTGGCCATGAATGCCGGCGGGCTGCCGCAGGTCCATCCCTTCACCCTGGTGCCCGAGTACATGCGGGTGTCCGATGCCGAGGTCAAAAGGAAACTGGACCTGACGCCCGCAAAGCCCGGGGGCGATGTGAGCTCCCACAGGTCCGAAAGGCCGACCTGATGGATGAAACGGACCCGGGAATTTCGGTGCGCGCTCCGCGGCGCGAAGACCTGGCCCGGGTCGTGGCCCTGGAAAAGCGCTGCTTTGCCGATCCCTGGGAAGCCGAGGCGCTGGAGCAGGAGTTGGCCACGGACCATTTGCGCCTGCCTCTTGTGGCCGAGGTTGCCGGCAAGGTGGCCGGCTACCTGATGGCCTGGAAGATCGTCGACCAGCTCCACATCCTGAACCTCGCCACGGATCCGGATCTACGTCGCCGGGGCGTGGGGGCGGCCCTGTTGCTTGCCGCCGCGCGGAAAGCCGTGGAACTGGGGATGGAGGAAGTCACCCTGGAGGTCCGGGAAAGCAATCGCCAGGCCCGGGCCTTCTACCAGGCATACGGTTTTGTCCCCACGGGCGTGCGGCCGGGGTATTATGCCGACAACGGGGAAGACGCCATCATCATGACCACCGGGGTCCGGGCCATCCTGGATACCTGAAAAAGGTTGTCCGCAGTGGTAGAAAGAGGCTAGATTAGCTGGCAGGGGGTTGATAAAGCGGGCCTGGTCGTGCAAACTTGCATCTCCGGCGGGCCCCGTCAGATAACCGCCCGCTGATCCACCTTCGTCCGACATTGTGAGGAGGTCGCCGTGTCCTGGTTGACACAGGCTGCAAAGGGGATAAAAGCCCTGACCAATCAGAAAAAGGATATCCCGGACAACTTGTGGCGCAAGTGCCCCAAGTGCTCGGAGATCCTTTACCACCGCGAACTGGACCGCAACCTGTGGGTGTGCGGTTCCTGCGGCCATCACCTGCCCTTCACCACCGAGCAGTATATCCAATTGCTCTTCGACGAGGGGACCTGGGCCGAAACCCACCGCGGCATCACCAGCAAGGACGCCCTGGATTTCAAGGATTCCAAGCGTTACCGGGATCGCATCAAGGCCACGCGGCAAAAGACGGGCAAGGAAGATGCCGTCATCACCGGGCGCGCCCAGATCGGACTCATCCCCGTTTCGGTTTCCATCATGGATTTCACCTTCATGGGCGGCAGCATGGGCTCGGTCGTGGGCGAGAAGATCGCCCGGGCGCTGCTGGACTCCCTGCGCCACAGGGAAGCCGCCATTATCCTGAGCCGCAGCGGCGGGGCCAGGATGCAGGAATCTCTCCTGTCCCTGATGCAGATGGCCAAGACCAGCGCGGTCCTGGCCCGGCTGCGCAACGAGGGCATCCCCTTCATCTCGGTGCTGACCAATCCGACCACCGGCGGTGTGACCGCCAGTTACGCGACCCTGGGCGACATCAACATGGCCGAGCCCGGCGCCCTGATCGGGTTCGCGGGTCCCCGGGTCATCAAGCAGACCATCGGCGGCGATCTGCCCGAGGGATTCCAGTCCTCGGAATTCCTGCTCGAGCACGGCATGGTGGACATCATAACCGAGCGGAAGAACCTGAAGGAAAACCTCGAGCGGACCCTGCACTGGTTCGTCGACGGTCGGGACGTTTCGGTGCGTCGCCCGCCGCGGGGCTGAGCGGCGTGGGTTTGGGCAGCCCCCGCCGTAACGGAAATCATCCGGGCGAACCGGGCGTCGGCCTTGATCTCGCACCACCCTTTGTCGCCGGCGACGAGGCCACACGCTGGCTTTTCAGTCTCAACCGATTCGGTATTCGTCCGGGGCTGGTCCGTATCCAGGGGCTGCTGGCGGATCTCGGCGATCCCCAGGATCATCTCCGGACCCTGGTTACCGCTGGCACAAATGGCAAAGGCAGCACCACCCGGGCGCTGGCCCATCTGCTGCAGTCCGCCGGTTACCGGGTGGCGACCTACACCAGTCCCCATCTGCTGAATGTCCACGAACGGATCATGATCGACGACAAGCCGGTCGCAGCGTCCGCTTTCGCCGCGCGCGTGGAAAAAATCAAACCCCTGGTGGAAAAACACGGAGCCAGCTGGTTCGAGACCCTGACCGCCCTGGCGGTGCAGATAGCCCACGATGAAAAAGTGGATTTCTTCTGCTGCGAGACGGGGCTCGGCGGCCGCCTGGACGCCAGCAACGCCCTGCCTGCGGCGGCCACCCTGCTGACGACGATCGGTCTGGACCATCAAAGGATTCTCGGCGACACGCTGCCGGAGATCGCCGCCGAAAAGCTGGGCCTCCTGAAGAAGGGGGTGCCCCTGTTCTGCGGGGTCGATCCGGAACTGCGCGGCCAGGTTTTCCAGGCGGCGGTCCTGGCGGGCAGCCCCTGCCATTTTCTGGACGAACTGGCCCGCTTCGCCGATGCCGACCGGGACAACGGCCGCGGGGTTTGGGACCTGGTCCTCAGGGAAAAGGTGTTCCCGGGCCTGCCCGATCCGGGTACGGTGACCATGCGGCGCAACATCGCTTTGGCGGTTCTTGCCCTGTCCGAACTGGAACCGGTCCTGGGTATGGACCTGCTGCCGGGGGATTTGGCGGGGGTCCTGGGGAATCTTTTCCTGCCGGGGCGGTACCAGACTGTGTTTTCGAATCCGGATTGGATTTTTGATACCGCGCACAATACCCAGGCCCTGGACAACGTGTGGCGGGAGTTTTCCAGGCGGCGGACATCCGGCCGCAAGGTCGTGGTGTACGGCGCCATGCATGACAAGAATGTTTCCGTGGATCCGGCCGCCATGCTCCAAGGGGTCGAGACCGTGATCGGGGTGCCGGTATCGCTGCCCCGGTCGAAAACCCGCACCGAGTTGGAAGAATTGTTCCGCGGCTGGGGCCGTGACCCGGAAGCTTGGCCGGATGAGCCGGATGAGTGGGACGGGCCGGAGGGTTTGCCGGCGGCCACGGTGGCTCCGGATATTCCCGGCGCCCTGGAATTGCTGGCCCGCCGGCTGCGGCCGGAGGATGTCGTCCTGGTCACCGGCAGTTGTTTCACCGTGGCGGAAACCCTGTACAGAATGGGAATTACCGATCTTGAAGCCACCCGCACGGCATCGCCCGCGGATCTGGTGCTCAAGAGTATTGGAGAGGATTGATGGAAAAGAAGGACCTCTTCCTCGGCGTCGATACGGGCGGAACCGCCGTCAAATTCGTGGTGACCGATGCCGCCGGCTGCATCCTGGAAAAGGGTGAAGTTCCGACCGACACGGGCAGCATCATCTCCAGCATGCAGAGCCTCAGAAACGCCGTTGCGAAAGCTCTGGGAGGTGAACCCGGGCTGCCGCGCCTGGCGGCCGTCGGGATGGCCTGCGCGGGAATCGTCAATCCGGCGACCGGAATGCTGGGCCGCTCTCCCAACCTGCCGGGATGGGAGGACCGGAACCTGGCCGCAGATATCAAAACCGTTTTCGAGGATGTTCCCCTGGCCCTGGTCAACGACGTCAACGGAGCCCTTTACGGGGAATTCCGGCAGGGGGTCGGACGCGGATACAAGAACCTGGTCATGATCGCCCTGGGCACGGGCGTCGGCGGCGGCGTCATCATCCAGGGAGAACTCGTGGTCGGCACCAACAGCGGGGCGGGGGAAATCGGACACATGGTCCTGGATCCCGCCGGTCCGCCCTGCACTTGCGCAGGAAGGGGCTGTCTGGAAGCCTGGGCCGGCAGCACCGGGTTGTTGCGCCGCGCCCGCGAAGTGGCGGGTGAGCGAGATCCGCAGAGTGCGCTGGCGAATCTGGTCTCCAGCCGGGGCAAGGCCCTCAACACCCAGGATCTGGCCGCACTCGCCCGCCAGGGCGACGCCGACGCCGCCGGGATTTTCGACGTGGCCGGCAGAAGGCTCGGCCAGGCCATCGGCAACATCGTCAACCTGCTGGATCCCGACCGCATCATCATCGGCGGCGGGGTGGCGCAGGCGGGGGATCTCATTCTCGATCCCTGCCGGGCCACGGTTCCCGGACTGGTGCTGGCCAGGGAAGCCAGAAACATCCCCGTGGTGACCGCGGAGCTGGGACCGCTGGCCGCCGCGGTGGGAGCGGCCTGCCTGGCCCGGGAAATGGAGCAGGCCGGCTGATGAAAGGGACCGGCGGCAACTCTCCCGATCACGGCACGCCGACGCGGCGGGCCGGCCGGGGTTTTGTCCGTGGGGTCCTGCTGCCCGCGGTGGCCGTGGCGGCCGTCCTGGGCGCCGGCCGTATTCTGGAAATTCCCCACCCCGCCCACGCCCAGGATGACGTGTCCGAAAAACGGGCGCCCCGTCCGTCAACGCGGGGCCTGGCCGACCGCTATGTGGACCGCGTCATCGACGGCCAAAAAGTTTCCTGCATGTACGGGAACGTCTACATCGACCGGGACACCCTGAAAGCCGAATCCGACACCGCTTTCTACTACCGCGAACGCGAATACTACCAGTTTGTCGGGAATGTCCGCCTGACCCGGTTCGGGGCGGTTCTGACCTGCGACCGGGCCCACTACGACCGCTTCCTCGGCACGGGGGATTTTTTCGGCAATGTTCGTCTGGAGGAAGAGGGCACCATCGGGACCAGTCGCCGGGGGGAGACCCGGGACAACGGACGCATTCTCAGGCTGATGGGGGACGCCCTGCTGGTGACGCCGGATTATTCGGTCCGGGGCGACACCATCGCCCAGGATCGCGAATCCGGTGACGGCGAAGCCTTCGGACACGTGCGCATCATGGAACCGGGAGCAAAAAACCTGGTCACCGGGGATCACGCCAATTTTTCCTCCGCCGACAATACCGCCGAGGTCGATGCCAATCCCGTCCTGACCAGCCGCGAACAGAAAGGCGGCCCGTTGACCAGTACGGCGGGCCTGATGCGGTTCTACCGGGAAGAAGACCGGGTGGTGATGGTTGATTCGGTGCGCATCGACCAGGGCCAGACCAAGGCCCGGGCCGATACGGCGGTGGCCTTCGGGCAGGAGCACCTGGTGTTGACCGGTGATCCCGAAGTGGCCATGGCCGCCTCGAGCGTGATGAAGGGCGACCGGATCGAGTTCTTCTACCTCGAGGGGCAGCTGCGCGAAGTCCTGGTGATGGGCAACGGCCGCATGGAGGACACCGCTCCCGACAGTCTGGCCGCCGTCTACGAGGGCCTGCCGGATCTGGATATCCTCGAGGGCGACACCATCACCGTCGAGATGGAGGACTCGAAGATCACCCGCACCGTGGTCGTCGGCAACGCCCGCAGCCGGTTCACGCCCCAGGACCTGACCGACGAGGTTGCGACCAACGATGTCAGCGGCGATACCATCATCATCAATTTCCGCGACCAGGAGGTCAAAAGGGTCAAGGTCATGGGCAACGCGGTGGGCACCTACCGCTTCGCCAAGATCGCGGCCATGCGGGAAATGCTGGGGCGTTCGAAACGTTTGGCCGACCAGTTGGCCCGGTCCGGAGAGGACAGCGTCGCGGCCGCGGACACCCTGGCATCCCTGGGTGCGACACCCGCCCAGATGGCGGCCGCCGATTCCCTGCTGACCGCCGCCCTGGATTCCCTGGCGGCCGCCGGTTTCGACACCTCCGGATCGGGTCTGAACTTCCTGGCCAACGCCGAGCAGGTCGATTATTCCGGTGGCGAAGTGGCCTTCGAAATGCTGGACCGGACCATGGAAATCCAGGACGAGGGTTCCCTGCAGTTCGGTTCCATGAAACTGACCGCCGACCACATCAAAATGGATACCGACGAGCGCGAGCTGTACGCCGAGGGCGAGCCCCTGGTGGAGGACGCGGACAGCATCGTCGGCGAGCGCATGGGCTACAATTTCAAACACAAGACCGCGGCCGTCGAAACCGGGGTCACGACCATGGACAATTACTACTACAAGGGGGACAGCATCCGGAGGTTCCCGGACCAGACCATGAAGATCTGCGGCGGCCGGATGACCTCCTGCGACCTCGAGGGCCCCCATTACCATTTCTGGTCCGACAATATGAAGATGAAGCCGGGGGACAAGGTGGTGGCCGCGCCGGTGGTCCTGCGGATCGGGCATGTGCCGGTGTTCGCGCTGCCCTTCTATTACAAGAGCCTCAAGTCCGGCCGCCAGTCGGGAATCCTCTTCCCCTCGTTCGACTTCGGCTGGTCCAGCCGCGAGGGCCGTTACATCAGGGATTTCGGCTATTACTGGGCCACCAACGACTACATGGATTTCCTGGTCGAGGGCGATTACAACGAACGTCAGGATTTCGGTTTCCGCATCCAGAACCGTTACGTGAAGCGGTACGCGTTCAACGGGGGGCTGGACTATTCCCACAAGGAGGGTCTGGGTGAGGGGCGGACCACCCGCGAATGGCAGTTCCGCTGGAACCACAACCAGCCCACCATGTTCGACGATTACAAATTCCGCGCCGACGTGAAAATGGCCTCGACCAAACTGACCAGCAACGACCTGGCGGGCTCCAACAACCGGGACATCGTCAGCGGCCAGATGAACTCCACGGTCTACATCAGCCGCAACTGGTCCTTCATGAGCGCCAATCTCAGCGCCAAGCGGGATGAAAGGGTCAACGCCGAGGATCCCACCGATCCGGGCAGCGACAACCAGCTGTATTCCATGACCCTGCCCAGCCTGTCCCTGAATTTCAAACAGCTGACCCTGGGTCCGTCCCTGCGCAGCGGTCAAAAAGGGAGCTTTATAGGAAATGCCCTGCGGAACACCTATTTTTCGCAGGGCTATTCCTTCCAGTCATCGGAGACGGGCCGGGAACTGACCGACACCAGGGATTATCAGGCCAACGGGAACTGGTCCCTCAGCCTGCGCCCTCCCCGGGTCGCCATTTTCAACGTGAGTTTCTCGGCCAGCGCCGCGCAAAGGTGGCAGCGCCACGAGATGGCGGGCCGGATCTGGGGTCCGGACACCAATCTGGCTGCCGGCGGGGCGTACCGTGACACGTCCTACACCGAAGAGGAAACCTCGCCCAGCCTTTCCTTCGGCACCTCCCTGGGCACGACCCTGTACGGCCTTTTTCCCATGAACGTGGGCCGGTTCCGCGCGGTCCGTCACACGGCCAGGTTCAACTCGTCCTGGAACGTCCGGCCGGGGCTGCGGAACCGCCAGGACTACGGGTCGTCCATCGGGCTGGGGTTCGACAATCGTTTCGACCTCAAATACGTCAGCCAGGAAAACGACACCACTTTTACCGAAAAGAAACTGGACGGGGTGATCGACTGGTCCCTGAACACTTCGTACAATCCCCAGGGAGCGTCGGGGGAGCGTTGGAATGACATATCCAGCGGTTTGACAGTCAAACCGGGGCAGAGCCGCTATCTGAAATTGAAGGTCAGCAATTCCATCGATCCCTATAGCCTGGCCTTGAAGTCCACGCGGTTCACCTACGGGCTGAGTTTTGCGGGCAAACTGGACGTGGGCGACGTCGCGGAAATGGAAGAGCAGAAACGCAACAGCGCCATCGACCGGCTGGGAGTCGATCTCCAGGCCGCCGCCGACAGTCTCCAGGCCGAGGACCGTTACGGGGAATATGATGAAGACGGCAATTTCATCGACACCTCGGAACAGGAGGAACTCTTCGACGGTGAAGAGAGCAGTTTCTACGATTTCTACAACCGTCCGGGCCGGCAGGAAGGACCGGATGAAAAGGATCCGACCGAAGGCGGGCGGTATATTCCGTTCGATGTAAATGCATCCATGTCATACAGTTACACAAACGAAACGCGAACCAAGCGCGCCACCGGCAACCTGTCCCTGAACACAAGTCTGACCCGGAAATGGCAGTTCCGTTACCAGGCCTCCTTCGACCTGGCCGCGGGTATGCCCACCCGCCAGCAGTACAGCCTGCACCGGGACCTTCACTGCTGGAAGATCGAATTCACCCGCACCATCAGCTCGTTGGATTCGCAGTTCGGTTTCCGGATCTATCTGAAGTCCATTCCCAGCCTGAAATTCGCCCGCGGCCGCGAGGATTACATGGGGTCGGTCGGCGGCGCAATCGGCGGCGGCGTCTTCTGATCACCGGTCCCGGATGCCCGCCCTCATGCCGTTTTCCCAATTCCTGAAAAACCCGGGTTTGATTTTATCCCGCCAGGACTGGAAATACTCGAATTAGATGTTGACAATCCCTTTGAGGCCGGGGTTTGATGGCCCCTGAAAGGAGGTGATATGTATGAATAAGACGGAACTTACCGAACAACTGTCCAAGAAGACCGGAATGACCAAGGCCGCGTCCAAGCGCGCTGTCGATGCCATCTTCTCAACCTCTCCGCGAGAAGGGATCATCGCCAACGCAGTGTCCAAGGGTGATCGGGTGCAGATCACCGGCTTTGGAACCTTCGAACGTCGCAAGCGCAAGAAAAGGACGGGTCGCAACCCGCAGACCGGCGCTTCGATCGTCATTCCCGCGGCCAAGTATCCCGCTTTCGTGGCGGGCAAGAGCCTGAAGGACCGGGTGCAGAAGTAACCGACCTTCATTTGGGAAGAATGGTGAAGAAAGGGGCGGCTTTGGGGCCGCCCTTTTCGTGTCCGGCGGTTTGCCGGTCCGCTCGGGGACCTGCCGGGTTTTTCGCGGGTTGCCCCTCCGCGAGGCTCCTTTTATTATGATACCGGAACTTAAGACCATCACCCGCGGTATCAGCCCGTTGGTGATCATGATCTGCCGCCGGCGCAAGGCGGCAGCCGTTTTCAGCATGTGCGAAAGGTTTCCGTTATGATCAAGCTCAAGGACCTGACCGGTGCCCTGCGATTGATGAGTCTGGCGCTGGTACTGGCCTTCGTGATTTCCGCCATCGCCCCGGTTGTCCTGCCGGCCGGCGCCCGGGCCGGCGAGGGTACCTGGCAGGACCTCGTTCTGCTCTACACCACCGACATCAAGGGCAAGATCGAACCCTGCGGCTGAAAATCCAACAAGCGTGGCGGGTTGGCCCGGAGGGCCACCTTTATGGACGGAGTTTGGAGTGAAGAGCGGCCGGTGCTGGTGGTGGACGGCGGCGACCTTTTCGGTCCCCGGAACAAGAACGAAAAACATCAGTCGACCTTTTTGGCCGAAATGACCGGTGAGTTGGGGTACGACGCCATCGCCCTGGGCGAGCGGGACCTCAACTACGGGCTGCCTTTCCTGCTGGAAATGATCGAAAAATTCGATCTGCCCTTCACCAACGCCAATGTGCGTTCCGGCAAGACGGGCGAACTGATTCTGCCCGAGTTCCTGGTGGTGGAAAGAAGCGGCATCAGGATCGGCATCGTCAGCGTCCTGGATCCCCGGCAGAAAATCATTTCCATGGCGGCCTCCGAAGAGGTCTACCAGGTGGATGAACCGGTGGCGGTCCTGCGCGAGTTGTTGCCCCGGCTGCGGGAAAAGGCCGATTCGGTCGTGCTGCTGGCCCATCTCGGCGAACAGGCCACCGGCGAACTGCTGAACGAGGTCAAGGGAATCGACATGTGTGTCATCGGGCACACGTCGCGCAACATCAACGCCGAGCGGGTCATCAACGACACCGCTGTTTTCGCGGCGGCTTTCGAAGGTCGTTACATCGGCCGGGCGAATCTTTTCATCGACGATGCGGACGGCCGGGTCATGGCCATCGATGTGGGGATCACCGCCCTCAACGAAGAGGTCGCCAACGACGAACAGATGCTGGCCCGGGTGGAACAGTTCAAGGTCGACCTGCTGGAGTTCAAGACCGCCAAGCGGGCGGAATATCCGCGGACCATGGGGTCGGAAAAGGAAACCTACCTCGGCGACCGCGCCTGTATGGCCTGCCACGAGGATGCCTGGAAGGTGTACCTGGATTCTCCCCACCGGTCGGCCTTCGCGACCATCCGCAACAAGGGGCAAAGTTTCGAGCCGGAATGCCTGTCGTGCCACACCACCGGTTACCGGTTCAAGAACGGCTACTCGGATGAATCACCGTACAACAAGCTGGCCAACGTCCAGTGCGAAGCCTGCCATGGTTACGGCAGCCAGCATGCGCGGGACAACAAGTGGGTCGCCCAGGCCAAGGATTCCTGCACCCTGTGTCACGATCAAAAGAACAGTCCGGAATTCGACTATGCGACCTACTGGGAAAAGATCAAACATTAGGATCGTCCTGGGCTTCACCCTGCTCTGGGTGGCCTGCGGCATGATCTCGTCGGGGGTGCGGCCGGTCCGCGCCCTTGACGTATTCACCCTGTGGCGGCAGCGGGAGCTGCCCCTGCGCATGACCGAGGGCGCCTGGGTGGATTATCGGACCCAGGTCATGGCCGGAGGACGCCGGGACGAGGGACTGACCAGGATCGTCTGTCTGGATCGTGAAGGCGGTTCCGACGATGAGACCTTGCTGGTGGAGTTGCTGCCCCTGGACGAGCTGCCCGATGGGAGCCTGGTGCCGGTCCCGGGCGAGGGGGCCAGGCTGAGGTTGTCCCGGACCCTGTTGGCAAGGGAAGGGCACCTGCTGGATGCCGTCGTGTCGGCCGAAAAGTGGCTGGACGGAATCCCCGAAAAGATTTCCCGGGAGCAGTTGCGCAACGACCCCCTGGTATCCGCCTCGCTGGATACGGAATTCACTCCCGACCATACCGAAAGAAAAGATCCCACGACCCGGGTCATCGCGGGGACCCAGTACCTCTGCGATCAGTTGATCATGACGGCGGCAGACACCCAGAGCGCCGATCTTCCCGCGGGTCGTATGATCCAGACGACCACCCGGGAGATCACCGCCGCGATCCACGAGGAAATCCCCTTCCTGGGGCTCGCCTTCGCCGCGGAAAGGGTCCGGTCGGAGTCCCGGCTGGATCCGCCGAGCAGAAAGTTCTCCGCCCCTGCGCCCCAGGTGAGGGTGGAGGTGATGGAATTGCTAGGGTTTGGCTATCAGGCGAAACCGGTTCTCGGTCCCCGTCATTGACCCCCACTATTGGCCTGTGGTATAGTTATGACATGATTCCCAACGACCTGAACGAATTCCGGGTTGAGGCCCACGAATTTCTGCTGGGCCAGCAGAAGCCTCTACCTACTCCGGCCATCGCCAGGCGCCTTTTCGGCGCCCGTCGCCATGAAATGCCTGAAACCCAGGTTGTTGTCCGGGCCCTGTTGGCGGACGATCCGCGCTTCGTCGAAACCCATGACCATTGCTGGACCGTGCTGGGTTCGCCGCTGCTGGACAAAACCCTTCAGGAAGCCACCTTTTCGGTGGTCGACCTGGAAACAACCGGCAGTGTCATCGGGGTCGATGAAATCATCGAAATCGGCCTGATCCAGGTCCGCGGCGGCAAGGTGGTCGAGCAATTCGAATCCCTGGTCTGGACCGACCGCGCCATTCCGCCCTGGGTGGCCCGCCTGACCGGCATCAGCAACGAGAACCTGGAAGGCGCGCCCACTTTTTCCGATCTGGCGGAGAACCTGGTGGGCCTGCTCGACGGGTTTGTCTTCGTGGCCCATGACATCCGCTTCGACCTTCCCTTCCTGAGGTGGGAGTTCGCCCGGCGGGGCATCGGACGCCCGGCGGTGACCGGTCTGTGCACCCTGCAGCTCAGCCGTCAGTTCTGGCCCGACCTGGGCAGCCGGAGTCTTCCCGACCTGGCGGAACATTTCGGCATCGAGCACGGCAATCCCCATCGCGCCGGCGCCGACGCCGCCGCCACGGCCGGTGTTCTGCTGGAAGCTCTCCGGGAATCCGACCAACTCGGGCTGGTTGATCTCGGTGATCTCTATCGTGTCGAGGAGATTGCGGCGGCCCGTACGAAAGACGACGATTCCCTCGCCGCCCGCGCCGCCGAGTCCTGACCCCGCCTGTTTTGTGGAAACCCCGCGCCTGTTTTAAAAATTTCGGTTCACATTATTGACTCGGTTTGAACATTGTAATAGTATGCAGCCCATCGTACGCGTCCTGGCAGGCAGGAGCCTCTTTGACAAGACATCCAGGACAGACGCGTTTCCAGAGCCAAGGAGGAGCCAATGGCCAGCGTCAAGGAAGATGACATTCTTGTCCGTGATGAAAGTTTCGTGAAGTATGAAAGGCTGCTGACCAAAGCCGAAACCGAGGGACGCATCGACGGTCCGAAAAAATGCCTCGTGTGCGGGATGCGCTATATGGGCAAGGATGAAGCCGACAACTGCTGCAAGATCAATCCCTGACCACATCCGGTGAATCTGATGAAGTCCAGACAGTTTTGTTCCGTCTGCAAGGAATGGCTTGAGATGGAAGTCGTTCCTACCGGCGATGGCGAGGAGGATGATGGGGTCATCTGGTTCCGTTGCCCCCAGTGCCAGGGCTTTCTGCCCAAGCTGAGCGGGGCCGACCTCAAGACCGAATCTCCGGACAAGCCCGCGGATCCCGAACCGGCGGGGGAACCGGAACCCGATCCTTCCTCCGCTACCGTTAAACCCGATTCCTCCGGTTCCGCCAAAACCGACGGTGAGTTGCCCTGGGACAGCCCGGCCGACATGATGAAGGCCAGGCACGTCGCCGGTGATCCCGAAACCCTGCCCGAACTGGATGACCTTTCCGGGGACGACACCCCCGAGCCGGCTCCGGAAAAGAAAAAACCCGAGCCGCCGCAGGAACCCGCCGAACCCATCCACGAATATGCGGCCATGCTCGAGGCCAAGGATCAAAGCGAGCCTTCCCCGTATCGGCCCTGGGAGACCTACGAGGTCGGGCAGTGCATCCACCACCAGGCCTGGGAGGACTGCGGCGTGGTGGTCGCCAAGGAGGACCTGCCGGGCGGGCGCCAGGTCATCAAATGCTACTTCGCGGAGGCCGGGGTCGTTCGTTTGATCGAAAAGGCGCCCCGGTAGTCATGTTTCCCGTCTGCCGCCGTCCAAGGTGGGTTTTCCTGTTTCTGGCGCTCTTTCTGTTCCTTCCCGGCGGGGCGAAGGCGCAGATCATGCACCTGGACGCCATCCCCTGGTTCACACCGGCTGATTCCACGTCGCGTCTCGCCCTGGTTGTTGAAATCAACCGGTTCCACGACCCCAAGTTCGATTGGAACCTGAACCGGATTCTTTTGACCACCGTTTTGCCCGCCGGTGACGACGGCGCATTTTTCCTGCGCCTGCCCCATCTGACTTTCGATATGGGCAACACGACCTTGGCCGGCAGGTGGCCCTGGGTCATCGGGGAAGAGGGGCAAAACGGTTGGCCCAACGAGAAGCGGACCTCCAGTTTCGGGCAGATTGAAGTGGGGGTCACCGGTCCGGTGGGATTGCCCCTGGCCGGAAATGTCGACTACGCCCTGGCCCTGGGTCTGCCCAGCGGCAGCGACCGGGTATATCCGTTTTCCTCCACGAGCCTGCCCCTGCGTCTGGAATTGAAGAAAATTGTGCCTTTGGGTGAGAAGACCCATCTGGGTCTGGTGGCGGGGTACCTGTCCAACATGGATTCCGGCAAGGATTACCTGACCTCGGCCGCGTTTCCGAGCGGATTCCACCTGGGGGCCTCATGGGACATGTACCGGGGGCGGGGGAGCCGGCTGGGCGCGACCTATGATTTCCAGGACCGTGATTCGCGCCGGTCCCAACTGGCGGGCGTGCAATGGTGGCTGCCCTGGGGAGACAGCGGCTCGCTGGGTTTCAAGGTGGCCCGGGAACTCCAGGGAACCCTCGATCGGCCAGCCGCCTGGTATTTTACCGTGGCCTGGCGCCTGGACAGCACCCGTCATCGCCTGAAAGCGCCCGCGGACGAACCCTGATCCCGGCTCGTCTTCCCGATACATGCTTGCTTTTTGCCTTGCCGGTTTCCATTCCCATCCCCAAACGCACGAAGCCACCCTCGGCATACTCTTTCTGCCCCGGGGATGACCCTTGTTCCCTGTTGTTCCCCCCCGTTCCCCGGGGTGGGGGATAGATCCCGTCGTTCCCTCGTTGATTCTCTCTAATTTACGCTTTACCAAGGGATTGAGCCATGGCATACACCTTGCGTTTTGGGCCGCATCGCAGTTTGGCCGACCCGGGAAGCGGCCCTTGCCGACCGGGGAATATTCAGGGAGTTCGACCTTGGCCCACGTCCTTTTCAACGGTGACATTCAGCGGCATCCCGCCTTGCGGTCCCTGCTATGGCAGTGGGGGGTGACGGTGGGCCGGTTGCCCCAGGGCGATCCTGCCGGTTTCCAGGCCACCGTCGAGGATTGCGACGCCGTGTTGCATTTGCAAAAGGACAGCGGTCACGCGGAAAACGGTTTCAGCGCCATGCCCGATGGTGCCGACGCAGGAGGGGCGGCCGCGGCAGCGGCCCCCCTTCTGGTCGTAGGTTCGGAATCCGACTCCCTGGCCGTGAATCCCTGGATCACCATTCCTGATTTCGGTCCGGGTGGTTCCCGCCTGAAGGTTGCGGTCCAGTCCTGCGTCAAGCGGGCCCGCGTGCTGCGTGGAGAGGTAGGATCCCAGCATGACGAGAGCCGGTTCCGGGATTTCGTGGGGCATGAATTGCGCAGCCCCCTGACCGCCGTCAAGACGGCCTTGACCGTCCTGGGGGATGAAAAAGATCCGGCCCCCGGGTCGGCCAGGATGCTCAGTCTGGCCCTGCGCAATCTCAACCGGCTGGCCGATGCGGTCGAGTGGAGCCAGGAATTGATGTGGCTGGCCGAAGAGGCTCCCGCCGCCGATCTGGTGCCCCAACCGGCATCCGCGATGGTCGGCACCATCCCGGATCACCTAGAGGTGCGCCTGGATCAAAACAGTGCATCATGTGAGATACTCACGGACCTGCGGCTCCTGGGAATCCTGACCCGGCAGATGGAGCGGGTGTTCACCTTTCTCTGTCCGGCGAACCGCCCGGTCTTCCGTCTGGAAACCGATCCGGTCAGTGGGGATTGCCGCCTCTCGGTCCTGGTTTCCGGAATCGGGGAGGAAACCCGGCTGGACCGGGCCGAGTTCGAAAACCTGACCCGGATGTTGATCTCACCCCATCTGCTCCAGGTGCTGGGGGTCAAACCCCGGCTCGGGACCGGGCCCCGGGATCATGCTGAACTGTCCATAGTCCTGCCCCTGTGGTCCGCCGTGGCGCCGCCGGCCCCGGAACCTCTCCTTGCCGTCTGAACTATTGCGTGAACAGCTTTGAGGTGTATGATCCCCGGAACGGGATTGGACACGGGTCTTTACCGGGGAAAAATCATGCCCGAGAAACGCGGTGGTGGGGATCGCAATCCGGCCGCCAATAATCATTCGGAGACATCCGCCGCCGCTTTGTTGAGAAAAGCCGGGGCGGTGCATGACATCAACCAGATGCTGGCGGTGATCGTGGGTCGCGCCGAGCTTCTGCTCATGCGTGAAGGTTCGGGTTCCCGGCGCGAGGATCTGGAAGCCATCGTTTTGGCCGCGGGGGATGCCGCCGCCATGATCAAGAGATTGCAAAGGGGGCTTCCGGAGGACCAGCGTGACGGAAGTGCCGCCGTGGTCAACCTGCGGGACGCGGTGCGCGCGGTCTCGCTGTTGATCCGGCCCGAAGGTACCGGTAGCTGGGCCAAGGCCGGGCATGACGAGTCACCGGGATCCTGGGTCCTGGAGCAGGATGTTCCCGCGGACCTGTTTTCCTCGGTGCCGGGCCAGGTCGTCAGGGAAGTGCTGAGCAACCTGCTGATCAATGCCCTGGAGGTTTTGCCCGCGGGGGGGCGCATCAACATTGCCGCCTCCGCCCGGCAGGGGCGTGTCACTCTGAGCGTCACCGACAACGGGCCCGGGCTTGACAAGGACCTCGCCGGGCGGATTTTTGAACCGGGTTTTTCCTCCAGCGGCGAGGAATTCCGGGGCGTCGGACTGGCGGGCAGCCGGCAGCTGTTGAAGTGTTTCGACGGCCGGCTGGATCTCGACTCGGAGCAGGGAATCGGCGCCCGGTTCCTGGTGGATCTGCCCCGGATCGACCGGGTCGTTCATGCCGCTGAGGAAAAAAACCGCGGGGAAACGGAACCCGGATCCCGGCCCGCGGGTTTTCCCGTGCTGGTGGTGGATGACGATACCGGGGTCCGGGACATGCTCACCGATGTCCTGACCGAGTTGGATTGCCGGGTGACCCCCTTCAGGGACGCCCACAGCGCCCTGGAAGGATTCGCGCCCGGGAAATTCGGTCTGGCCCTGGTGGATCAGTCCCTGCCCGGCCGCTCGGGATTGGAACTGGCTTCACTGCTGAGGAAACAGGACCAGTCCCTGGTGATTGTCCTGATCACCGGCTGGGGCCGGGAGGAATTGCTGGCCGGCGCGGATAAAGCCATCGTGGACCTGACCGCGACCAAGCCCCTGGAATGGAAACGGCTCAACGAAATCCTGGACAAGAGCGCCGACCTTCTTCGCCAACGGCGGCTGGCCGGTTCCGGTTGATTGCTGAAGGGATGGATCCGATGATATTGATGAGGCACCTGGTTATCCTGGTGAATGGTTGCCGGCGAGCCGGAGTCCTGTGGGCTCTGGCAGTGGTTGTTTGTGGGACCCAGGCCATGGTGCCGGCGCGGTC
The DNA here is from genome assembly GCA_039714075.1 of Candidatus Krumholzibacteriota bacterium. Classification (GTDB taxonomy): domain Bacteria; phylum Krumholzibacteriota; class Krumholzibacteriia; order LZORAL124-64-63; family LZORAL124-64-63; genus JAGLCY01. Next base: position 6,746 of record JBDLKA010000008.1, on the reverse strand, counting down.
CGCGGCCGCCGGCGATGACGAGGCTCCGGACCTGACGCTGTCATTCACGACCCTGGACACCATGTCCCTGGGTGATGCCGGAATCATTGCCGGAATTACCTGGATGGGCCCCGACACTCTGGTTGTGCTGGAAGCCATCCCGGATTCAATGAGCAGGTCGGGTGATCGTGAAGTCAGTCTGGTCTTCCGGGACCGGGCCGGTGATATCCTGCTCAGGGAGGATTTCAGCGGCGTGCTGGACCGGGCCCTGGCGTGGGACGGGGAATACCTCTACAGCTGCGGGGACGCCAAAGACGGCAGCTCCATCCTGTACCAGATCCAGGTGGACACTCTTCAGGTCGAGGAAGCCTTCGACGCTCCCGGACATCGTCCCGGCGCCATGTGTTTCGACGGCCGCTACGTGTGGCTTTCGGATCGGGACACCGGCCGGGTCGACCGTTTCGATCCCGAGGCGGGAGCCATCACCCGCTCCGCCGTGACGCCCGGGTTTTCGCCTTACGGCGTGGCCTGGGACGGCAAGAACATGTGGGTGACAGACAGTGGCACCGGACGGTTGTACCGGCTGTCCGGATCCCGGCGCTCCTGGAGCGCTACAGTGGATACAGGATCATTTTTGTTTCGCGGTCAGGATGTCCTGCTGCTTCACGATGGGCGGACATTTTGGTATGTTATTCCGCAGGAAAGGGTTGCGGTGGAGCTGTTATTCAATTGAGTGGGTTTCTTGACACCGGATTGAAGTGAGCTTATTCTGAATTACGAAAACAGAAATCAATTCCAGTCGGAATTTCAGCCTGGTCTTCAGGAATCACTTCAATAGCGAGAGGTCCAACATGGCACCCGTTAACCCATCCAAGGAAGTGGACGAGAACCTCGTCAAGGAAAAGGAAGCCGCCTTTGCCGAGTTCATTCAACGCAAGGGCCTGAAAACCACACGCCAGCGCAACACAATCATCTCGGTTTTCTTCCGGTTGCGCGGGCACATCTCGGTTGAGGAACTGCTGAACGAGGTCAAGAAGGTCAATCCCAGAATCGGGTACGCGACGGTCTACCGCACGCTGCACCTGCTGGTGGAAAGCAACCTGGTGGAGGAACGCCGTTTTGGTGACGGCCTGGCCCGCTACGAAGGTCATTCCGATGTGGAGCACCATGACCACATGATCTGTCTCGAGTGCGGGATGATCTCCGAATTCTTCAATCCCCGGTTGGAGGCTCTTCAGGAAAAGCTGGCCGAGGAAAACAATTTCCAGATCTACCGACATCGTTTGGAGCTTTACGGTGCCTGCAAGGACAAGGAAGCCTGCAACAAGCGCAAGAACAAGAAAGCCGCTGAAGCCCGGGGTGCCTGATAGCGACGGAAGCTGGTTGACCATCGAGGTCGACCGGGCCGCCCTGACAAGGAACATCGCGGTTTTCCGCCGTCTGGCGGGACCTGCCACACGACTGATGGCCGTGGTCAAGGCTGATGCCTATGGCCATGGCCTTCTTGTTGCCTCGCAAGCCTTCCTGGCCGGCGGTGCCGATCTGCTGGGCGTCCATTCCCTGGCCGAGGCGGCTTGTTTGCGGGACGAGGGAATCACGGTTCCCATTCTGGTTCTGGGGCCCGTCAACCGGTCGGAGGCCGCGGCGGCGGCCGACCTGGATGTGGAAATCACCGTCGCGTCACTGTCCGCCTGTCGGGCGGCGGCCGCCGGCGGGGCTGCGGTGAAGGTGCACCTCAAGGTGGAAACGGGGGTCAACCGCCAAGGGCTGGTCGAGGCGGAACTCGACGAAGCGATCGGGATTCTGCGGGATTCGGACGGACTCGAAGTGGTGGGACTTTCCAGCCATTTCGCCGATATCGAGGACACCACCGACCACGGGTTCGCCAAGGCCCAGATGAAACGGTTCGACGGCTTCCGGGATACGCTTGCGGCAGCGGGATTCGACGATCTGGTCCAGCACATGAGTTGCAGCGCGGCCGCCCTGCTGTGGGACCGCAGCCACCGGGCCATCGCCCGGGTGGGCATCAGCGCCTACGGGGTGTGGCCGTCGCGGGAGACCCTGGTTTCGGTTCGCCAGCGCGGCCGGGAAGAGGTCACCCTGGAACCGGCGCTGACCTGGAAGGTGGCCGTGTCGCAGGTACGATCGGTGCCCGCCGGGGAAACCGTCGGCTACGGCCGGTCCTGGAAGGCCATGACCGACAGCCGTATCGCGGTGCTGCCGGTGGGCTACTCCGATGGTTTGCCGCGGGCCCTTTCGGGACGTGGTTACGTCCTGATCCACGGCCGCCGGGCGCCTTTGGTCGGGCGCATCTGCATGAATCTGTGCATGGCCGACGTCACGCACATTCCCGATGCCGACGCCGGCGACCAGGCGGTCTTGCTGGGGCGCCAGGGAGAAGAAACCATCACTGTCGAAGCGTTGGCCGATCTGCTCGGAACCATTCCTTACGAAGTACTCACCCTGCCGGGTTCCACCTGGACCCGCCAGCCCCTTTGATCCGGCGCCGCCGGTCTGGAGATTGAATGTTCGAATCCCTCAGCCGTTTTTTCCAGGACACCATGGCCCCCGCCGAGGACAAGGCCGAAGATTTGAACCATCTGCAGGTGGCCACATGCGCACTGTTGCTGGAAGTCGCCCACGCGGACCAGGATTTTTCGGAGGATGAGGAAAAGGCCATCGCTGATTTGGTGGGCCGCCGGTTCGGCCTGGATTCCGACCAGACCGCGGAATTGCTTCACGCGGCCGACTCCGAGCGACAGAAAAGCGGGGACCTCTACCAGTTCGCCCGCCTTATCAACGACAGCTTCAGCCGGCCCCGCAAACTGGCCGTGTTGGAACTGCTCTGGCAGGTGGTCTACAGCGACGGGGTGTTGGAAGCCCGTGAGGATGCCCTGATGCACAAGATGGGCACCCTGCTGGGTGTGCGGCACGAGGAATTGATGGCCCTGAAGCTGAAGGTCAAGCGTTCGGGGTCGTAACCGGGTGTCCGGTTCCGGTGCGCCCGTGTGTGTACGGAATCGCGGTTGGACTGTCCCCTGGCGTACACTTTTGATGATCCCTCTGGTCGTTTTTTTTCTGCTGGAATCTCCAAGATGATATATCCCAATGAGTTGTTTTTGCGGGAGTGAATTGGCATCCCCTCTGCATATTCCGTTCGTTGGAATTCACATCAGGGGCAAAAATGACCATTCCTCAGGAGGGGACGATCATGAACAGGAATTACATTTTGCTGGTCGCGGGGGTCCTTTTGGCCCTTTACCTGCTGGCCGGCTGCAGCAACGAAGACTCCGAATTGACGGCCGCGAACCTTACCGGCGGCGACGATTACGAACAACTGGATCTCGGCGACCCCTACGGCGGCCTGACGGCCAGCGACGAAGAGGTGGCCTTCGGTGACGAGGGTTTGAAGGCCATGCTGCTGGCCGAGGAACAGGAAGTCGTGGACGATCCGACAGCCGACAATCCGTTGGTCCGCGAGATGGAGGAGCGCAGCCGGAACATGGAACGCTACACGGACGGCGAGCGCCCCCGTTTCACCTTCCTGCGTCTGCGCTGGGGCATGTTGCGGGGTCCGGATGACTCCACGACCATCGAACCGCCCTGTGACGTGACCGACTGGACGGGCACCATCCGCACCGACCGCGGCCTGGTCGTGGTCAAGCGCATGATCAAGTTCGAATTCCCCGCCGACCACGTGGTGTTCCCGCGTCTGAACCCGCAGACGGTGGCTTTCATTTCGCGGACCACATGCCATTACGATGGTCTTTTGATTCAGATCATCGAGCCGCCGCTGGACCCGTCCACCGAGCCCGAGGTCGCCAACAAGCTGTACATCGACATGCCGCTGTACCAGGGCGAGTTCCTGGTGAGCGATCTGGTGGATATGGACCAGGTCATCGACGTGGATGACCAGGGCAACAGGATCCAGTTGAACGGATTCGGCCTGGACGACATCGAGATCTGCCCCAAGGGTTTCCTGTCCGGTCGTTACCGCCATATGCGGCAGGACCGTCCCGACACCGTGAACACCGAGGATCAGGGCGAGCGTCTTGGTGTGTTCGCCGGCGCCTGGATCACCCTCAACGGCCGCATCCACGGCTTCATGCGCGGCGGTTACGGTGTGACCGCGGAAGGCGAACGGGTCTTTGTCGGCAAGTTCATCGACCGCCAGGGCCGATTCATGGGTCTGATGCGCGGCGGCTGGGACCCGGCCGGTGAAGAGGGCGACCTGGGTGAATTCCGAGGCGCCTGGGTGACCCGGAACGGGAACGTCGAAGGTCTGCTGGGCGGCCGCGCCCACCCGGTGCCCGGTTATCCCGGCGGTTTCTACGAGGGCCGTTGGACCACCCTGTGCGACGATGAGGCGGAAGACCTCGTTCAATAGTTCACTCGCTTCATTATCGCCCAAAGGCAGGGCGGTCCTTCGGGGCCGCCCTGTTTGTGGCTGCCCCCGGTTCAATTATGTATGATTTGATGGCTGGGCCTCAATATGTGCCGTTCACTTTATCAGGAGGTGGGATATGCCACGTTTGATATTGGTGGGCTTTTTCCTGTTTATATTGACCCAATCCGTCCTGGGAGTCACCGACCCGCGACCTGACGTTTTGGGAGTCTATTTCGACGATTTCGGCGATCAAACCTGCAAAGACGACCTGCTGCCGTTCGTTTCCTTTTCCGTCTGGATCGTCTATACCAATCCAACGCATGGAATGATACGGGGGTTTGAAGCGGGTTACTATTGGACCGGTCCCTACGTGGAACTGGGCATCCACTGGCCTTGCGGAATCATCTGGATCGTGCCGCCGGAGTTGGACAACCTGAGCGTTGCCTGCACGGAGCCTTTCCCGGCCACTGTCGCCACCCCCCTGGTCCGGTTTGACTACATGTTCATGGGAAGCGGGCCTCCCGACGGAACCTTCCATGTTGAAATGGCCAGCGGTTCCCCAATTCCGGTGATCAATCCCTACATCATCCTGGCAGACGGAAATCGGGTGGAGGCCCTGCAGGGTCAGGTCGCCCACATCACTACGGATTGCAGCGTCGCTTCCGAGACCATGGGTTGGGGCACGATCAAGAGCTTGTATCGGTAGCTTGGAAAGACCCCCCGGGGGGCCTTCCCTTCACTATGAATATCGATTTGGAAATGAGCTTGGGAGTAGGGAGCAGGTCCGTAATAGAAGAATCCCGGTAATCCGCAGGCCCATCTGAAAGATGGGTTGAGGACATCCGGGATTCTTCTATTACGGGCCTGCTCCCGGCCCTTAAGCCAGCTTCAGAACGATATCCTCGGACTGGATCAGGGGAAAATCCGCGAACTTCTTCTTCAACGCGACAAGCAGATCAATCCGCCCGACCACGGTCGCCTCCCCACACGCCTCGTAATGATGAACAGCCGCATAGGCCTCGATCCCCTTGGCCTTGGGATCGAGCTTCACCTCGTGCTGGAAACCCTCCAGCCGCAGCCCGGCCGGCAGCTTCTTCACCATGCTGACAATCTCCTGATTATACCGGGGAGCATAGGCGTGGAAATTGAAGAACATGCTCGCCGAGCGGATGTGGCGGTGCGAGGTGATTTCCAGGCCGGTCTCCCGGGTGATCCGCTTGGTGCGCTTCTTCAGCAGGGCGCTGGTGGCCGCATCGACGATGACGTGGCAGTCGGTGCCCCGGATGCCGACCATCTCCGCCAGTTTCTCCGCCTTGCCTTCGTGATGGACGCCCGAGTTGAAGCTGTAGATGACCGTCGCGTCGTCGAGGGTGCCCATGACGAAACCCTTCATGAACGCGCGCACGACCTTGGGCTTGCCCATGAAAACGACTTCGTAGAACGACTGCTTGGCGGGGCTGTTTTTCGTGGCCATATCTCAATCTCCTCTAGGCAAAGAACACGAAGGTCACGATGACGAAGATCGGCATCAGGATGGGAACCGACCATTTGAGCATGTACCCGAAGAAGCTGGGCATCGGGATCCCCGCTTCCTCGGCGATGGCCTTGACCATGAAATTCGGCGCGTTGCCGATGTAGGTCACCGCGCCCATGAACACAGCTCCCGCCGAGATGGCGGTCAGGTCGCTGATGAAGACCTCGTTGCGCAGGGACTGGTCGAGATAACCCAGCATGCCGGGAATGTCAGCTTCCACCCGGCCCAGGTCGCCCAGCGCGGCGTTGAAAAAGGTCAGGTAGGTGGGCGCGTTGTCCAGGAAACTGGAAAGGATGCCCGTGGCCCAGAAGTACCGCACCGGACCATGCACGGCGTTGGTCAGATCGGCAAGCGCGCCCGCCGATCCCGCCTTCAGGATGGCCAGGGCCGGAATGATCGTCATGAAGATGCCCGCGAACAGGTAGGCCACTTCCTGGATGGGGAACCAGGAAAATCCGTTCTTCTTGCGCAGGGCCTGGGCGGTGGTCTTCAGCGACAGGATGCCCATCACGATGATGATGATGTCCTTCAGCCAGTTCTGCAACGGCACCATGACCGCGTGGCTGCCGCCGCTGTAGATGGGGACGTCCACCAGCTTCAGGGAGCCGGACATGATCACCGCGACCATCACGCCGAGCAGGAAGAAGAAGTTGTGCCAGCCTTCGATCCGGATCCCGCCCTCGTCGCCGGAGGCTTCGGGCTTGTTCTCTTCCCTGCGGTAGAAGAAGGTATCGACGAAGAAAAAGGCGATCAGGACCAGGGCGGCGGTCAGCAGCATCTCGCCAAGGATGCCGGTCGTGACCCAGAAGAAGGGCACGTTGTGAAGGAAGCCCAGGAACAGGGGCG
>JBDLKA010000007.1:0-65662 GCA_039714075.1 Candidatus Krumholzibacteriota bacterium | reverse complement strand
TGGTCAGGATGGCGCCGGAAAGCTTGCGGCCGGCCTTGGTGTTTTCGGCCCGGAAGCCGAACGCGGCGGCGCCCAGCAGGATGGCCCATATGGCCCAGTTCTGGTCGGGGGCGATCAAAGGGGTGCTCAAACGGGGTCCTTTCGGGGGAAGTCGGCATGACGCGGAAGGTCAGGGTAGCAGGTTCGGCCGCTTATGGACAGGGCCGAGGCAATCTTCAGGAGTTTCCGCCGACCGGATTGTTCAGGAAGGCCTGCAGATTGGTCGAACTCCCGGACAGCTTCAGCTTCCTGCGGATGATGTTGCGGTGGTTGTTGATCGTACTCGGCGAGCAATCCAGGGCCAGGGCTATTTCCTTGCTGGTCATGCCGTCCCGGATCATCTCGCAGATCAGGATCTGACGTTTGGTCAGATTCAACTCGAACGAACCGCTTGGTTCGACGACACCGACCTGGCGGGCTATGTGCCCGATCCTGTTCACCATGATATCCAGGACTTCCCGCTGGTTGTCCGTCGCGGTGATCCGCATCTGGTCAATCAAGGGGTACAGGACCAGTTTCAAATTATCCTCGATGTTTGCGGAAATCTTCTGCTTCTCCTTGTCGATCAGGGTCAACATTTCGCCCGCGCTTTCGCGGGACAGTTTCAGAAGCGACTCGGTTTCCTTGAAGGAACTGATATCGTGCTGCTCGACCAGGAGCAGGGTGTGGCCATCGTTCGGGATCAGCTTCAGATGCAGACCAACGGGAATGGCCGTATTTGACCGGTGCCGCAGGGTCGATTCGCAGGTGAAGTGCCCCTGCTCGGCGAGCACTTCGTTCATCCTGTCAAGCTGGGCCTTGGATTCACGGGTCAATTGACCGACCGGCGGCTGCTTGAAAAGTTCTTCCCGCGTATGTCCCGTCAGCCGGCAGCGCTTTTCGTTGACGAAGATCCAATCCGTCAGGGACGTGTCTTCAGGATGCCAGGTTGTGATGGTTATCCCCACCTCCAGGTTGTCCAGAAAGTGGTAAGGGTTCCTATTTGTTTCCACAATTGATCCTCCGGCAACTAACATTTTGCATGCAAACAAGATAATTGAAAATTGGGGCAAAAATCCCCTTCTTTTCATTGCCTAGTATTATAGGCAAAAACCAGTTAAATTGCAATCATTGCCAATGAGCGCATTTTCATTCATTATTAATGACATCCCAAGGGTGAGTAGGCAGCAGATTATTCCAGGACATCGCAGGTAATTTATCGTGCCGGTGGGGGAATTGGAATTGATTGCGCCCAGGTTGTCACCATCCGGTTTTAGCCAGGGTTTTCGGACTGGATGATTCTGGGCGAGTGTCATTCATGATGGGGATCCTGGCTTCTCTTTCCACGGTACATGAATCCTTCCATGGTGGCCCGCAACGTTGCCGGAATTCCCGTTTTCATTTAGTCTGGTAAAACAGGACGAAACCAACCTGGATTTGTCCCCAGCTTTGACACGGGGGGATGTCATGCGACTGATGATTGCCTTGAATCTGATCCTGATCGGCGTGCTGGGCGCAGCGAATGGTGACGGGTTGCTGGCGCAGGAACTGAACGCTGTGGGCGTGTACTCGGACGAGCGGATGAGCGCGACAACCGTCAACGCCGAGGCGGGAGACCTCCTGACGGTGTACGTCGTATTGGACAATCCCCAGAATCCCCACATGGAAGATCAGGCCAACAGTCTGGTCCAGAATGTCGGCTGCTACTCCTTTGCCCTCGATCTGACCACGAATCTGGAGCTCGTTGCCAAGGCCGCCAAACCCATTCGCCCGGATTGCACCGGAGTCTGCACCGAGTATCGCAACTGTTTCGGGTTCCTGAAGCCCGTGGGGGGAGACCGGTTCATCACCTTGACGTCCTTCGACCTGCGCTATCTGGGGTCGGGACAGGCCGAAATCCGCCTCAGGGCTCCGGAGGTGGATGTGATCGAAGGCGAAATGGACTTCTGGTACCGGGATATTCTGCAGACCGGCTGGATACTGCCCATGTATCCGGCGAGCGGATCGTTCGATAATCCGGTTTTCGTGGTCAACGGGGATCAGGTGCCGGCCACGAAGGCAAGCTGGGGCTCACTCAAATCCATCTACCGGTAGCGCGCAACCAACCCGCTGAAGCCTCAGGATTCGAGGTCATTCATTTTCCGCGACGGTGATGACCTTGTCGATGTCGCTGAAGATAGCTTCGACCCTTTGCTGCCACATCGTTCCGAACCCGGCCTTGTCCTCGGGGGTTGCCACACCCTGCATCAACCGCTGCATGATCTCCTGCTGGCGGGGGTGGCCCGGGATGCCGCCGGGGTCATAGGTCACATCCACCGTGGCTCCGGTGTCGAGTCGTTTGAACCGCACACCCGCATTGATGTCGGCCTCGAATTCCATCAACCCATGGCGGGCGAAGTTGCCGCCGATGCCCTTGAATCCGGAGGTGGTCGTGGCCCCGGTGATCTGGGTGATGACGTTACCGATCACACCGGCCACGCCTTCGGCCGCGGTTTCCTTGAAGGACACGAGGATTTCGCCCCGGATGGGCGTTTCGTCCTTGTACAGGGCCTTCAATCCGGCCAGGGTCATCAGGTAGGCGCCGGCCACGGTCGGGCAGCTGTGGCCCGCCGCCTTGACCACGTCGAGGTAGCTGAACTCGACCAGGCCACCCTCGAGTGAACCCAGGAACGCGGACAGGTTGTCCTGAAGTTTGATGGTCTCGATCGTGTCGTAGAACTTCGGATAGTTCATCAGCATTTCTCCGTGGTTGGTAAATCATCCCCTTGGTTCTCATCCGCGCCAAACCTAGGTTTTCCGCGCCACCAATTCAACCCACGTGTTCCGCTTTGTATTGATTCCTTCCCTGGATTCGATTACTACCTAGGAAGTGCATGAAGAATCGGTATTAGTCCCATCATCCCCGGACAGGGCGCTTTTTTACACAGCAACAGTGTGAGGATCTTGAATAGATGGTGAAGAAACGGGACAGGCAGAAGGGGGCGCGATCAGTCAATTCGGGTTCCCCGGCTCCACCGGCAGGGCCATTGGAATTGAAGGCCCGCTTGGCGGGTTTGTTTTTCCCGGCCCTGTTGCTGGGTCTTCAAATCGGACTGATCTCCAGCTGGAACGTGTACCACGGCAATCAAGCCGAGTTTGATCACGGTCTGCTGGACCTGTTGCCGTTCTTTCTTTTGGCCACCATGGTCTTGATCGCTGCTTTCTGGCTTCTCCCGGTGCTGTTGCCGAGCCGGGCCCATTCCCGAACCATCTCCTTTCTCACCGTTCTCGGGCTGCTGCTGTATCTGCAGGGGAACCTCCTGGTCTGGGACTACGGCGTTTTCGACGGGGGCGAGGTGCCGTGGGCCGATCATCAGCCCAAGGGCTGGTTGGAACTTGCGCTGTGGGCAGGTGCTTTGGCCTTGGCCATGATCCGCCCGGGAATGTGGTTCCGCCATGCCCGAAATATCTGTCTGGCCCTGGTCGGGTTGCAGTGTGGATTCCTGCTGGTCACCTCCTTCGGGAGCGAAGAGGGATTCTGGCACCGGGAGGGAAGTTTCGCCGATATGCCGCCGGCGGAAATCTACCAGTACTCAAAAAACCGGAATGTGGTTCACCTGCTGCTGGATGCTTTCCAGACCGACGCCTTCGTGGAATTGGTGGACGAGGAAAACCTCCACGACAAGCTTGACGGTTTCGTTATCTACCAGGACAACCTGGGTGTCGCGGCCCACACGTCGTTCGCCATTCCCGCGATTTTTTCGGGCGAGATCTTCGACGGTAACGAGAGTCCGACCACCTACTTTGGACGCTGCATCAACGAACTGGGTTTTCAGAACCTTTTGTACGATGCGGGTTATCGGATTAATTTGCTGCCTCGTCTGGGTATGGATAAAGGCAAATACAGCAATTACTTCCGGGTGCCGAACACCTTCGGCGGCAGCCGGGGTTTCCGACAGCGTCAGGCAGTCGGGCAATTGCTGGATGCGGGTTTGTTCCGGCAGCTTCCCCATTTCGCCAAGAAGTGGATTCATAACAGCGGACAATGGCGCATCAGCGGCCTGATCTCCACCCCTCCGGCCCATCGTTCCATCCACCAGAGGGCGTTTTTGAGTGATTACATCTCCAGGATTGATCCGGTTCTCGAGGAACCAACGTACAATTTCATGCATATCATGTCGCCGCATCCTCCCTACGGCATCAAGGCCGATGGAAGCCCATCCGATGATCCCCTGCCGTTGACCAGGGAAAACTACAAACACGAAGCCCGCTATTGTTTGCGGGTCTTCATGGATCTACTCCGGAAACTCAAGGCGTCGGGTGTCTATGATGACGCCCTGATCATTCTCCAGGGCGACCACGGCAATGATTTCCCGCCCGTGATAGATGGGAAGGCGGTGGAACTGCCGGCAGGGCGTGCGCCGACATTGCTGGCCATCAAGGCACCCTCGGCGGCCGGACCCCTGGAAATCTCACCTGTCCCTTCATCCATTGCGGATCTGCCTGCGACGGTCGCGGACATGCTCGGTATCGATAACGACTTCCCGGGTTTTTCACTTCTTGAACTGTCCGAGGGGGAGGATCGGACAAGGGGGTTTTTCCAGTACCTGAGCCGAAACCGGGAAAACCCGATTCTGCGGCGATTCGTGGTCCAGGGATCGGTTTTCGACCCGGCCAACTGGCGTGAACGGAGTATGGTGAATGTGGTTCAGGACGCCGCCGACTACACCTGGGGAGATATGGTGGAGTTCGGCATGGAGGGCAACGCGGATCCCTTCACCGGGCAGGGCTGGGCGGCGCCCTCATCCAATGGCACGTGGACGGACGGAAGTCGGGCTCATCTGAAATTCCAGGTCCAGGCACCCGGCGAGGATGTTGTTTTCCTGTTCGCGATGCACCCCTTCCTGGTGCCGGGAAAACTGGACCGGCAGCGCGTGGGGATCCTGGTCAATGACGCGAATCTGATCACCCTCGACGTGACCGAACCGCAAACGAAGCTCTATAAGCTGACCATACCGGGGGAGTTGGTGCAAACCAACGAGACTCTCATTACACTGGTGTTGCCTGATGCGACGATACCCGAGGCTCTTGGCGTCGGTGGAGACAAGCGGCAGCTGGGGGTTTCCGTCCTGTCGATTTGCCTCTTTCCCGAATCCATGACCGAGGAGATGCTCCGCAGGACCGCTGCTGCCGGGCCACCGCGGGGAGCTTCCCGGCCCGGGACCAGATGAACTCCATGAAGAAGGAGTGGGAGGCCAATGGAATTCAGAACCGTTTTATGCTTCACCATCATTATGCTGAGCGTTGGCGGCTGCTCGGATGACGGCAACGAGGCGCCCGCGCAGCCCAGGGAAATCATCTTCGGGTTTGCGGATGACGCCGAGGGTTGGGTCGGTGACTTTGCCGACTATCCCGCGGGGGCGGAGGATTTTTATGAATTGATTTTTTCCTACGCGAATCTTCCCGCTCCCCTCGATGAGGCCCGGGGCTCCCTGATGCTTTCGGGCAACAACCACAGCGACGACCTGTTCATGTTCGTGAAAAAACAGGTGTCGGGCCTGAAGCCCGACGCCGTCTATGATTTGACCTTCAATGTTGAATTCGCTTCCAACGTGGCCGACGGCACCGTGGGGGTGGGCGGCAGTCCCGGTGAAGGGGTGGCCGTCAAGGTTGGTGCAACGGTGGTGGAACCGGTCAAGGAACTGGATTCCTATGACGGTTATCTACGGATGAATATCGACAAGGGCATGCAGTCCCAGGATGGGGACGACATGATCGTCATCGGGGATTTTTCCAATGATACGGACCAGAGCGTCTACACCCTGAAGACGGTGGCCAACCAGACCCCTTTCCGGGTCCAGGCAGACGCCCTGGGGAAGTTGTGGCTTATCGTGGGCACCGATTCCGCTTTCGAGGCCACGACAACGATTTACATCAGCAGGATCGCGGTCCTGTTGAATTGAATCATTCGCCATCATATTCGATGCCCTTTTCGGCCGCCTGCCGCTGGATCATTTCCTTGACCTCGGCATCGAAGCCGGACCTGCCGCCGACCACCGCCACCGCCTTCATTTCCTCGGCGATAAAGGCCTGGCGATCCTTCAGCAAGCTGTCGATCTCGTTCTGGATTTCCTGGCGTTTCACCTTCTGCTCGGCAAGATAAGCCACCTGTTCCCGGGTAGTCATATCCTGCATGGCCGCCGGCAATTCCTCTTTCCCGAGTTTGTCCAGCTCCGTGTGCCCGGCCTCGATATCGTCCACCAGATCGCCCCGGCCCTGGACCACCTTGCCCGTTTTGCTGTTGTAGGCCAACCGGTCCACCGCCGCGGACGCGGGTGCGAATTCGGACATACTCTGCTTGGCGGCGACTTCATCCTTGGCCTCCATGGAGCCGTAGGGCACCAGGGTCAAGCCCAGGGCGACGTTCAACTCCGCCAAGCGCTTGTCCTGGGGCGCCGCGACAACCTGCATGTCGCCGCTTTGACCGATGGCGACGAAGGAACCCTCGGCCAGGTCGGCGATGTCCTGCCAGATGGGCGTGGTCTCCGAGAAGTTTCCGCATTGCACGGTGTTGATGATCAGGTCGTTTTTGACCGCTTCCTGACACGTGTCTCGGTAGGGGGTGTCCTGGGGATAGTCGAAGTGGGGCGGGCAGTCGCCGACCAGAAAGATGATTTTCAACACCTCACTGTCCGGGCTCCAGCTGATTTGGGTGACGGCCTCGTGCAAGGCCTGCTGCACCGACTCGGGGGTGTCCCCGCCGCCGCCGGCCGCAAAGCCCTGCAGGTCGGCGTAGACGGCGTCGATGTCACCGTCCAGATCGAAGATCCGGGTGATGTATTCGTCGCCCCGGTCACGGTAGCCGATCAGGCCGATGCTCAACTCCGGCGTGGGCTCGGCGGCGATCATCTGATTGGCGATGGACCATATCTTGACCTTGGCGCCTTCGATCAGGCCGCTCATCGAGCCCGTGGTGTCCAGCACGAAACAGACTTCGATTCGGGGCCTCGTCTCGGCCTTGGCCTCGGTTTCGCCCAGGGCCGCGGCGGGCATGGCGATGATCACCGTCAGCAGGGCCGCCGCCATAAGCACAGCCGTGAAGATCAGGTGCCCCGGGATGTTTGTTCGGGCCCGGGTCGGTGAGCTCTGTACGGTTTTTCTATTTCTGGCATTCATGACGTCTCTCCTTCAGGCCTACCGGTCGTCGCCGGGCATAATGATATAGTTCTTGCCGTCCAGGTGGATCTGCAGGTTGTCGCCCAGGGACAGCCATTGATTCGCCGCCGGATGGGTGGCCACCAGGGCGAAGTAGTCGCTGCCGCCAAACGTGACGTTGACGATTTCCGCCTCCGGCTTTTCCTGCACGATGGCGTCGATCCACTGGCCATCGTTGTTGAAGAACGTGCGGCCGGCGAGGTGGCGGGTCTGCTGGGAGGCGATCGCCTGGTGGACCTTTTCCTCGCCGGCGGTAAGCTTGCCCCAGCTCTGTCCCCGTTTGGCGGCCTGGTTGGCTGCCGATGGGGCGGACAGGGACCTGGCCCCCTTGAGGGACTGGTTGGCCATGGCCCCACCGACGGCGTGCCCGCCTTCATCGGCACGGTTGGTGGTCTCGTACATGCGTTCGTTGGCGGCCTGCAGTTCCTTGTCGCGGTCGAATTGCTGCAGGGTGCGGGCGCCCACCCGCACCTGGCGCCGTTCTTCATCCTCGACGATCAGGTAGGCGGTATAGGGTGTGACGATGCCGTAGCGGCGCGCCAGGCGGACCACCTCGTCGCGGAGTTCGGCTTCGTCCCCATGAAGCCGGATCTGGTCCAGGAGGTACCCGATGCGACGCGTCGCCCACAGGCGGGGAATGAATCCGTACCGGTCACCGGGACCTCCGTGGTGGTGCCGGCTCCAGTCGCGCACCGGCGGAGCAAAAGTGCCTTCATAGGTGAACGTGCGTTCGCGATCGCCCACCATTCCCGACAATTCCACCGCCACGTCCCCGGCGCCGGTGTACCGTCCGCAGACCACCAGCTGGCTGCCCTTGAAAACGTCCGGCAGGTCCGGCGGCGTCATTTTGGTGGCCCGGATCCCGCCACCGAAGCGCAGGCTCGGATTGGTCAGGACCGGATCGCTGATCTTGGCGTAGAAATCGGAGACCTTGATTTCGATGTCCTCGTCCGGCAGGACGTACCGGCTGACGGCGCGGGTCTGCTCGGTGATCCGGTCCAGCAGGCGGGTGTTGATGTTGGTGCCGACACCGAAACAGAAAATGCGGACCGGTGTTTCGCCCCGGGCCCGCATGACGTCCGCCAGGATCCGGTCCGGATCGGTGACGCCCACGGTGGGTTTGCCGTCGGTCAGGAAGATCACAACGTAGGGCCTTCCCGAGTCGGCTTGTTTCCGTGCGGGTTCGAGCGCCGTGGTAAGGGCCGCGGAAATGGCGGTGCCGCCGGTGGCCTGCAGATCGGCGACAAAATCCCGCGCCCGGCGCCGGCTGGCAGCGGTCACGTCGGTCAGACTTCCAAACAGGGGCTCGGATTCCGTGGAAAAGCGAACCACCTCGAAGCGGTCCCCGTCGTTCAGATTGTGCAGACAGAAATCCAGGGCGCGCCGGGCCTGGTCGATTTTCCCGCCTTCGGCCATCGAACCGGAGGTGTCCAGGACAAAGACCACATCCTTGGGCAGGGGTTTTCCGTTGTCAGGGGAAACCGCGGGCGAAGCGAGGAGCAGGAAAAAGCCCCCTTCCGGGTCGTCGCCGGGGTTGAACGTGAGCAGGTTCAGGCCGACGTCACTGCCGTCCTCCAGGGAGAACAGCAGCTGGAAATCACGGTCCGGACGCACGTTTTTGTCCGCGTAGGTGACGGTTGCGCTTTTGCTCCCGCGATGGTCGATCCTGACCTCGTGACTGGGGGAGAAGAGGGATTTCAGCCCGGAATTGGAGACCAGGTCGACCTTAACCGAGACGCTGTTCAGCGGTTGCGCGGAAAACTTTTCCGTGTTCAGCGGATAAAGGTACTCCACCATGCCGCTGTCCCGGGTCAACAGTTCGGTATATTTGAGTTTGACGCGTTTCTCCCCCAACGGTTCGATGGGGAATATCCGGACCTTGAACAGACCGCCGCCGGCGTATTCCAGCAACGCGGGGTCCTTCATCGAACGCACGATATCCTCGTAGATCCGGCGGGCCTTGTCGGCGCTCAACAACTCGGCGCTGACCTGGCGGCCGTCGATATCCATCGAGAACTCGTCGATCTGGGCGCCGCGCGGGATGGGGAATAGATACGTTCCCTCGAGCTGCCGGTTGTTGGGGTTGGCGAAAACCTGGTCCACTTCGGTGACCGCCACCTGGTCCTCGATCTTCACGTCGACATGGTGATACTTCACTTCCAGCGGTGCGAAAACGTAGTGGGGGCGTGGATGGGGGTGCGGCCAGGGCGTCGGGTGGGGATCGTGGATGACGATCAAACCGTCCGCGCGGGCATCCTGGGCCGGAGATATCAATACACTCAGAAGAACAACAAACAATAATGACAGGAGGGAATTGCGGGGCAACATGGCTTATTCCTTTCGGAATGGTTTTGCGGTCGCCAAATCCGGGGTCCGGCCGGGCCGGTCTTTATTGGGAGCGCCAAACGGGGATTTTGTTCCCGGGTTTTTCAATTACAGACAATCCCCGGTTGGGTTTCGTTTACGGCCGATTGAAAAAATCAGGGGAAAAACAGGTAGCGGGCATGGGGGCGGCCTGGCCGGCAGACGGTGTGGCACGAATTCCGGGAGGGTGATAAGATCAAGTCGGAGACTGCGAAAGGGGACTCTCCATCAAGAACGACTTGCACAGCAACAAAGCCATTCTTCACAACCTCGGCCTCCTGACCGTCGCCCAGGGAACCGCCCACCTGTTGAACCTGGTGGCCCTGGTCTACCTGGCCAGGATGGTGGGTTCCCATTGGTTCGGTGTCCTGCAGATCGGCGCCACCCTTTCCCTGTATGCCGTGATTACAGCCGAGTGGGGCCTGTTCACCCTGGGCATACGCCAGGTTTCCCGGCTAAAAACGGGGGCGGAAATCCTCGGTTATGCCAGAAGCCACCTCGGTTTGCTGCTGGGGATGGCCGTGCCGGTTTTTGTGATCGGTCTGTTGCTGCTGCCCCTGTTCCCGGCCCATCGCGAAGACTACTGGATTCTTCCCCTGTTCCTGCTCATGGTTTTTCCCCAGGTCTTCATGCTGGACTGGATCGCCCTGGGGCTGGAACAGATGGGCTGGGCGGGTACGATCAAGGCCGTACGAAGCCTTTTTCAGGCCGGGTTGCTGCTTCTTCTGCTGGGCCCGATCGACGGCTGGCTCGGCTGGCCGGCCTACCGCTGGGTGCCGGTGCTTTTCCTTGTCGCCTACCTCGTCAGCAACCGGATCATGGCCTGGCGCGCGGGGCGGTGGCTGGGCGGAACCGTCCTGCCGGCTTTCCCTGGCTGGGGAGAATGGCGCAGCCGCCTGGCCCAGGCGACTCCCATCGGGGCCAGCAGCCTCACCGCCCGGGTCCTGATTGGTATCGATGTGATCCTGTTGGGCCTTCTCATTGACCCCTCGTCGGTGGGGATCTACTGTGCGGCGGCCAAGATCCTGGGGGTCATCATCATCGGGGGGGAAGTCCTGTGGCGGGCCATACTGCCCCGGTTTTCCCGGTTGTGGGCCGAGTCGCACCACCTGTTCCGTCAGAAATTCAACACCTACTTCGGGGTATTCGCTTTTGGGATCCTGCCCCTGGGAGCCGGCGGTCTGGTTCTCGGAGACAGGGTGATGGTCGATCTCTACGGCCCGGATTTCGCCACCGCCGGTGGGGTTTTCCGGATTCTGAGCCTTTCCTACGTGGCCCTGTCACTGGGCAGGTTCCTGAGTTTGACGCTGGTGGCCAGTGACCGGCAGCATGCCATCTTCCGGCCCCTGTTGGGCAGCGCCCTGGTCGCGGTGATCGGCAACCTGCTGCTCATCCCGAGGCTGGACATGATGGGGGCCTGCTGGGCCATGCTCGCCGCCCACTCCCTGCTTTTCGGCTGGACAATGTTGATCTGCAGGAAGCTGTTCACCGTTCGGCTGGTGGTCACGGTGCTGTTGTCCGTCCTGGCCGCGGGTGTGACCGGCGTTGTCGTGACGCTATTGCCGGCCTGGCATTCGGGGACGCTGGTCGGAATCGGGGCTCTTGTCTACCTGGTTCTGGGTGTGCCCTGTCTGGTTCGGTTGCGCCGCGACTAAGGGCCGCGGGGGTGGTTTTTCAAGGCTATACATGGTATAATTAGTTAATTAGCAACCATTTCCCTCTTACATTTCCCGGTTTCCAAGGGTAGGAAAAATGAGGGTGCTCTTCATATTCCCGGACCTGGCTCCGGAGATAACCAACCATACCGGCGCCCTTTCGCCGGGTCTCGCGGTGCTGTCCTCACTGCTCAAACAGCAGGGGCACACCGTGGATCTCTACCACATGATCACGATTCCCGAACGGGACGAGTTCATCGCCCGGGTCCGGGCGGCCTCGCCCGATCTGGTGGCCTTTTCGGTCAACAGCCACTACGCCCGTCGCCTGCCCACCTGGTGCCGTTGGTCGAAGGCCGCCTGCGGGGCGCCGATTGCCGCCGGTGGTATCCATCCCACCCTGGTTCCGGAACAGGTCGCGGCCATCCCCGAGGTCGATTTCACCTGCCGCGGCGAAGGCGAACATGCCCTGGTGGAACTGTGCGGGGCGCTGGAGGAGGGGCGGGATCCCACCCGGATCGAAAACCTCTGGGTGGGCTCTGAAACCGGCATCATCGAAAATCCCCAGCGGCCGCTTTTTCCGGACCTGGACGAACTTCCGGAGCCCGACTACGCCCTGTTCGATTTTGCGAATCTCTACAACGTGCGACGCGGAATGTTCACCTTCATGATGTCCCGGGGCTGCCTGTTCCAGTGTACCTATTGCTGCATCCACAAGTTGCGGAACCTGTCCTGCGACGACGACAAGTTCTGGCGCTTCATGTCCCCGCAACACGCGGCCAACCAGTTGCACGCGCTATTGAAACGGCATCATCCGCACGCGACCCAGGTCAAATTCGTGGACACCGTTTTTTTCCCCAATCCCCGGTGGTTGCGTGAGTTTGCTCCCCTCTACAAGGAACTTGTCGGGCTGCCGTTTTCGTGCAACATGCGCGCGGATTTCGTCACGCCCGAAACCGCGGCCATCATGGCGGACATGGGTTGCGAAGTTGTCCGGCTCGGGGTGGAATCGGGCGACGAGCATCTCACCAGCGAGATTCTCAAACGCGGTCTTACCATCGACAACATCCGCCGGGCCTTTTCCCTGTTGGCGGAGCACGGCATTGCCCGCTGGTCGTACAACATGGTCGGACTGCCGGAGGAAACCCTCGGCAAGGCCATGAAAACCGTGCGCCTCAACGCGGACCTGCATCCCGATCTGGCCCTCCCTTTCATCTTCTACCCTTATCCCGGCACGCAACTTTTTGAAATTTGCGCCGAACGGGGTTACCTGACCGACAAGGAATTCGACAATTACATGATCGGGGTGCCGACCAACCTGCCGACCTTTCCGAAAAACGACATCCTTTTCGTGCAGCGATTCTTCGGGCCCCTGACCCGCCTGTTCGGTTGGGGGCGGACCCTTCCCGGGCCCCTTGGGCGGCGGTGGGACGACCTGGTCGCCTCGGTGGTGACCAGCCCCCTGTTCCCGCGGGGACTGCTGGTGCAGGCCCTGGAACTCTACAAGAAGCTGCGGACCCGTGCCGGCGGATATCTTGTCCACCGCTCTCCCAGGGTATATCGACTTCTGGGGGGAACGGACCCTCTGTAACCATATTTCCCATCTCCATCGGAAAAGGGATCATGAAAGCCTATCGATATCTTATAGATGAGATTCCGGCCGAACAGTGGACCGAGTTGACGGGAGACGGTTTTTTCGCTTCCCGGGTTTACGCGCGCCTGTGGGAAACCATGGGTGGGCGGGCTGTCGCGTGGGCAGTGGAAGATCAGGGAAAGCTGGTGTCCCTTTTGCCGGGAGTGGAATTCGGCCGTGGCCCCTGGGCCCGCTTCCAATCAATGCCCGACGGAGGTTACGGGGGAATTTTCCATGCCCGGGAACAGGAGCGTGATCACTGCGAAGCCTTGCTGCTCGGTGCCATCGATAACCGTCGCTACCTGAAAACCTTCATCTTCGATTTCTACGGAACCATTTCCCGCTCCGACGGACTTGCCAGGGAGACCTATCGAACGACCCTTGTGGATATTTCCGCACCCGGCTGGGTCCCTCCCGACGAGAAACTTCTTTCCCAGATCCGGAAGGCGAAGCGGGAGGGGATCGAGGTCCGCCGCTTTTCCTGGGACGACCACCACGCGGCCTTTCTGGAACTGGTGTTTCTTTCGGAGAAACGCCACGGCCAGAAACCCCGCTTTACCCCCGACTTTTTTGCCGCCCTGGCCCGGGTGGCCGCTCAGGACGACAGGATCCACTGGCTCTGGTGCGAACATGAAAACCGCCCTGCCTGTTCGCACATCTATCTCATCGAGAAGGGGGTGCTGCAGGGTTGGCAGATCTACTTCGACAAGGCGTTTTCCTTCCTCAAGCCCAACCAGTACATCCGCTTCACCATGTGCCGTGAAGCGGCCCGCAACGGGATCACCCGCCTGAATCTCGGGGGCTCTCCCGAAAATGCTCCGGGGCTGAAATACTACAAGGAGCGGTGGGGGGGCGAGTCGAGCGACTATTGCTGCCATTACCGGAAAAGGGGTCTGGGCAAATTCATCTGATCGGGGCGGGATGAAGGTCCGATCCTTACCCGGGAATCATCTCCGGGATTCCTGATGGAAAAAGAACTCCCCTTCATGCATCATGGGCGGGAGCAATCTGGACCGAATTAACCCAGCAGGGAGTGGCAGGATGCTGACCGTGAAAAATGATGGAGCATGGGGAAGGGCAATCAGGCCGGGGATAAGGTCGGCTATCGTGGTGACGACCGTCCTGGCGGCCGTGTTTCTTTTGTCGGCCCCGAACCCCGCCCAGGCCCAGGGTTACCGCGACTGGAATGATTCCGTCGACACCCTCGAGGGCGGCATCGGCCTGCACTACGGCAAGCTGGGCGGCCACGGCCTGTCCTTCCGCCTGCCGCTGGAATGGTGGCTGTATTTCCAGGTTTCCGGGGGCATCTGGCATACGGCGGGCCACAAGCAGCACAACATCGGTTTCCAGGCGAACTACATCCTGCGCCAGGACCAGCGCACCCGCATCTTCATCGCCGCGGGCACGGCCTACTTCTTTGATCACGAAGAGGAACCGGCGGGTGTCTGGACCAAGGAAAAGAACTGGAACCTGGGGGCGGGCGTCGGTCTGGAATACCTGATGGGGAAACGCTGGTCGCTGAAGATTGAAGGCGATTTCGCCCACTTGGGAAGCAGTGGGGATATCAAGGTCATTCCCCAGGCCGGTATCTATTACTACTGGTAGGGGATTCCGTGGATATTCGTGCCTACAACAGTCGGGCCTGGGACCGCAAGGTGTCCGAAAAGAGTCTCTGGACGGTGCCGGTCGAACCGGCCGTCATCGCGGCCGCCCGGCGGGGCGAGTGGCGGATCATCCTGACACCGACGGTGCCCGTGCCGCGTGACTGGTTCGGCGACCTGACGGATTGCGACCTGCTCTGCCTCGCCTCCGGCGGCGGCCAGCAGGGCCCGATCCTGGCCGCGGCGGGCGCGCGCGTCACCGTGTTCGACAACTCACCGGCCCAACTTGCCCAGGATCGCCTGGTGGCCGAACGGGAGGGGCTGGACATACGCACCATCGAAGGTGACATGGCCGATCTCGGCGAATTTTCCACGGACAGTTTCGATCTCATCGTTCATCCGGTCGCCAACTGTTTCGTACCGGAGCTGGCGCCGGTGTGGCGGGAGGCTTTCCGGGTGTTGCGCCCCGGCGGTGCTCTCCTGTCCGGAATGATGAACCCGGCCTATTACTGCTTCGACTTTGAACTGGCCGAAAAGGGGGAACTGGAATTCCGGCACAAGCTGCCCTACTCGGATCTGGCCAGCCTTGACCACGCGACCCTCAAGCGCCACCGGGAAAGGGGTCTGCCCCTGGAATTCAGCCACACTCTCGCCGACCAGATCGGCGGGCAACTGAGGGCCGGTTTCGTGCTGGCGGATTTCTACGAGGATGATTTCGGTCCCGACATCGCCGATCCCATCAGCGAATTCATGCCCACCATGATGGCCACCCGCGCGGTCAAGCCGCGCCGCTCCTGATATGGATCGCCGCGCCACCCGCGCCTGGTGTTTCTACGATTGGGCCAATTCCGCTTTCGCCACCACGGTGATGGCGGCGCTTTTCCCCCCCTTCTTCCGCGAGCTGGCCATCGCCGCGGGCCGGGGGTCGGCCGAGGCCACGGCCCTGTGGGGTTACGTGACCGCGGGGGCTCTTCTGCTGATCGCGATCACCGCCCCGTTGCTGGGAGCGGTGGCCGACGTGGTCGGCGGCCGCAAAAGATTCATGGCCTTTCTGGCGGGTCTGGGAGTGTTGGCGACGGGCCTGTTCGCCACCCTGGGGACCGAGGGCTGGCGCACCGCAGCCGTCCTTTACGTCGCCGCGAATTTCGGTTTTGCCGGATCGATCATTTTCTACGAATCGCTGCTGCCGGGATTGGCGAGCGGTCGGGACATGGACCGCCTGTCGGCCCAGGCCTACGGATTGGGTTACGCCGGCGGCGGTCTGCTGCTGGTCATCAATCTGCTGTGGGTCATGCACCCGGATTGGTTCGCCATGCCCGACCGGGGATTCGCGGTCCGGGCCTCGTTCGTGAGCGTGGCGGTGTGGTGGGGATTGTTTTCCCTGCCGCTTTTCAAGTTCGTACCCGAACCACCGATAACCTCCAACGGTCCGGGAGCGGCACCGGGATCGGTCCTGACCCTGGGGTTCCGCCGCCTCATGACCACCATGCGGGAGATAACCCGGTACCGCCAACTGGTGGTCTTCCTGGTCGCCTACTGGATCTACAACGATGGCATCGGCACCATCGTCAAGATGGCCACGGCGTATGGTGCGGAGATCGGCATCGGCATGACGGACCTGATCGGGGCGCTGGTCCTGACCCAGGCGGTCGGCATTCCGTTCGCGGTCCTTTTCGGCCGCCTGGCCCGCCGGACGGGTCCCAAGCCGGCGGTCCTGCTGGCTTTGGCGGTCTACCTGGTCATCAGTGTCTTCGGGTTCTTTCTCAACACGGCCACCCAGTTCTATGTCCTGGCCGGGCTGGTGGGCACGGTCCAGGGGGGCGCCCAGGCCCTGAGCCGCTCCCTTTTCGCCGCCATGGTTCCCCGCCACCGCACCGGTGAGTTCTTCGGCTTCTACTCCAGCAGCGGCAAGTTGGCCGGTGTCGCCGGCCCCCTGGTTTTCGGCCTGGTCAGCCAGGGCACCGGGACCAGCCGTCTGGGCATCCTTTCCCTGGTGGTGTTTTTCGCCGTGGGGGGGTGGCTGCTGACCCGGGTCGACGTGGCCGCGGGCGAGGCGGCGGCCCGCCGTGCCGAGGCCGAGGCGGGTTTCCAGGACCCTGGAAATTCCTAGCCCCCGACTGTCCCTCCCGTTAAATTGTGGCCATGATTGAAATGATAACACTCATCATTATCGAAACCTGGCAGGTGACCGCCCGCATGGCGCCATGGCTTCTGCTCGGCTTTCTGGTGGCCGGTCTGTTGTCGGTTTTCATCTCCCCGGTCTGGCTGGAGCGCCATCTGGGCGGCCGGGGGATGGGACCGGTGTTCAAGGCTTCCCTGTTTGGCGTTCCGTTGCCCCTGTGCTCCTGCGGCGTGATTCCGGTGGCGGCCTCTCTGCGGCAGCACGGGTCCAGCCGGTCCGCGACCACGGCTTTCCTGTTGTCCACGCCGCAGACCGGAGTGGACTCCATCCTGGTGACCTGGACCATGTTGGGCCCCCTGTTCGCGATCTTCCGCCCGGTCGCGGCCCTGCTCACGGGGTTGCTGGGTGGGGGGCTGGTGCAGACCTTCGCTCCGGACACCCACCGGACCACCAGCGACGGCAAAGGTCTGGAAGGCGCGGGCTCGGGTGACATCGTGCGGCCGCAGGGCCTGGGCCCGAAAATGACCGCGGCCTTCGACTACGGTTTTGTCACCCTGCCCGGGGACATCGGCCGGGCCCTGTTGGTCGGGCTGGTCATCGCGGGGATTCTGGGCGCGGTGGTCCCGGCGGATTTCCTGGCCCGTTACCTGGGTTCCGGAGCCTTGTCGGTCGCCCTGATGATGATCGTGGGCATCCCCATCTACGTTTGCGCCACGGCCAGTGTGCCGCTGGCGGCCAGTTTCATCTTCATGGGCGCCAGCCCCGGCGCCGCCCTGGCCTTTTTGATCGCCGGGCCGGCCACGAACGCGGCCACGGTGACGACCATCTTCCGGGTGCTCGGGCGGAAAACCACCATCATCTATCTGCTGACCGTCGCGGTCAGCGCCTTCGGCGGCGGCCTGCTGCTGGACTGGGTTCTGCCCCGGGCGGCCGCGGCCATACCCTTGTTGGGCGAAGCCGGGCATCATCACGAAGGGATCGGGTGGTTCGATCACGCCGCCGGGGCCGCCCTGGTGTTCATCATGTCCTTCAGCTGGTGGTTGTCACGCCGTCGGGGACATTCCTGCGGATGCGAAGCAGAGGAGACTTGTGCCGTGAACGATGATTCCCGCACCCTGGAATTCGCGGTCGAGGGAATGAATTGCAGTCACTGCTCCGGCAGCGTCATGCGGGCCGTTTCCGAACTGGAGGGCGTCAGCGATTGCCAGGTCTTTCTGGATGATGGCCGTGCGGTGGTCCGGGGTCGGGACCTGGACCCGCAAAAGATTGCCGGCGTCATAGAAGGCCTGGGATTCAAGGCCGGCCGCCGGTCTTGATAGCCCGTCCGGGAGGAAGTTTCCCTCACCCCTGTTTCAACAGATTCTTCTGCCACGAATCCCTGCCGCCGCGGTGCCTCAGGGGCATCACCGCCAGGCGCCCGGTGGCCCCGATGTTTTTCTCCAGGTAACGCAGTTCCTCGACCTTTACCTGGAGTTCGGGACCCGGTTCGATATCGTAACCTTCCCTCCGCAGCATGAGCAGGCCCTTGGCCTCGATGGCCAACTCGACCTGGATCCGCAGCAGACAGATCATGTCCGCCACGACCTCGGGCGCGAACCGGTCCCGCAACGACATCAGGTAGGCCCCGATCCTGGTGTCGGAAACCTTGCCCGCGGTAATGATGGCCAGCATCTCGGAATCGGCGTCGAAACCCACCCCCAACCATTTTTCGAGGGCTTTTTCGCTGCGCTGGTAGATGGCGAAGGTGATCAGGGGCACGCCGAGCACCAGGCCCAGGGCGGTCAGCACCGGGGAAACCAAAAAATGGTTGTACAGCGAATGCAGGAGCATGACCACACCGAGGGAGGCCAGCAGATGCCGGAAACGAAAGACATGCCCGGCTTCACTGTTGGCCTGGAGGATTATCGCGAAAACCGCCGTGGTGCTGCCGTGCATCAGCGCCGTGCCGCAGCCCCGCAGTACCCAGGTGAAGAGGCCGGCGCCCTCCAGCATGCTGAGATAGAATATGTTTTCCAGGATGCCGAATCCCGCCCCGACCGCGAATCCGAAAATGGCGGCGTCCACCAGGAACCCGACCCGGTGGCGGCGGAAAAGAAAGACAAGGTAGGCGCCCTTGAAGGTTTCCTCGGTGATGGGGGCCAGGTAGCGGGAAAAGGTCGTCTGCGATGTGCCCGTCAGGCCCATGACCCAGGGGTTGAGGAAGTTGCAGATCAACAGCGCGCCGAAGCCGGCGGCGACGGCGACCAGGACCGTCTGCACCCGGACCAGCTTGTAGCTGTCCATGGCCACCAGGGCCACCAGGTACAGGGCCACCGGCAGCAGGCCGAAAGCCACGTGGGCCGCCATCGCCATCAGCGCAGGATCTTCAACGAGACGATCCACTCGTCCCGCGGTTCGACGCCCTCTTCAAAGGCCCGGGCGTACCCGGCCGACAAGGTCGACGGCAGGGAGTAGAACAGGACGAGTTTGACGTTGAGTTGGGCTCCGATATCGTAAACCTCGGTGCGAAAAGGGTCCTGGCGATCACGATCGGGATTGGTCACCAGCCCGTGTCCGAAAAAAGCCAACCTGGCCCAGGTGGCGTAGAAGTTGGCCAGTCCCATTTTGCGGAAACGAAGGGGTGGCAGCGTCCATTCCATGCCGCCCTTGGCGTAGTTGCGGCCACCGGCCTCGTTTATTTCCAGACCCGGAAAGCTGTAGTAGCTACGGTACCTGTTGACGCGTCCGTGGTCCACATGGTTGTTGCCGAAGGCCCCGAAGAAGAAGTTGGAGAAAGGTTCGGTCAACGGACCGGTGCCCTGACCCCCCGAAACCCGGAACCACAAGGATGAATGATCGATGGGGGTGAGGAACCCGTAGGTCAGGTCCAGGTGGGTGCGCGTGAAATAGTCCCCCCGCACCAGGGTGCTCATGAAGTCGAGGGAGGTCAGAAAGCCCTTTTCCGCCTCGATGCCGCCGATGGTGCCCTGGGCGGTCGAATACCGGATGGACCCGCCCAAGGTCATGAAGTTGTCGTAGGAGGTGGGGATGTTCTGGAACTCGGGCAGGACCTCCAGGCCCCAGTAGTTGGCCAGGTTCAGGTTGTATTTCAGCGATTTCGGCGCCTCGTCGAGGATGTATCCACCGTACCCGAGGCCCACCTGGTATCCCTTGCGGCTGACCTTGGTGGGTCCGAACAGGTCGTAGAAATCGGCGCGGTTCCAGGCCCCCCACAGGTTCCAGGGATGATGGCGGTACTTGAACCGGAAATGGAAACGCTCATCCTCGGGCAGGTTTTTCTGGGCGGAATAGGTGATTGCCGCGTCCAGGGCGTGCATGCCCACGGGGTCGCTGAAGTCGGCGCGCAGACCGCCGGTGGTGTAGACCTTGTACCCCTCGATGACGGGATAGATCGTATTGAGGCGCAGGCTGCGCAGGGCGTCGTAGTCGCCCTCGAAGGTGATGACCGAATCGGGATCCACCCTGCGGGGCGAACCCAGTTCCCAGTCCAGGACGACGGGGTGTTTTTGGGTGATGGCGTATCCCAGGTACCGCACGGGCGCGATGTCTTCCAGGGTGTCGTCGGGCAGCCGGACCAGCCGCATCCCGTCACCGGTGTATTCGTAGGCCAGCAGGGAATCACCGGGGACCGGAACCGGACGGAACAGACCGGTCTCGGCATTGCTCACCGCGGCCATGGTCTTCTCGACGGTATCGTAGCGGAAGATGTTCGATGTCCCCGTCTGGTAGGACGACCCGTAAAGGTAACGGCCGTCACCGGAGTGGACGAAGTTCAGCGGGGCGTTCTGGGGAAATTCCCACAGCACCTCGAGTTCGGTCTCGCCGAGGATGAGGCTGGTGATTTCGATCCGGACCAGTTTGGACCGCCCGGAAACATCGACCAGGGTGCCGGTCAGGTAGCGCCCGTCGGGCGAGATGTCGATGTCGTAGAAATCCTGTTTGTAGGACAGGGGAAGCACTTCGTACATGGTATCGTAGGGTGGGGGAATACGAATAACGTGGGACAGCCCGTTGTTGTGCATGATGCCCCACAGGGAGGCATCGGCCTTGTTGAAGGCCAGGTCGCCGGTGCGGGCCCACTTGATCAGCCGCCGGTTCCTGCCCGTGGCGATATCCACCGAGTTGAGGTCCCGCCAGCCGCGGGCGTTGTTGGTGGTGTAGAACAGGGTGCCGGATGAATCGTCGTAGGCCAGCGAAGTGACGAAGTACAGTGACGGTGTGTCGATGTCGCAGATGGTCCGCATATTGCCCGAGTCGACGTCGAGCGCCACGATGTTGGCGAATTCCCCCGGGTAACGGACGGCGGCGAACATCCGGCGGGAATCCGGGTCGTAGTAGGAGCGGGAAACCGATCCCAGGGCCCGGGCGGAGACCACCTCGAGCGGCGTGACGGGGTACTGCCGGATGGAATCCAGGTTGGCCTGCTGCCACTGCTTCTCCCAGGCGATCCACTCGCGCCAGCCGTCGTCGATGTTCAGGTCGAACACGTGGCGGAACTGCCGGGAAAAGGAGCGTTTGGTTCCTTCGTCGCGCCGGGTCCAGTCGATGATCTTTTCGGGCCCGTACCGATGCGCCAGGTAGCTGACGAAGCGGGTGCCGTAGAGGTAGGACAGCTGGCCCATCTGGAAATCCGCCGCCGTGCCTTCGGATTCGATGCCGACGATGTCGTAGAAATAGGAACCGTCCCGGACCATGGAGCGGAAGACCATCTCGTCGTACCCGTTCTGGGCCCGGCCGATGCCGCCGGCCATCCAGGTTTCCATGAACACCGCCAGACCCTCGTGGTACCAGCGCGGGGCGTAACGCCGCGGATTGGTCAGGTAGCTGTAGAAAATGGAGGGGGGATCTTCCGCGGTGGGAGCCACCTTGCCGAAAAACAGCTTGCGGAAGAATTCGTCCGCACCGGTGGCCTGGTCGGTGGCTACCACGTGCAGCAGTTCGTGGCTCATCACCCAGTGGATGCGCTCGTTGGTGGGGCTGGTTTCATAAATGTGCTCGAAGGGTTCGATACCCAGCGTCAGGTAGTTGTAGGGGATGGAGGTGGTGCCGGCGTAGCCGAAATCGTCCATGTCCTGGAAAATCACCGTTACGTATTCGTCCGGCGTGTAGTTGAACATGTCGCGGTGGAAAGCCATGGAGTTTTCGAAACAGCGCGTCACGTGGGGGATGATGTAATAGTGGTCCTCGGTCAGATAGATCAGGCGCATGTCGTTCGTACGCACCTGCCTTAGTTTGATTCCAGTATCCTCCCCGGCCTTTCCCGGACAGGGGAAAAACAAGAGGGACACCAGAAGCGTCCCCATCAAGAGAAAATGAACCCGGGCACCGAAATCGCTTTTCATGCCGCTCCCCCTGATGTGCGTGGGCCGGCGGCCGGGCGGTGCTGCCGGGATAAAATGGCGGGGTACCGCAGGCTGGCCGCGGTACCCCTGGCTCTCCCCCCACTGATTTGCTGGATTCCAGCCTCACCAGCCCCCGGAACCCATCGACCCACAGACGGGAGGAGAACCCTTCTATTGAGTCAGGCTTGCGGTCCGAACCATTCTCCCCATGATCCTGACCTGCACGTCGGCCGGGACCTGGGAGAACACGGCGTTCCTGATGGCGGGGCGCCTGCCCAGGGCATCGTGGACTTCGCGGCTGCTGGCGCCCAGCCTCAGGGCCTGGGCCATTTCAACCCGGGACAATCCACCGACGAATTCCTTCTGGATGGCCGGGTCGGCGTGACGGGCCAGATCGATGACCGCGCTCTTCTCGACCCGAGCCAGCATCCTGGCCTGGCGTTCCAGGGACAGGGCGGACAGGGCCTTGGCCTGGGCACCCAGTTCCAGGTCCGCCCACGCTTCACGCTTGATGGACATCTTGCCGAACAGTTCGTTTTGGACCTCCACCGGCTGTACCCTGAAGAAGGCCACCTTCTGCTGGGGAGTGGCCTCGAGGTAGAGACGCCCGAGGGTTTCATGCTTCTGCGTCCGTCCGAACATGTCGAAGCTGGTCGGCGAGGTCTTGACCGCGCGGCCCGCCCAGACAAGCTGGTCGTGGACCGAGGAGGCGCCGAAGAGGTCGGCGGCGTTCTGGTCAGACATTTGGTTCCGGAGGTTCTCCACCTCGATCGGGGTGGCCCGCTGCAGCAGGGTGCTGCTGGATTTCATCCATACCTTGCCCATCAGGGCTTGACGCTCGTTCAGGGGCAGCGCCTTGAACATCTCCACACGGTTGAGTTCGGGGGCGGCCATGTAGACGCGGGCCAGCTCGTGCCTGCTCGCGCGTCCGAGAATCTCCGAGTGGGTCCTGGCGTCGGCCTTGGCTACGGCGGCCAACTGGGCCTGGATGGCCACGCGGCCCAGGATTTCGGCTCGCTGCTTGGCGCCCAGGGTTCCGAGGGCGGTGACCTGCTTCTCCAGGTTCATGGCGCCGAAGTCGGCTTCCTTGAGCTCCATCCTGCCGAACATGGCCTTTTGATCCGCTTTTTCCACACGCTGGAACGCGGCGACCTGCTCGGTGTAGGCCACCTTGCCCAGGACGGCGGATTGGAGTTCGGGATTGGCGCCCAGGAGAATGGCGGCCCGGGCCTGCCGGCCGACGGCCAGGTAGGCAAACGACCGCTGGGCGATGGTCGCCCTCTCCAGGACCGAAGCCATGGCTTCGATCACCACGGGGTCGTCGGACCACTCGCCGGTTTCCTCACCGGCAAGCACCACGTCCGCGTCGGTTATCTGTTCGTTCTGGTGCTTGGAGACCGTGCCGATGGTCGCCTTGAGATCATCATCCGCTGGTTGGGGATAGAAAAAGCCGAAATAGATGATGATGGCGGCGGCGGCGATTCCCACGATTCCCAGCAAACTGCGATTCCTATTCATCAGGTTACCTCCCCTTTTTCCGTTTTTGTTTCACGGCTCAACTCGATATACAGGTCGGAATTCAAAAGGTTGGTCACTTTTTCTCAATAATTTTTCAGTGGGCGATTTCCTGTTCGGCATTTGATGCGTTCAGCGATTTTGTGTGGACCAACCTCCCTTCCGCATGGATGGACATCATGATCGGTGACCGATTTTTCGCGTCCTGGAGGAACTCGAGATCGTAACTTCCCGTACCTTGGTGGTTCACTTCCACCAGCGTGTCCGAAACCGTCAGGCCGGACGGGGAGGGGCTGTCGTTACTGAAGTGCTGCAGGCTGAGGTGGGCATCGTGGTTGAACCTGACGACCACCGGTCGGGTTGCCATGATTTCCAGGTGAAGGCGCAGGGTCCGCCCATCCTGGTGGACGCGGTAAATCCCTTCGCTGCCTGCCAGGTGCCACTCGCCCTCATCGACCACGCCCTGGTTCCAGGAACGGTGGTTGGCCGTCCCGCTCACCTGCCCGCTCAATTCCGCGCCGTGGCGCAGATCGAGCCAGGATGAACCTGCATACAGAAGCAGGCCGCAGGCGATTCCCGCGGCAAAGGTCAGGGCGAAGGCGGGGACCGGGCGGAAGCGCACCAGGTTCCTGCAGGCGGCCCACAGACCCGGACCATTCCGGGCTGGGTCTGTCTGGTGGAGAAAATCCGCATCGGGGTGGAGCCGGGCCACGATCCCTTCGAACAGTTCCGCCGGAGGATCCACCATGGCGGCCTCTTCGAACACGTTCAAGGCCATCGCCAATTCCCGGTAGTAGGTTTGGGCCTCCTCGTTGTCCCGCAGGTATTTCTCCAGGTCCCTGGTCTGTTCGGGAGAGTTGGCTCCGTCGAGTTCCTGGTTCATCAGTTCGATGTATTTCGGGCTGATCATCTTACGTACCCCTGTTTGATCAATTCCTTGCGCAGGACATGCCGGGCGCTGAACAGGCGGGATTTCACGGTTTTTTCGGGAATATCCAGGATTTCCGCGATCTCGGCGTAGGGCAGAAGCAGAAGGTGCTTCAGCACGATCACGATCCGTTGTTCGTGGTTCATGGCGTCCAGCGCCTTGTGCAGGTAACTGCCCATCTCGTTCAGTTCGAGGTCGTCTTCCGGCGAGGCGATGCGCGCGGGGGGGTCGTATTCGAATTCCCGGCGCCTTTTGCGGCGGTTGATGAGGTTGATGGTTTCGTTGACGGCGATCTTGTAGAGCCAGTTGAAGAACTTAAAGGACGGATTGAAGGTGTGGATTTTCTCGAAGGCCTTGACGAAGGCGATCTGGGTGATGTCGGCGGCGTCCTCGGCGTTTCTGACCATCCGGTAGGCGGTGTTGAAGATCGGTTTTTCATAGCGGGCCACGAGCATCGTGAAGGCCTTTCGGTCACCGTTCTGGAACTGGATGGCCAGATGTATATCGGTGTTTGCCATAAATACACGTGCCCGCGGAAAAGGTTGGTGACGGATTTCCACGCCGTGGGTGTGCAGACAGGAGGTCGGCGCCGTTTGGCGTGGGCGGGGCGAGATTCCGGGCGGGACGTTCCGTCGTCGGTTTCCGGCGGGGGAGAACGGAACCGGTGCGGGATCATTCGAGGCTGGGGGGATCAGTAAATCAAGTCGATCCATCGACCTGAAGGCTGAATACCATCAATTCTCATCCCCGGAACATCATACAGGCGTTGCTATTGGATGTCAAAGATCATGTCGAATCGGGTCACGGCGAATAATTCCCGGATATGGTCGCTGGCATTGATGATCGTGAGCCTGGATCCGGTGGCATCGAGGCGCCGCTGGACCTTGATGAGGATGCCCAGCCCGGAACTGGAGATGTACTTGAGATCCTTGAAATCCAGAACCGCGCTTTCGGTGATCCCCTCCAGGGTTTCTTCGGCCTTCCTGGACTTCCCCGCCACGAACATGCCCTTCAAATGGATGACTCCCTCGGCGTCCCTGATAATTTCAAACATGGCATACCTTTCACAGGTCACGGAAAACCGTGAACTGTCACACATAGTAAGCTATCACACCATGATACAGCAGAAGTCGCCGGAGGGACACATATTTTACCCGGACTGGCCGGTGAAGGCCTCTCAGCCGTTCTTCCGGCGGCCGAAGAATTTTTTCCACAAGGGCTTATGGGGGTGGCGCGTGGTCGAACCGGCCTCTGGACCTGTCTCCGGACCTGAATCGGGGGAGGTGGCCTCCCGAATGGACCGCAGGATGGAATCGGCAGGATCGGTGCCGGGTTTTGATTTGGATTCACCTTCATCAAGGGGAGCCCACGACATGGTTGGCCTCGCGGGCGGCGCCGCGGGCGGCCGGGGTTCATCCGGGGATGCGGAGATTTCGACCGAGCGATCGGTGGCGTCGACCTCGAAAACCCTGACCGAAAGGGATTCCAGATCGGCGGAGGAAACGGCGGTTTCCCCAGCGGAAGTCCGGGGCTTTGCCGCCCGACCCGCGATCGCATGGTGGCGGAGTCCGAACAACAGGATCAGGACACCCGCTCCCAGGGACATGATCGCCCCGGTATGGGCTTCCGCTTTCCACAGCAGCAAGGGCACGTCGGCGGCCGGGGCGGAGTTTGCGGCCGCCTGCCCGATCCGTGATTCCAGGAAAAGGAGTTGGATCCCCACCAGAAGGCACATCAGGGCGGCCACGCCGCTGAAGACCGTCATCAGGGTTCCCATGCCGTGTTCGAATTTCATGGTCATTGGCAAGCAGATGGCGTGCCACGGCGACCGGTCTGGGGAAATTTACCGAAAAAATGGAGTTTCCGGGCGGGCAGGGGTATACTGCGGCCATGCTGAAACTTGTCGAAATGATTGAATCCGCGGACAGCATTGCCGTTTTTACGGGAGCGGGGGTTTCCACCCTGAGCGGCATTCCGGATTTTCGCGGGCCGCAGGGTATCTACCGGCAACTGGACGCCGACCGCATCTTCGGTCTGGATCAATTCCTGCGTGATCCGGGGTATTATTACGAACACGCCCGGGATTTCATCTACAACCTGGATCAGCGCCGTCCTTCCATCGTTCACACCGTTTGCGCGGCTCTCGAATCCCGAGGACTGATTCGCGGGGTGGCGACCCAGAATATCGACATGCTGCACCAGAAAGCCGGGTCGCGGAACGTCATCGAGCTCCACGGCTCACCGGCCAGGCATTCCTGCCTTGGTTGCGGCCACCGGATCGCCTTCGAGCAGGTTGTGCCGGAGGTGCGGGCCGGCCGCCTGCCCGTCTGCGACCGCTGCGGCGGGGTCTTCAAGCCCGACATCACTTTTTTCGGGGAGATGCTGCCGGCCGGGGCCCTCGAGAACGCTATCGCCTTGGCCGGGTCGGTGGATCTGCTGCTGGTATTGGGTTCATCCCTGGTGGTTCAGCCTGCGGCTTCGGTTCCCCTGGCCACCCTGGAAACCGGGGGCCGTCTGGCCATCGTCAATCTGGGGGAAACTCCCCTGGACAGCCGTGCGGCCGGCCGCTGGGAGGATCTGGCCACGGAATTCCTCGAACTGGCCCGCCATTTTGGGCTGGAGCCCCGATAAATTCTTCCTAACTCCCGGTTGGGCTTGATTTTTGATAAATATCCGGAGATTCAGGTCATAAAGGGCCGCAGGCGGGGATTTGAGGCAATCTGCCGCGAATCCATGGCGGCCACTGGTGCAAAACCGTGGTCCGAGGGGCGAAAATCTTGCCAGTCCCGCCGGGACCGCAGGTCAAATGGAAACCAATACTGGGGGAAAGAATGTCGAACAAGACGCTGTATAATCTGGTGGCGAATACCGGTGATCTGGCCGCCCTTCCCACCACCGTGGTCGATCTGCTTTACCTGTTCCGGGATGAGGACGCCAGCGCCCGGAGCGTGGTGGCCATCCTGCACCGTGATCCCGCCATGACGGCCAACGTCCTGAAGATGAGCAATTCCGCCTTCTACGGAGCTCGCCGTGAGATCAGCAGCGTCCAGGATGCCCTGGTCATGCTGGGCAACCGGGCCGTGGTGACCATGGCGTTCGCCTCGGGCATGGCGCCGGTCATGCGCCGGGACCTGGTGGGTTACAACGTGAGCCGCAGCCGGTTCTGGAACCACTCCCTTCTGGCTGCGTCGGCCTCTTCGTTCGCGGCCGAGCGCATGGGCTACGGCCAGAAAAAATGCGAAGTGTTCACCGCCGGCTTGGTCCATGACGTCGGCATGCTGGTCATCGACGCCCACCTGGTGGGGACCCGGAAAACCCTGGTGACCGCCGAACCGGCCTTTGACGTCTCCGGGGCCGAGCGCCGGCTTCTGGGGTTCGATCACTGCGAGGCCGGGGCGATGCTTGCCGAAACCTGGGGCTTCCCGGCGGTCCTCTGCCAGGCCATCGAACATCACCACGATCCCAGGCTGGCGCCCGAGAGCCAGGACGTGGTCCGTGCCGTGGCGGTGGGCAACCTGCTGGCCCTGATCATCGAGCAGGAACTGGATCCCCACACCCATCCCCTGGTCGCCGGCTTGTTGAAGAGACTCGACCTGGAAGCGGAGTTCGTGGCCGGCTTGAGGGAGGACCTGGGGGGCCAACAGGACGAAATCGTGGCCAACGCCCTGATGTCCGAACCCTGTCCCGCCTGACGCCTTGACGCCATCGGGCCCGGCCCGTAGAATGCCGGGAATTAAGATTCAGGATTCCCATCCTGCTTGATTCCCGGTTCCCGCAGGAATCACGACTCATGCCAACCATTGGAGGAGAGATGACCCAGGGACATCCCAAAGGTCTGTCCGTATGCTTCGGCGCGGAAATGTTCGAGCGTCTGTGCTACTACGGCATGCGCGGACTACTCATCCTGTACCTGACAGACGCCTTGATGCAGGGCGACACCAAGGCCATCGGCATCTACGGCGCCTACACCGCCCTGGTCTACGCGGCGCCCGTCTGGGGCGGCAAGCTGGCCGACGCGGTGCTGGGGTTCCGCCGGGCCGTGGTCTTTGGCGGGATCGTGATGGCCGTCGGCGAATTCATGATCCTGGGCGGCACCGAAACCTGGTTGTATCTGGGGATGGCCGCCATCATCGTCGGGAACGGCTTCTTCAAGGCCAACATCTCCACCATCGTGGGACGTCTCTACAAGGATGGCGATCCCCTTCGTGATTCGGGCTTCACCATCTTCTACATGGGCATCAACATCGGCGCTTTGCTGGCCACCGTGGCCGTGGCTCCCATCGGCGAGAAATTCGGGTACCACTGGGGATTCCTGCTGGCGGGGATCGGCATGCTGGCGGGTATCGCGATCTTCCTGCTGGGCCAGGACAAACTGGAGGGCGCCGGAGAGCCCAACGACCCCGAGGCGCTGGCCAAATGGGGCAAGCTGGTGTACATCGTGTCCATCCTGGCCATTCCCGCCCTGTATGCCCTGATCACCTACGGTGGAGACGTCACCATCCTGGGCAAGGACCTGCTGTTCTGGATCCTCATGGGCCTGCTGGCCTACGTGTGCTTCAACCTGCTGCGTGAAGGATTCAAGGGCGGCAAGGTCGCACGCGACCGCATCATCGTCCTGATGATCCTGATGACCTTCAACGTGGTGTTCTGGGCTTTCTTCGAGCAGGCCGGCAGTTCGCTTACCCTGTTCGCCCTGCGCAACGTCGACCGCAACGTCATGGGCTTTTACGAAATGCCCGCTTCGCAGACCCAGTTCTTCAACCCGGCCTTCATCATCCTGTTCGGCAGCCTGTTTTCCGTGATGTGGATCAAGCTGTCGAAAATGGGGCGGAACCCGAGCATCCCCATGAAATTCGGGATGGGTATCCTGCAGCTGGGCCTCGGTTATCTGGCCCTGCTGCTGGGCGCGGGTTTTGCAGGCCAGGAAGCGTTGGTGCCCCTGATTTTCCTGGGCATCATGTACCTGCTGCATACGACCGGTGAGTTGTTCCTGTCGCCCATCGGGCTGTCGATGGTGACCAAACTGGCTCCCAAGCACATGACCGGCGCCGCCATGGGCGCCTGGTTCCTGTCCTTCGCCTTTTCCATGTACGTGGCCGCCGTTCTGGCCAAGCTCACCGGATCGGTGGGGGAGGAAGGGGCCGCCGCCGCGGTTGTGCCGCCTGCCGAGAGCCTGACCACCTACCTTGGTCTGTTCGGCAACATGGGGTACGTGGCCGTGGGTATCGGGCTCTTCCTGATGCTGCTGTCCAAGCCCCTGACGCGCTTGATGCACGGGGTGGAGTAGGCAGAAAGCTCAAAAATCTGTGGTCCTTGGCCCCCGAATGGGGTATTTTGCACCGGACCGCAATTTGAAATGGCGGTTTCCCGATTCCCGGATCGGGCAACCGCCGTTTTTTGAATCCCCAATGGTGGCTGCCAACCATTCCCATCCCGGAGGCTGATGATGTCCCAAGCCCAAGCCATGACCGGTGCCCCGCCCAAAGGGCATCCCAGGGGTTTGAAAGCCCTGTTCTTCACGGAAATGTGGGAGCGCCTCGGCTTCTACCTGATGCTGGGCATCCTGTTCCTCTACATCATCGACAAGGAACGGGGCGGACTGGGTTTCACGACCGCGGCCGCCGGCGAAATCTACGGGACCTACATGGCCTTCGTGTATTTCACGCCGTTCGTGGGGGGCATGATCGCCGACCGGGTTCTGGGTTACCGCCGTTCGGTGCTGGTCGGTGGCATCCTGCTGGCCGCCGGTTATTTCGCCCTGGGTATCCGCAGCATGCCGACCTTCTACGCCGGTCTGGCCCTGCTTTGTTTCGGCAACGGGTTCTTCAAACCCAACATCTCGGCCATGGTGGGTAATCTTTACGCTCCGGATGATCCGCGACGCGACGCGGGGTTCAACATCTTCTACATGGGGATCAACATCGGGGCGACCATTTCCGCTCTTTTGGCCGCTCCGTTGCGGAACCTGTGGAGCTTCAACATGGCCTTTTCGGCAGCCGGAGTGGGCATGCTGATCGGGGTCGTGATCCTGCTCATCAACTGGAAGGGACTGGCCGATGCCGACCGCAAACCCACTACCGCTCCGGGTGATTTCGGGCTGCGCCAGGTGTTCCTGACCATTCTGTTTCCGGCGGGCGGTTTCGGGGCCCTCGGGTATTTCGTGGGGCAGGAGATCCCCTTCGTGACCAACACCATCGGGCCGGTGACCTTCGCCTTCATCATCGGCATGCTGCCCATCATGGGTTATTTCCTGAACCTGGTGCGGCGGGCCAATCCGGAGGAGAAGCCGGGCCTGGCCGCCCTGATCCCGGTCTACATCGCCGGTGGGGCGTTCTTCATGGTGCTGCATCTGAGCGGCGGCCTGATCACCGTTTTCGCCGAAAACAACACCGACCGCCGGGCCGAGTGGATTCCGACGGCCACCGAGTTCTACGCCCAGAAAGCCATGCCTTCGTACTTCGGCAACGCCGCTGCGGATCTGGAGCGGCCTGACGAGCGCACCCTGTTCACCGTTTCGGAGCAGGCCGAGTCCATGTTCGGCGCCCGCATCCTCAACCAGTCCACCGTGGCCATGATCGAGGCCGACAAGATGTCCGGGGTTACGGTGCACGAATACACGGGCCAGCCCGACCTCGAGGGCGGTTTCGCGTGCAAGGTGTTCCCCGATGAAAACGTCGCCATCACCGAGGCGAAGGACGCCCACGGGGTGACGACCACCAGCGTCAAGATCGTTCCCGAACAGACACCTTCCAGCGGCCAGGTCGCCCTGACCCGCGACATCGAGGGGTCCCAGGTGCCGGTGATCATGGTTTCCCAGGGCTCCTTCGGAGAGGTTTATCGCAAGGCCGGCCCGGACACTCCGCGACTGGCTCCGGGCAAGTATGTACGGCTGGTGAATGCCGAACTTTTGACCGGATTCCTGAATCCGTTTTTTGTCGTAATCCTTACTCCGGTGGTGGTCTGGTTCTTTGCCTGGCGCGTCAAGCGGGGCAAGGGCGTGACCACGGCCCGCAAGATCTTCCTCGGCATGGTGATCACCACCGTCTCGCTGCTGGTCATGGCGCTGGGCGCGAAACTGGGCCAGGACGGCGCCGCCAAGACCTCGATGATGTGGCTGGTTTATTACTACCTCATCATCACTTTCGGTGAGCTTTGCCTGTCGCCCATGGGCTTGTCGCTGGTGACGAAACTGGCGCCCAAGCGGCTGGTCGGCCTGATGATGGGCGGCTGGTTCCTGGCCACCGCGGTCGGTAACAAGATGTCCGGTTTCATCAGCGGCCTGGAGCCCGGCACGACCATGTTCGTGGTGCTGGCGGCGGCCATCCTGGCGGTGGCCGGCTTCATCTTCGTCATGCTGCCGCGCCTGGATGCGGCCATCAAGAAATACGGCGCCTGACAAGGCGATGGATCTGGGGCCCGCAGTGTTCTGCGGGCCCCGTAGACTGTGAGGTTGGTTTTGAAGCGTGTCATCCTGCTCTGGTTCGTGGCCTTTGTCCTGACGGCTGCTTTCCTGGTCTGGCAGAAGATCTCCGGGCCCACCTACGAAAAACGATTCGACACAGAATTGGCGGGTACGCCCATCAAGGGCGAGTTGCTGCGCACCCACAGCATCAGCGCCGACATGCCGGTCACCGTCCATGTGCCCGACGCCGGCGTTTCGGCCACAGTCGTCTGGCGGCGGTTCCCCACCGAGGATCCCTGGATCAACCTGCCCATGGAACGCGACGGCGAGGTGCTGCGCGCCGCGATTCCGCGCCAGGGCATGGCCGGCAAGGTCGAGTACCACGTGCAATTCGTCAAGGACGGCCAGATGATAGAGGTCCCGGCCGACGAAGCCGCCGTGGCCCGCTTCAAGGGCGACGTGCCCAACACCATTTTGATCCTGCACATTTTCGCCATCGTGCTCGCGTTTTTGTTTTCCACCGGGGCCGGTTTCGAGGCCCTGACCAACGGTCCCAACCTGAAACAGCTGTCCCGCGTCACCTTCGGCTTCCTGGTTGTCGGAGGGCTGGTCCTGGGGCCGATTGTCCAGAAGTACGCCTTCGACGCCTACTGGACCGGTTGGCCCTTGGGTGAGGACCTGACGGACAACAAGCTGGCCGTCGGTGCTTTGTTGTGGCTGATAGCCATGG
This sequence comes from Candidatus Krumholzibacteriota bacterium, assembly GCA_039714075.1. Classification (GTDB taxonomy): domain Bacteria; phylum Krumholzibacteriota; class Krumholzibacteriia; order LZORAL124-64-63; family LZORAL124-64-63; genus JAGLCY01. Next base: position 33,161 of record JBDLKA010000007.1, on the reverse strand, counting down.
TCCGGTCCTGGAACGCGGGTCCCGGAAATCGCGCGGGGAAGTGGTGGGCGGTGGCCGCCATGCTGGTGATCTTCGTGATCTTCTCCATTCCGCATAGTATTCACGGTTCTACTCTCGATTACGAATCCGGGGAGCACATTCAGGTGCTGGTGGAGTCGGTGCAGTTGTTGCTTGGGTGATCGGTTCGGGCTTGAGCCCCAATACAAAGGATCCGGGATGTCCTCAGGCCTTCGGCCCTGCGGATTACCCGGATCCTTTGTATTGGGGCTCAAGCCCGAATCGATTACCGAAGCAGCAAGTGGCCGAATACCCAGAGCCTGAAGCGACACCGCCGGAAAGTGTGTTCGGTGGGGGAATCGGGCTGTATGGGAAAACATACTATTTTTGGGATATTCTGGGTTGTATGTGTTCCTCGGTTTTTGGGAAGCAATCTGTAAGCTGTTGGTAAAAAGTTAAATAGAAGATCTCTTGTAGAATCCTGCCTCTTTGGGCCCGGCCTTGCGGTATCCCCTTCAGAATCGATAAACGTGCGGATCCAGAGGAAATGATCCGTGGTAGCAAGGGGGGAACCCATGACGACACTGATGCTGGTACTGATGTTGAACCTGGGGGCGGCGCAGATGGTCGAAGTCGCGCCCGACCAGGCTCTGACGGTTATTTCAGCGGGAGCCGGGGATCCCGTGGTTCTGCTGCCGGGGTTGTCCGGCTGCGCTTATGGTTACAGGAAAATCGTTCCCCCCCTCCAGGAGTACGGCTTCCGCACGGTCATCATCGAACCGCTGGGCATTGGATCCTCCAGCCGACCGGTCCGGGCGGATTATTCCCTGACCGGGCAGGCCGACCGGGTCGCCGCGGTCATGGATACCCTTGATTTGAAGGGCGCCATCATCGTGGGTCACGGGATTTCCGCTTCAGTGGCCATGCGCCTGGCTTATCGCCGACCCGAGTTGGCCAAGGCGGTGGTTTCGGTGGAGGGCGGTCCTGACGAATCGGCGGCCACGCCCACGGTGGCCAAGTCCCTGAAATTCGCTTCGGTCATCGCCAAACTGGGTGGCGGACGCCTGCTGCGGGACAAGTTCAAGAGCAGTCTCGAAGATGCTTCCGGCGACCGGACCTGGCTCGACCGGCGCACTTTGGGCCGCTACCTCAAGAACATCAACGCCGATCTGGGTCGGTGCATCGACACGCTGCGGGCCATGGCCGACGCCACGGAACCCGAATTCCTGCAGGACAATCTGCAGAACGTGGGCTGCCCGGTTCTGCTGCTGACCGGGGAAGCGCCTCATTCCGGCGCGGTATCCGCGGGGGAGATCGACATCCTGCGCACCGGTCTGGCGCACTTCTCCCGGCAGCCGGTTCCCGGCGCCGGCCACTTCATTTTCGAGGAACAGCCCGACATCGTGGCTGCGGCCATCAAATCCCTGCAAGTCACCGAAAGGAGGCTGTCATGCGCGCAGTAGTGACAGGCGCCGCCGGTTTCGTGGGCAGCCATCTCGTCGAAAAACTGCTGGGCCGCGGGTATGAAGTGGTCTGCATCGAAAGACCGGGAGCCCTTCAAGGCTGGATCGAGGGTCTGGATGTGGAATTCCACGACTGCGGATTGGCGGACCACGAGATTCTGAACGACCTGATTTGTCCCGCCGATGTGGTGTATCACCTGGCGGCCCTGACCGAAGCCAGGACCCCGGACGAATGCTACGAGGTCAACACGCGGGGGACGGCCAACATCATGCAGGCCGCCGCCGGTTGTGCGGCCTCGCCGCCGAGGGTGGTGTTCATGTCGTCACTGGCAGCCGTGGGCCCGGCGTCCGCGGGGGAAAGCCTGACCAGTGATACGCCGCCGCGTCCCCTTTCCCATTACGGGCGATCCAAGCTGCAGGCCGAAGCTGTCGTTCATGCCTATTCCGATCGTGTCCCGGCGGTGGTCTGCCGGTTCCCGGCCATTTACGGGCCCAGGGACCGGGTGGTTTTGAAACTCTTTCGCATGGTAGCCCGGGGATTCGCCCTGACGATCGGGCCTTGGGACAGGGAGGTCAGCGTCGTCCACGTCCTGGACGCCGTCAATGGCCTGATGGCTGCGGCGCAATCGTCCGCGGCCCCTGGCCGGACCTTCAATCTTGCTCATCCCCAATCGGTTACCTGGGGTCAATTCGTTCTGGCCATCGGCCGGGCCCTGGGACGCCGACCGGTCAAGGTCGCGGTTCCGGTAGCGGCTGCCCGCCCGATCGCTTTGGTTGCAGAAGTAGCGGCCATGTTGGGGCGAAGGGCCGCGGTTCTCAACCGGGATCGTGTCCGTGAACTGTCACAGTTGCGCTGGGTATGCGATCCGGGGTCGGCCATCAGGGAAATCGGATTCCAACCCGGGTTCTCGCTGGAGACGGGAGTTGCCTCCACGGGGGTATGGCTGAGGAGAAACCAATGGATATGAAAAAGGAAAAACCGGCGGTGGAACTGCTTTTCATGGCCTACAACGTGATGTTGGCCGGAATCTGGGTTCTGCGTGCGGCGGCCGAACCGTTGACGCCGCTGATGGTGGTCCTTCATGTGGGGCTGGCGTTCCTCTTCATGGAAATGCCCCGCTCGGGACCGGGAACCGGAAGGTCCCTGAAGATCCTGAAACAGGCGTACCCCTATCTGTTCTGGACCCTGGCCTGGTCGGAAATCGGGTGGTTGTACGGCCTGACCCTTCCGGTGGTCCATGACAGGGCCGTCATGGCGGCCGATCTGGCGGTGTTCGGTTTCCATCTGAACCGGGTGTTGCCGGCTTTGCTGGACTGGCAGTGGCTGCGGAACGTCATGGGATTTTCCTACCTGTCGTATTACCTGTTGATTCTCGGGCCGCCCCTGGTGCTGGCGGTCAGGAAGCGCGGACGGGAACTGGAGCAGCACACCCTGGGCCTCATGGTCACCTACCTGACCTGTTTTGCGGTCTATCTCGTCATGCCGGTTCTGGGACCCCGTGATCTGGCTCATGCGGCCGGCGGGATCGCCCCGGGAGTCGGAGGGCTGTTCGGCCCGGTCATCAACGCATTTTTCGAAGCGGGGGATTCCCTGGGCACGGCCTTCCCGAGTTCGCACTGCGCCGGGTCCGTCGCGGCCGGCCTTCTGGTCCACAGGCATTTCAGCCGGACGACGGGGCTTGTCTGCCTGACCTGGGCGGGATTCATCGTCGTTTCCACCGTCTATACCAACAACCATTATGCCATCGACGCTGTGGCCGGCGTGGCCGTCGCGCTGATGGCCTGGAAACTGACTTCGCTGTACGGGGGCCGGGTTGTCAAAAAGTCCGCCCCCTCACCCCAATCCATTTCCCAAAAAAAACTGGGCCTTCCCGCCCCCTGCGGGCCGGAGAGAAAAGGAGGTTTGTCATGAACAGGATCCTGGTCACAGGCTCAACCGGATTTGTCGGGGGACGCCTGGTTTCCCGCCTGCTGGAAAGAGGGGAAGAGGTCCGGGTTTTCGTACGCGATCCCGGCCGCCTGGACAGATCGGTCCGAGACCGGGTGGAGATCGTCGTGGGAGAACTGCGGGATGGGGCCGCGGTGGACCGGGCGGTTGCGGGCTGCCATACCATCCTGCATCTGGCGGCCCTGGCCCGGGCCCACGTGAAAGACTCCCGGGACTACTTCCGCGTCAATACCGATGCCGTGGACACCCTCTTGAAGTCCGCCGCCGGTCATTCCGTTCGTCGGGTCGTTCATGTGTCTTCGGTGTTGGCCCGGCCTCCTGAAAGATACGCCACGGCCTGGGGGATTTCCCACCGATCGACCGTGTACGGCGAAAGCAAACGGGCGGCCGAACTCCTGGTGCGGAAATACGTGGCCGACGGCCATGACGCGGTGATCGTTCGCCCGTCCCGCATTTATGGGCCCGGACCGTGGAACGACGCCAACGGGACCACGCGGCTGATGGCCATGTACCTCGAAGGGAAACTCCGTTTCCGGCTGGCGGACCAAGGAGTGCAGGCCAACTACGTCCATGTGGGTGACGTGGCCGCGGGCATTGACCTGGCGGCCCGCAAGGGCATCCGGGGGAAAGCCTATGTCCTTGGCGGGGAAAACGCTTCGGTGGCTGAATTCCTGGCCGTTCTCGCCGACATATCGGGAATTTGGCGGCGTGTTTTTGAAGTCCCGCCCCAGGCCGTTTTGCCGTTCGCTTTCCTTTGCGCGCTGTCGGGAAAGTGCGGCGGTTCACCCAGCATCACCCCGGCCTGGCTCAACAGTTTTCTGGAGCACCGTCCACAGGATATCAGCTCCAGCAGATCCGATCTGGGGTACGCGCCCCGGACGCTGAATACCGGAATTTCCCAGACCCTGAATTGGCTCATGGGGATCGGGGGAGGTGAGCAGAATGCCTACCGAGCCCTCCATCGTTGTCAAAAGTCCGGAGCGTGATGCCCGTTGTGCCTGGGTGATTCTGGTGGCCATGATCGCCCTGACCCAATTCTACTATTGGACCAGGGCCGATACGATCGGCGTCACGACCGTGGGCCGGGACTGGATGGAAATGACCCGGCAGCCGCTGTCCCTGGTGCAGCACAACCTGGCCGCGGGACTGATCCTGGGCGTGCTGCCTCTCCTGTGCGCGAGAAAGCTGTGCGGGCTGGGCCTGCGGGATTTCGGGCTGGGCTTCGGCCGACCCAAAAGAGGTCTGGTCTGGCTGGCGGTCGGAATTCCCGTGGCGATCCTGGCGGCGAAATTATCGTCGCTTCAGCCTGAAATGCGGGCGGTCTATCCGCTCGACCCACATTTGACGGCTGCCCCGGGACCATTCGCCAGACACGCCGGCCTTCAATTCATTTACTACAGCGCCTGGGAAATCCTTTTCCGGGGCATCCTGCTGTACGGGCTGAAAGACCGCTTCGGCTTCGCTGCGGCCAATATCATCCAGACCGCCTTGTCGGTGGTGGCGCATTTCGGGCGCCCCTTCACCGAAACGGCGTCCGCCATTCCCGCGGGACTTGCTTTTGGCGGGGTGGTGCGGCATACGGGGTCGGTCTGGTATGTGGTCATCATCCACTGGGTGGTGGGGGCGGCCCAGGACTGGTTCATCATTCGGTGACCATTCGTCCGGAACCGGGGCTTGGCATCCGGAAAGGGAAATGGCATGCTGGTTCAAAGTGAACGTCCAACCCGGGAGGTGAGCCGTGTCAGACGACGACAAACAGGAAGAACCCCGCAGGCGTCTGATCGAGCACCACCATAAAAAGAGGCCCCTGCGAACCTGGGTGATTCCCCTGCTGATCATCCTGGCGATCATCCTGTTCCTGCCGAAACTGGTGGGGCTTCTGGAAAAGTAGGCGGGGCGGGAAAACGAATCCCGCCCCGCTGATATGTGCTTCGAAACCGATTGATGTTTCCGGCCGGAAACGGCGGCTCAGCCGGCGACGAACTCCAGTTCCTTCACTTCGGGAATCAATCCCGCCGCGTGCCCCCGCTTGAGAAGTTCCCGGATGGAATCACGGCCCCGGTCGCCGTAATCCAGCGTCCAGTCGTTCACGTACATGCCCACGAATTCGTCGGCCAGTTCCAGGCCCATGTCCCGCGCCCAGCCCAGGGCGTAGTCCAGGGCCGCCTGCCGGTTCTCCAGGCTGTACTTGATGCTGCCGGTCAGGATGTCGCTGATGTCCTTCATCTTGTCGCCGTGTTTCTTGTGGATGGCGTTGCCGCCCAACGGCAGCGGCCAGTCCTTGCGGCCGGTGGTTTCCCACCACCACTGTCCCAGATTGATGCATTCGGCGAGACCGGCATCCTGATAGGTGAGCTGGCCCTCGTGGATGATCAGGCCGGCGGGAAATTCTCCCGCGGCGACCCGGGGGATGATTTCATCGAAGGGCACGTGGACGGCCTCGAACTGTCCGATGGCCAGCTGCAGCTCCAGGTAGGCCGAGGTCATCCTGCCGGGGATGGCGATGGTCATGCCCGACAGGTCGGCCGGGGTGATCTTTTCCTTGGCGACGACCATGGGGCCGTAGCCGAAGCCCATGCTGGCGCCGGCGGGCAGCAGGGCGTACTTGTCCAGCACGTAGGCGTAGGCGTGGATGCTGATGGCGGTGATGTCCAGCTCGCCGCGGGTGGCCCGTTCGTTCAGGGTCTGGATGTCTTCCATGACGTGGGTGAAGCGGTAGGGCCCGGTGTCCATCTTGTCCTTGGCCAGGGCGTAGAACATGAAGGCGTCGTCGGGGTCGGGACTGTGGCCGAGGGTCAGGTCGATGGTTCCGGACATGGAGTCTCCTCGTGCGGCCGGGGAACAGGACGCTCCCCGGCCCGAAAATGGGGGTCAGGTTTGGCGGCGTCGAACCGCCACGATGATCACGATGATCAGAACCAGCAGGAAAATCAAGGGCAGCTGTTTTCCGCTGCCCTCGTCAGCGGTTTCGGCTGCGGCGGTGTCTTCCTGTTCGGCCGGGGCTTCCTTCGCGAACAGCTTTTCTTCGGGCCCGGCGCCGTGTTCACCGGAATTGAGCCGAAGGTCGACGATTTCACCGCTCTCCAGGGGAAAGCCCGCGAAGCGGCGGAAGCCCTGGACCCCGTCACTGTCGTTTTCCTCGACATCGGTCGAGCCGATTTCCAGCCATTCCGGCGAGGCCAGGACACTCCAGGAATCGACGGGCAAATCCGAACCCACGGGAATCACCATGCCCTCGGTCCAGGGAACGACCGCTTCGAGGCGGATCTGGTTCCGGCCCGGGGTCAGGGGCACGGACAACCCGCCGGTGGTTCCGGAAAAAGCCACCGGGATGGGCGTGGGATCGGGGCCGCGGGTGTAGCTGGCCGTGATTTCCGACGCGCCCTGGGGCAGGGCCAGTTCGAAGGTGGCGGGACTGCCGAAGACCGAAACCTGGGGCGATGCCTCGTTGGCGACCTGCAGCATGTATTCCAGGCGCAGGATGGATTCCTGACGGCGCACCACCAGGTTCAGGCCCGCAAAGGAAACGCCTTCCAGGCTGCTGACGGTGTCGAAAACGTGCAGGACCACCGGACCTTCGACCAACTCCCGGCCGCGCTTGCTCCACCAGTAGGGAACACCGCCGGTCCAGACGGTGACGATGTACTTGCCGTTGGTGATGACCGGAACGCCCAGGGCCATGAAGGCGGACCCCTCGGGTTCAAAATCCGCCACACTGTTCCGACGGGCGGTAACGTATTCGACGGTCATCCGGTCCACGGTTCCGGGTTCCCCGGTGGTGGCGTTGATGACTTCGAACTGCAGATCCTGGGGCTGCCCCTCCGAAGTCTGGGCCAGACCGGGCCAGGCGCAGGCCAAAATGACCAATCCGGCTGCTGCGGCCGCCGCGGCGGTCCTTCCGGGGCGTTTCCCATAGTTCCCTGTTTTCATCGTTCTCTCCCTGGGCATCATGCATCTTGCATCTTGGATTCAAGATGATTTCCCAATGACTCGTGAACGACTCACAGCCGCAGTTGGCGGCTTGAGTTCCCGGCGGTCTTCCGGTAGATTTCTCGCGGGGCCCCGATTCGGACCCCGGAATAATCGTTCCGACGATTATAGTTATCCTGATCATTTGATCAACAGCCGGATGAAATGCCCTCGAGCCGGCTGAAAGGACCACCATGAAAAGGCCTTGCCTTGGGGTTTCCCGCAAGATCCGGACCTTTGTCCCTGTATTCCTGGCGATTGTTTTTTCCGCCGCGGGAGCCGTCGCCGGCGACGGGGTGTGGGAAAAGTGGTCCTCCGAGAGTTTCACCCTCGCTCCCCGGGAATCGTTTCAGTTCCACGTCGAGTTTGACGAAATCCAGGTGCGCAGCTGGAAACTGGTCGTCGACGGCGGGGATATGAACTGCGATCTGAGTGTCCTGCGGGTCAAGGGCGAAGCTCTGCTCTACTACGAAACCGACGAGCAGCGTCATGAAGTCCTGGTGCCCTGGGGCCGGGGCGAAGAGGTCATCGTCGTGGTCACCAACCGCAACAGGAAGGGCAATTTCGTGGTCGATCTGCTGGGCCCGCCCCGGGACCAGATTCACGCCGCCTACAGCTATCACGTCAACCGGGCCCTGGAGGCCTTCGGGTCCGGCCAGAGACTCAAGGCCGAAGCCGAATGCGAAGCGGCCATCAGCGAAGACGGCAGCGACGCGGTGGCCAAAGTTCTTTTGGCCGGCTTTTTACGGAACCGGAGTTTCTACTCCCGGGCGGAATCCCTGGTCCGAGAGGCGCTCATAGGTGATCTGCCGCCGGACATGCGTGGCTTGGCAGAGGATTTGAAAATGGAACTGGCCGAACTGCGGGCTCCGTTGCCCGAAGAAGTTGTCCAGGGGGTGGCGCGGGTCGAAAAGCTGTTGGCCGATGGCAAGGGTGAATCGGCCCTGACCGTTTGCGACGATCTTCTGAACGGGGATCTCGTGCTGGATTCCCCTTCCAAAAGCCGTTTGCAAATGCTCCGGGGCCAGGCGCTGGACCAGCTGGACCGGAACTTCGAGGCGGTGGACGCCTTTACCAAAGCCCTGCAGCTGACCCGCCAACGGGACAGCGAGGCGACCATCTATTTCCACATGGGCCGTCTTTATCTGAAGATGGAAAACCTCCAGCAGGCCCAGGGGGCCTACACCATGGCCCTGAAGTACGGTTTGCCGAGCGGTCTGGACGTCCAGGCCCGCGAGGATCTCAAGAAAATCGAAAAGCGCCTCGCCCAGTAGGGCCCGGACGCAGCCAAAGGAACAACCGACGTGAATTTCCGTCCCGATTGTTTTCACTTTCGCGGCCATGTGCCCTGCCGGCCCCACAAGGAAAAGGGTGTGCACTGCGACGGGTGCGAGGATTTCCGGTTGCGCGCGGGCCGGATACTGATCATCAAACTCGGGGCGGCCGGCGACGTGATCCGCACCACGCCCCTGTTGGCCCCGCTGCGGCGTGAATACCCCGATCATCTGGTGACCTGGGTGACCGATTTCCCGGATTTGTTGCCCGCGGTCGTGGACGATCCCGTTCAACTGGATACCGAGACCCTGGTCTGGTTGCGGCAGACGCCTTTTGATCTGGTGATCAATCTGGACAAGGACCGGCAGGCCTGCGCCCTGGCCCGTGAAATTTCGGCCGACCGCCGCCTGGGGTTCACCCTGGGGGACGACGGGATCTGCCGTCCGGTGACCGAGGGTGTGACGCCCGCAATGGCGGGCGCGGCCGAGGCCAAGTTCCTGACCGGCCTGTTCGATGACGTGAACCAGGCCTGCACCCTGAGCTATCCCCAGGAGATCTTTGCCATCTGCGGGTATGAATTCCAGGGCGAGCCCTATGTGCTGGACCGCCCGGGTTCGTTGCCGGACTTCGATCTGCCCTCCGGCAAGGCGACCATTGGTCTGAATACCGGTTGCGGCGGACGCTGGACCAGCCGGTTGTGGCCGGAGAAGTCCTGGGCCCGGCTTGCCGGGCAGTTGCAGAAAGCCGGCTATGCCGTGGTGTTGCTGGGCGGGCCCCAGGAGGATGCGAAAAACCTGCGCCTGGCCGACGCGACCGGTGCCTGCTATCCCGGACATTTCGATTTGAAGACCTTCATCGGTTTGATGGACCGGTGCGACCTGGTGGTCAGCGCGGTGACCATGGCCATGCACATCGCTCTTGGTCTGGGCAAAAAGCTGGTGCTGTTCAACAACATCTTCAATCCCCACGAGTTCGAACTGTACGGAGAGGGCCGCATCCTGGCGCCGCGGCAGGAATGCACCTGTTTTTTCCAGCCCCGCTGCAGCAATGATTCCTTCTGCATGGAGACCCTCGAGCCGGAGGCCGCCCTGGCTGCGGTCAACGATCTGCTGGGGACGTCGTGAAACTGGCCTTCCTGGGCCCGGCGCCTCCCTTCCGGGGTGGGATCGTCACCTACTTCGGCATGCTGGCTCGCTTTCTGACCGGTCGCGGACACGAGGTTTTCTGGTCTTCCTTCCGCAAACAGTACCCCCGGTTCCTCTTTCCCGGCAGCGAGCAGGAAGGGGAAACCGCCGCCTGGCTCGATCACCCCGACCTGCCCCGCTTCGTGCCGTGGTCCCCGGTCAGTTGGTGGCGCACCAGCAGCGATCTGAAACGGAACGCGCCCGCGGCGTTGGTCATCAAGTTCTGGATTCCCTTTTTCGCGCCCGGCTTTTTCGGGGTGACCTGGCTGTTGCGCCGCCGGACGGACATTCGCATCATCTACCTGTTGGACAACGTTATTCCCCACGAGAAATATCCCTTCGGCCGTTTTCTGACCCGGTTGGCGCTACGGCAGGGCCACGGTTTCATCGCCCAGAGCGACCAGGTGCGGCATGATCTGTTCACGGTGCTGCCGGATACCGATCCGGACACCGTCATCACCACCCCGCATCCGGTGTACGACTTCGGGAAGCCCGGCCGGGACCGCAAGACCCCGGCGCAGGCGCGGGCGGCGGTGGACCTGCCGGCCGGCGGCCGCCTGGTCCTGTTTTTCGGGTTCATCAAACCCTACAAGGGCGTCGTCCATCTGATCGACGCGGCCGCGGATCTGAAAGCCCGCTTCGGGGAGGGGATCCGGGTCTTGATCGTGGGGGACATCTACGGCGAGAAGCAGCCCTACCTGGACCGCATCGCGGCGTCGGGGGCGGCGGATATCATCCAACTGGTAGACGGGTTTGTTCCGGACGAGGTTGTGGAGGACTATTTCCTGGCGGCGGACCTGGTGGTTCTGCCCTACGTTTCGGCCACCCAGAGCGGGATCGTCCAGATCGCCTACAACTACGACCTGCCCGTCGTGACGACGGCGGTCGGGGGATTGCCCGAGGTGGTGCTCGACGGCGAGACCGGCTTCGTGGTGCCTCCGAACGATCCGGCGGCCCTGGCCGACGCGATCATCCGGTTCTTCGCCGAGGACCGGGCCGCGGATTTTGGCGTGGGTGTCGCCCGCGAGAAGGAAAAATATACCTGGGACCGGATGGCCGAGGCCGTGGAAAGTCTCGCCTCGGGGAAGGGGCGCTAGGGATGCCCAAAAAGTGGACCCCCGAAAAGCTGGTGGTAAGTTTGGCCAATGGAACCATCGTTCCCTTGGACGAGGGGTCCTGGCCCGGCCTGTCGCAGGCCTTTCCCCTCGTCGAGGATATCGATACCCACATGTCCGGCCGGATCCTGCTGGTCCGCCGGCCGGTGCCGGGAAAGAAACGGCTCGGCTGGGCCATCGTCGAGGATCCCGCGCCCCTGAAGAAGGTGATCCGTCCCCTGGCGAACGAAAAAGAGGCCCGGGCGCTGATCGCCGACCGTCTGGCCGCCTACGAACGCATGTGGGACGGCTGAGGCGGCTGCAAACCGGATTACTACAACTGACCGGGAGTTGGTTTTGGCACAAGTGAATACGGGATTGGACAGGTTGGCCGCCGAAGGATTCGCGCGGCTGAATGGCCGGCGCGTCGGTCTGCTGGTGCATCCGGCCTCCGTCGACCAGCGTCTGCGGCACGCGGTCGACCTGCTGCGGGAAGCCGGTCCGGTCGATCTGCGGACCCTGTTCGGACCCCAGCACGGTATCCTGGGCCAGACCCAGGACAACATGATCGAGTGGGAGGGTTTTACCGACCGCCGCAGCGGCCTTGCGGTTCATTCCCTTTACGGGGAAAACCGCAAACCCACCGTCGCGATGCTGGAGGACCTGGACGTCCTGGTCATCGACCTGCAGGATGTGGGGGCCCGCTACTACACCTTCATCTGGACCATGCTGCTGTGCCTGGAAGCCTGTGCGGAAAAGGGCATCCAGGTCATGATCCTGGACCGTCCCAATCCCATCGGGGGTCGGCGCACCGAAGGCACCGTTCTCGACCCGGGCTACCGTTCCTTTGTCGGACTGGCGCCCATCCCCATGCGGCACGGAATGACGGCGGGGGAGCTGGCGGAGTTTTTTGTCCGCTGGCTGGCCATCGACCTCGATCTGGAAGTGGTCTGGATGGAGGGATGGAACCGGGACATGGACTTCGGCGCCACGGGGCTGCCCTGGGTGCTGCCTTCGCCGAACATGCCCACCCTGGAAACGGCCTGGGTCTATCCGGGGGGATGTCTGCTGGAAGGCACCACCGTTTCCGAAGGCCGCGGCACCACCAGACCCTTCGAGATCTTCGGGGCTCCCTATGTCGATCCCGAGACACTGGCGGGAATCCTGACCGCCTGGAACTTGCCGGGCTGCCGCATCCGGCCGCTTCATTTCGAACCCACGTTCCACAAGTTCGCCGGCGAAGTCTGTGGCGGCGTGCAGGTGCATGTGACGGATCCTGGAATCTTCGAGGCGGTTCCCACCTATACCGCGGCCATCGCCGCGATCCGCAAACTGTGGCCTGGAAATTTCGGCTGGAAACAGCCGCCCTACGAATACGAAACCGAAAAGCTTCCCATCGATATCCTGGCCGGAACGGACAGCTGGCGAACCCAGGTGGAAGAGGGGCTCTCTCCCTGGCAGATGAAGGCCCACTGGATGGAACAGCTATCGGTTTTCGCCGAATTGACCGCGGAGTTCCGGCACTATGAATGACGGGACCGCACCCGGTGCCCTGCGGGGAATGATTCTGGCCGCCGGTTACGGAACGCGCCTGGTGCCTGTCACCGACCACATTCCCAAACCCCTGCTTCCGGTGGGGGAACGGCCCCTGCTGGATCACATCATCGACGGCTTCGACGCCGGAACCGGCATTCGGGAAATTGCGATCAACACCCATCATCTGGGCCCGCTGGTGGCGGACCACATCGCCCGCAGGCCGGACGCGAGCCGTTTCGCCGTGTTTCCCGAAGCCGACATCCTGGGTACCGGCGGCGCTCTGCATGGCGCCCGGGATTTTTTGTCCGGCGCGGAAAATTTCCTTCTCCACAACGGCGATGTTCTCTGTGATGCCGATTTGCCGGAACTGGTTGCGGAGCATCTGCGGTCAGGCGCGCTGGCCACTTTGCTGCTGACCGACTGGTCCGCGGTCAATTCGGTGGTCTTGTCCCCGGGGGGCCGTATCGTAAGCATCGCCGGGCAGCCGAATGACTCTGCCGGCCGCGGGTCCCGGAATCTTACCTACACCGGGATCGGCGTTTTCTCCTCCCGACTTCTGGACGACATCGGGCCGGGCTTTTCCTCCCTGATCGATCCCTTGGTGCGTGCGTTGGCCGGCGATCCGGAAAGTGTCCGGGGATTCGCTCCGGGTGATTTCCAGTGGAGCGACCTGGGCACGCTGGCCCGCTACCTCGACGCCCAGCCCTCCGGGGCCACCGGTTGCCGGGGAATGAGCCTTGATCGCATCACCGGTCACGGCTCGGACCGCAGGTTCTGGAGGATGGCGGCCGGGGACTGGTCGGCCGTGGCCATGGTCAGTCCTCGGGAGGACGAGGAGTTCGACCGCTTCGTCCAGATCGCGGGTTTTCTCGAAAGTCAAAACCTGGGCGGACCGGCCCTGCTGTCCGTTTCCCAGGCCGACCACGCGGTGCTGATGGAGGACGTGGGTTCGGACAGCCTGTTTTCCCTGGTCCAAAGCAAAGGTCGTCAGTCCGATCCCGTCGCCGATGCCTACCGGCGGACCGTGGATCATCTGCTGGGCCTTCAATCATCCACCGAAGCTGCCCGGTCACGATGCCCCCTCGCGGTGGATCGCTGCCTGAACTATGACGCCCTGCGCTGGGAAACGGATTATTTCAGGGAGCACTTCCTGGTTGGGCATCTGGGTCTGAACCCGGCCGGGCTTGGAGACCTCGACGAGGAATTCCATACTCTGGCCGGAAGGGTGGCCGCCCAGCCTCAGGTCCTGATCCATCGCGATTTCCAGTCACAGAACATCCATCTGCAGAACGGCCGGGTCCGTCTGGTGGACTTTCAGGGCATGCGGCCGGGTCCGCTGACCTATGATCTTATGTCCCTATTGCTGGATCCATACGTGGTACTCAAGAAGGGATTGCGCGCCGAACTTCTGGACCGGTTTGCGGTGTCCGCCACTTCCACCGGTCCTGCAACCTCTTTAATTACTGCCGATATCCGGGCCATGGCCCTGGCTGCGGGTCTTCAACGAATCATGCAGGCCCTGGGTGCCTACGGGTTCCTGGGGCATGTCAAAGGCAAGCGGTCCTTCCTCGCCCATATTCCTGCAGGCCTGACATTCTTGCGGGAAATCCTGGGTGAACTTTCGGGACCTGAAAGCAAGGCAGGGGAGGTAGCAAGCCGTTGGCTGCCCGGTTCCATGAAGGTTTTGGAGCAGTTCCTGGTTTCAACGGAGTAATTTTTTCAAGATTTTTTGTAAGGATTTCAGCGACATCAAAACAATCCTCCTGTGGACGCGGAATATCGCCGCAACCTCAAACCCCAGGAGGAAGAACCATGAAATCGAACCTGCGCATATTAACCATATTGCTGCTCAGCCTGCTGCTGTCCGGCAATGCCTTAGCCGATAACGTCACCTTCGACAACGAACCCCTGGGCACCTTCTATGGTATCCCGTCCGGCATGCTGCCCGGTGCCTTCATGTTCCACGAATACGGTGCCAATCTTCACCTGGCGAACTTCTACAGCGGGGGAACTCCCTATTTCAATTACGCCCAGATCGACCCTATGTACGGAAGTCCCATCTTTTTCGGCACGAATCAGACCCTGGAAATCAACAACGTCGGCGTTCTGTTTGATTTCAGTTCCGCCGCCGACGTTACCTTCGAATACCTGAACCAGGGTGGTTCGGTGAATATGCAAGTCAACGGATTCGGGGTCGTGCTCGAGGGGCCGAATCTTGCCAGCCTGGCGGGACTGGTAGCCCCCGGAGTGACGATGAACGTCACCACGATTGCGGTCCCCGGGGGTGGGGTGAAAGGTCTGGTGACCCTCACCGGTCCGGTGGCCACAATGCAGGTGGGCGGCCAGGAGTTGTGGATCGACCATGTACGCTGCGACAATGGCTATGTGAGCCCGATTGTCGGCGGCTGTGACTATCTTGTCGACCATGAGAGTCAGGCCGTGGGCAATACCTGGGGTTCAGGCACCCATTTACCCGGCGACCTGATGTTCGTCGAGGACGGCATTCCGGTGCATATCGGGGTGATCGACTGGGGTGGACCCACCGGCTTCAACTTCTGTGACATCCAGGCTCCGGGCATTGCCGATTTCGGTTCCGGTCTGGCCATGAACATCAACAACGTATCCAACGAGTACCATATCAGCGCCCTCGGTATCCTGGTGCAGAGCGTCAGCTTCGAGTATATCGATCTGGGGGGCATGGAGAACCTGCAGGTCAACGGGGCCACGTTGCATATCGGCGACCTTGATCTGTTCCCGACCGCGGTCGCGCCCGGCGTGACGATGAGCGTAACCACGTTCCCGATGCCAGTCGGGCAGCGGGGCGAAGTGGTTCTGACCGGCGACGTCCAAAAACTGCTTTTGGCCGGCCAGGAATTCATGGTCGACAATGTCTGTGTCAAGGAAGTCGGCGGCGCCAACGATTGTGACCTCGTCAGCGACAACGAAAGCCAGCCAGCGGGCATGTTCTGGGGCGGACCCTACGGCGATCTGCCGGGCGATGTGATCTTCACCGAAGACGGTATCGACGTTGGTCTGGCCGAATTCGACGACGGCTCCGGGTTGCAGTTCAACAGCGTCAGCACGGGTGCTCCCTGGGGGCCCCTGGGTACCGGCAATGTTCTGCACATCAACAACATCGGCGTGACCTACGATCTGACGCCCTTCGTGCCCGTCGCTTCGGTAAGTTTCGATTACGTAAAGGGTTCGGGCGTCGAGAACCTGGGCATTGACGGTATTCTGTACGTCGGACCGATCGAAACCATCCCGGCGGGATTCTTCCCCGGTGTCAGTGTGAATGTCTCGGTCACCGGCGGTCCCGGTTATATCTACGGCACCGTGACCCTGGTCGGTAACCTGCAGCGCCTGCTTGTCGGCGGTCAGCAATTCTACATCGACGACCTGTGCGTGAGGCTGGGAAGTGCCAGCGCCGTACCGCAGGGCACTCACAGCAGCATCCACCTGCAACCCAGCTATCCCAACCCGTTCAATCCGAGCACGACTCTGCGCTTCAGTCTGGCCAAGGCGGGTCATGTCCGGTTGTCCATCGTGGACATTGCCGGACGCCGCTTGGCCACGCTGGTTGACGGTGTGAAACAGGCCGGGGTGCACCAGTTGGTATGGCATGGCCAGGACGACACCGGACGTCAGGTCGCCAGCGGCATGTACTTCATCCGCATGGAGAGTGGGGGGCAGGTTGCGATCCAGAAGATCGCCATGCTCAAGTAACGGCATTTCACTGGAGGGAGATGCCAGGCCCCGGGCGCGAGTCCGGGGCCGCTTTTCATTATCTCTCAGTCCAGGTCGATCCGGTGCAACAGGTGCTAACGGCCCTGTCCGCTGAGCACAAAGGCCGACCAGAAAGCCGGATGCGAGTATCGCAATCCGGCGGCAGGGTTTTCCGGATCCCCACAGATCAGGGTTCGTTTGGTCGCCGCAAGGGCCTCCGCCCGGTCGTTTGCGCCGGTCGCCAGGTGGGTGTAGTAGGTTGACATGAATGCCGCCGTCGCCTTACCGGAAACATCCCACAGGGAAGCCAGGACGCAGCGTGCCCCGGCAAACATGAATCCCTGCGTCAGGCCGACCAGGCCCTCACCCGAAACGTTCTCGCCCAGGGCGGTCGAACAGGCCGACAGAACAACCTGATCGCAGTTCAGCCGCAATCCGAAAACGTCCGAGACGCTGAGAAAACCGTCGTCGTCCGTCGTGGGATCGGGACTGAGCACCAGACCCGAATAGCGGGGGCGATCCTCGTTCATCAGGCCGTGGGTCGCGAAATGAACCTGGGCCCAGGGGCCGTCGGCGCCGTTTTCCCTTACTCCGGCAACCGTCGCCTTCTCGGCGCGCAGTTGACGACTTCCGGATGCCGGAGCCAACTCGCCCAGCCGATCCAACTCGCCGGGCACATGGGGCAGAGGCGCCAGGTCACGGGCCCCGGCGGCCCGCGCAAAGAGTCCGGCCTCGGCGCCTCTGACCAGCAACGGATCTCCCACCAACAGCCACGGCGAGGCTGCCGCGGCAGCAAGCCGACGCGTGACAGTGGCCAGGACGCTGGCTGACGGTGTGACCGCCACAACCTTGTCCCGGATCAACCACGGCAGGTCGCAGGCCAACGGGCCGGTGGTGTCGTCGGTCAGCAGCGTCTCGAAGGGCAGGTAGTGCAGGATCCCGTCGGGCGAGACCGTCACCCGGTCGGCGGCCTGCAGCTTTTCCCGCACTGGATCCAGCAGCAGACGGCCCAATTCGCGGGCGGTCGGAGCAAGCCAGGCCAAGTCCCCGCCCGTCAGGTTGATGTCCTGCAGCAGGGGCAGTAATTCCCGTACTTTCGCCTCGATATCCGTTCCGGGCGGCAAGGCGACCATCTCGGCCCCCTGGCTGTCGATCGCCCACACATAGGAGGCGCTGTCACCCAATGCGTATTCCAGGAACAATTCGCCCGGCGCCAACAAACCGGACTGGACTTCGTCCAGGCCCATCGGCTCGGGATATAGGATGGCGGCGTAGCGTGGGTCTTCGGCGCGCAGGCGAGCTTCAAGCACCTGGAGTTCGTCTTCGGCGGCGGCCAGTTCGGCTTTCAGGCGACCGGCCGAATCCGGCACGGCCGTCACCAACCGCTTTTCCAGGCCGATGATTCGCGTCAGGATTTCGCTCTCGGTCTGACGGTAACCGGGTACCGCGCTGTACCGCAGATCGAATTCCGCCTCGGCCAGCAAGTCGAGGAAAGCGCGGGCCTTGGCCTGCTGGGCGATGGCAAAAGCCCGGCGGTCCAGTTGGCGGCCGGGATCCTGTTGGTGCAGGAGATAGAGTAGGTCGATTGCCTCGCGAAAAATCCCCCCGGCCTGGCCGACGATACCGCTGGTCACGTCCGAAGCGCCGCTGCTGCGTCGGCGCACTTCGGCTACTTCGGCCATGGCTTCCTCTAGATACAGCAATGCTTCGGCGGGGTTTCCTTCACGTCGCGCGACCATGGCCTGGCCCAGCAGCGCGTACTCCAGTATCTCAAAATAATCGATGCTGCGGGCGACGGTTGTGGCTTCGGTCAGGGCGGCCATGGCACCCGGGTTGTCCCCGCTGTCGAACAAGCCGTGGCCTTTGCTCTTCAGGGCAAAGGCTTCGTACATGGGCATGTCGTATTGGCGGGCCACGGTCACGGCCTGGTCCAGGTAGGCCAGGCCTTCGGTGAATCGTTTCATCTCGCAGAGGGTTTCGCCCAGCGACGCGAGGGCCGCCGCTTCGCTACGGTGATCGCCGACCTGGCGCATCAGCTCCAGGGCCTCGCGCTGCACCACGATCGCCTCTTCGTATTCGCCGCGGTATTCAAGGATCGAGCCGATGTTGATGAGCATCATGCCTCGGCGCCAGGGGTTTTCCGCCAGCCGAATTGCTTCGCGATACTGGTCCAGGGCCTGGTCGTAGTCTCCGAGCAGGTAGTTGGCGCCGGCCATTTCGCCCAGCACGCTGCCTTCGGTGCCCGCGACACCGCTTTGCCGCGCCAGGACAAGGGCGTCCTGGTAGCTCTGGATGGCGCGGGTCAAATCGCCCTGCATCTGCTGGATGGCGCCGATGTAATGGGTGGCGATGGCCTGCCCACGGATGTCGCCGGCCGCCCGGTACAACTCGAGTGCCCGACGTCGCCACTGCAGGGCATCCGGCAGATTCATCTGCAAGCGGCTGACCACCGAAAGGGCGATGGCTGCCCGGCCGCCCCAACTCGGCAGATCCAGTTGCCGGCACATTTCCAGGGCGACGGTCAAGTCCGCGCGGGGGGGCTCCACCTGCCGCGTACGCACGCGCCCGCGTCCGCGGTGCAGCAATCCGAAACACTCGGACACGGGCAAGTCAAGCCGTTTGGCCTCACCAATGGCCACCGTCAAAACAGAGTCTGCCTCACTGATGCGATTCAATTCCACCAGGCATGCTCCCTGGCGCAGGAGCAGATGAGTGCGGTCGGCATTTTCGGCGTCGGTCAGCAATGCCGTTACACTTTCAAGGCAGGATCCGAAATCACGTTCGGTAAATGCTGCCGCGGCGCGAAAGACTTGATCGGAAGCGGTCGCGGCGCCATTGGTGGGGGATAGCGTCAGTTCAGCCCGAATCCAGCGGTCCAGGATTCCGTCTTTGCCGGCGGCGGCCTCACCGGCCGCGTTTTTATTGCCGCGAACCATTTGAACCCAGGCTTCTTCGCTTCCGGGCTGGGCCAGGGCGGCTTCCGTGTCCGCAGTTCCTGCCAAAACACAGGCAATCATCACCAATAACGGGTGCAGGCCCCGGACAACAAGAGTCTTGCCAAAGCGACGATTGTCGAACATGATCGGTTCTCCTCGCTGCTCCGGTGCGATCATGCGTGTGATCCGCACGGTACCTTTGCGAAACTTGACACGATGCCCATCGACGCCCAGACCCTGGACAACCTGCACCGACTTGCCCTTTCCGGCGATGCCCGGGCCCAGAGCGCCCTTTTTGAAGATCTCCGTGTAAGATTTCTCTCCTTGGCCAAACGAAGGGTGCAGGCGGACCACGCGGAGGATGTGGTTCAGGATGCTCTGGGGATCGTATTTGATCGCTACGGCGAAATCAAACAGGGAACCGGAATCCTGGTTTGGGGGCTGACTGTGTTGCGAAATGTCATCGGCAATCATTATCAGGCAAGAGGCCGCGAAAGGGAAAGGCTCGATTTCGTCGAGGAACTTCCCCTCGACGCGGGCTCTGAAGAAGACTATCTGGGTGAGACCATGTTGGCCGAAACAACCGCCGCCCTGATGGCGGCAATCGCGGAGATGGGCCGCCGGTTTCCCCGGTGTGCCCGGATCTTCCACGGACTTCTCGACAGTCTGGAAAAGGGCGGGTCGCCCAATCAGGTCTCCAGCCGGGCCCTTCAGATGGTGCAGAAGGAGTACCCCAAGATGAATAGGGGCAGTTTCTACACCAATCTGCACCGATGCCGGGCGCATCTGAGAACTCTCATGCAAAGCAGGCAAGAAGGTGGGAATCATGTCGGATAAGAACCGGAACCGCCACGATACCTGCGACCGGTTGGCGGCCTATGAAATGGGTCTGCTGGAGGATTGTGAACGCGCCGCCTTCGAAACCCATCTGACCGATTGCGAAGATTGTCTGACCGAACTCTACGTCCATGCTCCTGCCGCGGTGGCCATGACTTCTGATCCGGGCACCTTCAAGCAGGCCTTTGCGCGATCCGTGGCCGCAGCGCAGCCGGGTTTGTGGCGGCGGTTGGTCGACTGGTTGAACAACAGGGGCGGAGGCCGCGTGTTGGCGCCGATCGTCGTGGCGGCAACCCTGGCCCTGGTTCTGTTGTGGCCCCGGGGCGAGGTCGACTTTTCCTACGGCGATTTCGCGGTTCTGGACCCCTTGGTCTATACCCACATCGAAGTACGTTCCGGTGGAAGCGACAGCACCGCGGTTGTTTTCGACCGGGGTATGGAGAGCTATGTCACCGGTGATTATGTCTCCGCTGTGCGGGAATTGACCCTGGTGCGGGACCTTTTGGTTCAGTTCCCCGACTCGGCGCCGGCCCGGCAGGCCGGGTTCAGCGATCAGGCCGAATTGTACCGTGGCGTGAGTCTGCTGCTTGCCGGTGACGTGCCTGCCGCTGCTGAAGCCCTTTCCGGGGCCGCGGCTTCACCGATACGGCCGGTGCGTGAGAGAGCACAATGGTATCTGGTTCAGGCCCATCTGGTGTCCAATCAACCCGACGCGGCAGAAGAGTTTCTTACAGTCCTGCTTAATAGTCCCGTTTACGGTTCTCAAGCCCTTGCGTTGCTGAATGCACTGCACCAAGAGCGATAAAACCTGCTGCAATTGAAAAAAACATTCATATCTGGTAGGATTCAAAAACTGTGACCCCATTGTTCATCAACTGGATGAAATGATGTCATCAGACCGGAAAAGGAGGACTCCATGATGAAAATGCACCACTTCAAATGCCTGTTGATCGCGGTGACACTGCTTGTGGCGGCGGGCGTTGCGCTGGCCGGAGACGGCTCGGGTGGCATCGATCTTCCTGACTCGTACCTGCCGAACGGCGATTGCCTAATCGGTAATCTCAATCCGCCGGTCATTCCTTCTTATCCTGACGTGTTCACCGGCAACGAGGCGTACGCCTATCATGTCAAGCCCAGCGATCAGTGCGGTTGCCCCGAGGAGCACTTCACGCTCGAGACGATAACCATGCTGGTCGATTTCGAAGCGAACCAGATTCCCCAGACACTGGCCGTCACACCCTCCCTGCTCAGCGCGGTATTCAATGCGGGCTCGGGCTGTTTTGAACCGGGACCCCCGTTGTGTATCGGCCCGGATATCGTTGTCAATGTCAACGACCCGGGCATCCAGACCATAACCGTGCCCCTGTTGGGTTGTGGACCTTTCCCTCTCGGCAACGACTATTTTCTTTCGCTGGCCTATGAAGGCGGTGCTCCGGCCAATCTGGTGATCGACAACGATCCCCAGGCCTGCACCGAGTTCATCAACAACGGAAACGGTTGGGTGGATATGTCCGGTATGAAATCCAAAGGTGACAAGACCGGCGGCGGCAAGCTTATCGTCTACGGTGATATCGTGTGTGCGGCACCGCCTGTCGGTGTCGAATCGAGAGCCTGGGGCGCGATCAAGAGTCTGTTCCACTAGTTTCTGCCGCCGTATTAAGGTTGAAGAAGCCCCGGATCACAATCCGGGGTTTTTTTTTGAAGATTTTTGTAAGGCTTCTCCCTCTGCGCAAACAACCGGTTTCAACAGCACTGCCGTCAGGTCGAAAGACCAGCGCCGGGAGAATCGGGGAGGCGCGACGGCAGCCAAACGCGGTTTCGTCTGGAGTCGTTTCACCACCACGAACTTCCCCGTCGGGATTCCCAACTGGGACGGCTCGGGGGTATTCGAGGACGGGGAATTGAAAGACTACCTTCTGCTGGTTGATACCATAGTGGCCAATGAAAAAACGAATTGGGGTTCCCTGAAGAGTCTCTATCGGTAGGCGGGGTCCGAGTTCGTTCCCCCGAAAGGACGACCTCGACCTGAAGAGGGGGCCGGCTGGTGCTGGTCCTTTTGTTTTGGTGTGTCTATGCCAAGTAAGCCGGCCTGTGTACAAGCGAAGTTTCGGCCGATCATCTGTGCTATAATCGCTCAACCGTAACCGCAATGGTGATAAGGCGGACGGATCAATTGGGAGGCGCAGTGGTTGAAATTTCGATCCTCCACCTGGATCAAGGGCATCTTGCGGGATATCGCCGATTATCTGGTGCGCCGGCCCCCGGTCGACACGCTGATCAAATTCGATACGTCCGCCAAGCGTGAGGACTACAGCCAACGCATCATGCAGCGGCTGCAGATCGACGTTTCCCTCTATTCCATGCTCAATGTCCACCAGATCGGCATCCAGGTCCCGATCCGGTATGTCTTCGACGAAATCCTGCGTTGGGACGGTGATTCCACCTGCTGGCCGAACCATATCGCCGAGGTCGAGCGCCAGCAGGAGGGGCTCGACCACATCAGTATCTTCCTTTTCGGCCAGCGGCAATATCCCTTCGGACGCAAACACCGGTTTTTGGGTCTGCGTTACATCCCCCTTTTCAATCTGACGGTCTCTCGCCTCCAGCGACAGGTGGACGGCACCGAAACCGACAATGCCCGTTTCGTGCTCTTCCGGACGACCGGAGGTTACCCGATCGGGCATTTTTGCATGTTCACCCGTTCCCCCATCCAGGCCCTGGGCGAAACCGAGATGACCCAGATGTTCCTCATGGTGGGTTTCGATTTTTACGGCAGGAAGTCGTCCCGGTTGAGCCGCCTGGTCAGCAAGGGATGGGAGGCGGTCCACAACCGCGTCACGGCCAATATCATGAATCGATTCAAGCAGTTTTGCGAGTTGCGGTTCCACCGTGTGGGAGGCGGATTGGAGTAGGGGGGGCATAACAAGCGCCCGGGATCATTCCCGGGCGCTTTTCGTTGGCCATGCGCAATTGCCGACCTACCGGAACAATCCCTTCAGGCTACCCCAGGTGGAGTCCACGCTGTCCACCGGATCGCAGGGGATGGTGGGGAAATCTCCCGCCATGTACCCGAAACAGTACTCCCCGGCAAACTTGTCCACCACCGAGAGGATCTCCTCGTTGATGGGGTACGGAGGCAGGTTCGAGTAGAAGACGAAGGTGCCCGTGCCGGTCGGTCCGGGTTCACAGGCCTCGTCGAAAACCGGCTCGAACTTCAGCAGGATTCCATCCACCCCCGGAATGCTCGGGTCCCCCTCGCATTCCAGGAAGGCCTGGTAGTCCACCGTGCAGCCCGTGGGGACCCCGCCGGAACTGCCGGCTGGATCATTCCAGCTCAAGGCGGCCAGGAAGTCCTGGCAGACGCAGGTGCCCGCCGCCGAATCCATCAGCAGGTTGGCGTGGCTCAGTGAGTATTCATTGCCCGTGTCCCAGGTGACGACCATGGTGTACATCCAGGTCGGTCCCAGGGGATCGGGGTTGGCGCT
Source organism: Candidatus Krumholzibacteriota bacterium (assembly GCA_039714075.1). Lineage (GTDB taxonomy): Bacteria > Krumholzibacteriota > Krumholzibacteriia > LZORAL124-64-63 > LZORAL124-64-63 > JAGLCY01. Next base: position 9,711 of record JBDLKA010000007.1, on the reverse strand, counting down.
GGCTGTAATGGTGCCACCGATGAAGCACTCCGCCATGACGGCCTGGGCGCCAAACACCAGGGCCAGCATGGCCATGCCGATCAATACCGTCTTTTTCATTGCGATCCTCCCTCCGGAAAGTCCCCCCCAAAAAAAATCGCCGCCCTTTCGAAAAAGGGGGGCGATTCGTGAGCAGGTTCAACTTGAACCATGGTTTTCATTTTAACAAGGTCTTCTTAACACCGCAACAGGGCCCAATTTGATTCATGCTGATCGTCAGGAATTTTTTCAAATCAAGACATGAGGCCTTGTTTGTCTAAAATGCTGTCTTTAAAGGGGTTTTAGAAATCATGGACGTGTTGTCCCAGAGCGGGATTATCGAGGTCATTTTTTACAATTCGCTTAACTTCCATGACTTGAAAACATTACCCGGCTGGAACTCATTTTTCAGATATTTTCCAGAAATCCCACCCAATGATGCCCCGCCAACCTTCCGGGCGGCAAGGGCTTGATGCCCAAATAGCATCTTGAGGCAATAATTGAGCGGGGTTGCTCTGGACGGAACCCCCGGCACCCGGCTATCTTGTGGGATCGTCTCGAGGTTCCGTGAATTCCCTGGAGAAAACATGTCCCCCCAGTCGGAAAACCAGCCCCTGTTTCCCCGCTCCAGCGGGGTCCTTCTGCATCCGACCTGTCTGCCGGGTCCCGATGGGATCGGCGACCTGGGGGAGCCGGCCTACCGGTTCGTGGACTGGCTGGAAAAATGCGGGCAGAGCCTGTGGCAGATCCTTCCGCTGGGACCGACAAGTTTCGGCGATTCCCCTTACCAGACCTTGTCCGCCTTCGCGGGCAATCCCCTGCTGGTCAGCCTCGATCGACTGGAAAGAGAGGGCTGGCTGCTGCGGGACGACCTGGCCGGCCGACCGAAATTCGATGAACAGCGGGTCGATTTCGGACCCGTCATCACCTGGAAAACGAAAATGCTGGACCGGGCCTGGTCCGTGTTTCTGGAACGGGCGTCGCAGGCCCACTGGAACGCGTTCGACGGCTGGTGTGCCGAGCAGGTCTGGCTCGATGATTTCGCCCTGTTCATGGCCTTGAAGGAAGATCAGGAAGGCCGGCCCTGGACCGAGTGGCCCGCGGACCTGGCGGGTCGCCGGCCGGATGCCCTGGCCGAGGCCGCGCGCCGGCTGGACAAGCGCATCGCCGCCCACAAATTCCGCCAGTGGTTGTTTTTTCATCAGTGGTCCGAACTGAAGGCCTTCGCCATGGCGAGGGGGATCAGGTTGGTTGGGGACCTCCCGATTTTCGTGGCCCATGACAGCAGCGACGTGTGGTCCCGGTCCGAACTTTTCCAGCTGGATGCGAAAGGACTGCCGACCAGCGTGGCCGGTGTGCCGCCGGACTACTTCAGCAAGACCGGCCAGCTCTGGGGCAATCCCCTTTACGACTGGGATAGGCTCAAGGACGAGGACTACCGGTGGTGGGTGGACCGGGTCAGGGTGTGCCTGGAAACGGTGGACCTGGTGCGCATCGATCATTTTCGGGGTTTCGAGGCCTACTGGGAAGTGCCCGCCGACGAAAAGACCGCCGTGAACGGGACCTGGGTCAGCGGCCCGGGCGAGGATTTTTTCTCGACCCTGAGCCGCGAACTGGGAGGGACCCTGCCGGTGATCGCCGAGGACTTGGGGGTTATTACACCGGCGGTCGAACAATTGCGGGACGCCTTCGACCTGCCCGGCATGAAGGTGCTCCAGTTTGCCTGGAGCGGTCCGGACAACGTCTTCCTGCCCCACGAACATGTCAGGAACTGCGTGGTCTATTCCGGAACCCACGACAACGATCCGACCATCGGCTGGTGGAATCATCTGGCCGATTCAGCTTCAAAGGAGCTGGTGGCCGAGTACACCGGCTGCGACATCGACGAGCCGCACTGGGCCCTGATCCGCCTGGGCATGATGTCACCCGCCCACACCTTCATCGCCACCATGCAGGACGTGCTGGGGCTGGGCCGCGAAGCCCGCATGAACCTGCCGGGCGAAGGCAAGGGCAACTGGAACTGGCGCATGTCCGGCGACGTTTTCCTGGATGAGGCGGGGGACCGGCTGGCCCGGTTCACCTGGCTGTACCGGCGGCGGCCCGATCAGGCCGGACCCCACCGCGAGGATCCCACTCCTCCCGCAGAAGGACAATTCGCTTGAACCTTGCCCGTAAAGTGACCGGGGATTTCCGCCGGGTCCTGCTGGCGACCATGTTTTTCGGGGCCACCAGCGGCATCTTCCTTTCCACCCTGAACAACTACCTGTCCGAGGTTCACGGTTTCGACGCCGGGCACCGCGGTTGGCTGGAGTTTCCCCGGGAACTGCCGGGGTTCCTGATCTTCATGGTCGTCGGTTTCCTGCTGACCCACATGCGGGAAAGCCGGATCGCCGCGGTGGCCATGGTCGCCACGGCCGCCGGAGCCCTGGGGTTGGGCTATCTCTCGCCGGGCGTGGCATTGCTGGTGGTCTGGATCATTATCTGGTCCCTGGGGGATCACATAATTTTTGCCGTGGAAGGTCCTCTGGGACTTAAGCTTGCCAAGCGAGGGAGTGAGGGGCGCCGCCTGGGGCAATTGGGTGGCGCCAGGAACCTGGGCGTTATTCTTGGCGTGGGCAGCGTCTGGCTTTTGGCGAAGTTCGTCGGCGACCGCTATGACCTTTTTTACCTGGTGGCGGGGGTCAGCGCTACGATCGCCGGGGTCATGTACATGCGGCTGACCATAGGAAAAGAGGATCCGCCCAGCCGCCGGCTGGTCTACCGGCGCGAGTACCACATCTTCTACGCCATCAGCGCGCTGTTCGGGATCCGCAAGCAGATCTTCCTGGTTTTCGGCACCTGGGTCCTGGTTTCGCTGCACGGGGTGCCGGTGTCGACCATCGCCCTGTTGTATTTTGTCGCCTCGGCCCTGGGTGTGTTGATGCGTCCGCTGCTGGGCGACGTGATCGATTGGCTGGGGGAGCGCAAGGTCCTGGCCACCGACGAGATCATGCTGCTGGTCGTGTGCATGATCTACGCCTTCGCTTCGGATGTCTTTTCGGCGCCCTGGGACTTACGAATCCTGTATGGCGCCTACATGCTGGATCACATCCTGTTCGCCCTGCGGGTGGCGCGCACCACCTATTTGAAAAAGATCGCCGTCGATCCCGCCGACATCACGCCCACGATCTCCCTGGGCATCACCATCGACCACGTGGTGGCCATGAGCCTGCCCATCCTGTCGGGCATCATCTGGGAACGGTATGGTCACCAGTGGGTCTTTGTGCTGGCGGGGGCCATCGCCCTGGGCGGGTTCTTCATCTGCCTGCGGATTCGTGTTCCCGAGCAGGAGGCGTAGGACGTGTCCCCTTGGACGGAAATCATCGGCTACGCCGGATCGGTGCTGGTGGCGATCTCGCTGATGATGAGTTCGCTGGCCAGGCTGCGCTGGATCAATCTGGCCGGCGCTTTGGCGTTCGCGGTCTACGGGTGGATCGTGGGGGCCTATCCGGTCCTGGCGGTCAATGGGTTCATCGTGCTGGTCAACATCTACTACCTGCGGAAAATGAGCCGGACTCGCGACTATTTTTCGCTGATGCCGATCCGCCGCCGGGACAACAAGTACCTGCAGACCTTTCTCGCTTTTCATGAGGCGGACATCGGGCGGTTTTTTCCGGAGTTCAGCCTGGATTCCGTGGGGAGCCCCCGGATGACCTTCATCCTGAGAAACGTCAACCCCGCGGGACTCGTGGTGTACGAGGAGGACGGAGACGAAGTGCGCATCCACCTGGACTATGTGCTGCCCAGCTATCGGGACCTGCGCTGCGCGCGGTTTTTCCTGGATGAGATGGCACCGATCTGGCGGGAGCAGGGAATGAAAAAACTTCTCAGCCCGGCCGCGGGGGCCATGCACCGGGACTATCTCAAGCGGCTGGGATTTCGCCGGGGCGAACTTGCGGACCGGCCCATTTTCGAGCGTTCCCTGGATTGATCGCTGCTGCCAGGAAAATCCGGGAACGCGGAAAACTGGCTTTGGCGCGCCGCTTTACTCATCTTATGACTGAAGGGGAGCACCTGTTCAGCACCTGGGGAGAGATGGATTGCGTTCCATGAAAAGACGTCTCGGCAGCAGCATTCTTCTTCTGGCGGCGGTTTTCGTAATGGCCTCCTGCGGCAGTTCCGAAAAATCGGTCGTCCCGGTGGTGGAGAATCCTTTTGTCGGCGCCACCGTCGGCACCGATTCCACCCTGGAAATCGCCACCTGGAACCTGGAGAATTTCGCCAAGGCACATGACGAGACCGTGGCCAAGGTCAGCCAGGCCGTCGCGGCCATGGACATCGACATCATTGCCCTTCAGGAAATCAAGAACGGGGTGGAATTCCAGGCCCTTGTCGATGGGCTCGAGGGCTGGGAGGGCCGAAAGGCCTCCACCCACTGCTGCATCAACCTGGCTTACCTCTACAGGACCGGCGGAAAGCTGGAGGTCGATTCCTTTTACGAAATCCTGGCCGGGCTTCCCTGGAAGGATCCTTTGGACCGGAATCCCTTCGTCCTGTCAGGCAGTTACGACGGAAAACCCATCGTCGTGATCAACAACCATTACTGGGCCAGGGGAGACGGGATCATCGACGAAAACGATCCCGAAGACCGGGAGTGGTTGCGCCTGCAGGCAAGTCGCCTGCTGGACGAATACATCCGGACGAACTACGCCGGACAAAGAGTGATCCTGGTGGGGGACCTCAACGACCAGCTGACCGACAGTGCGGCGAACAACGTCTTCCAGCCCTTCCTGGACGCCCCGGATCTCTATGATTTCGTGGACATGGACATCGCGCGCGGGCCCTCTTCAGGCTGGTCATATCCGAACTGGCCCAGCCATCTGGACCACATCCTGATCACCGCGCCCCTGTTCGAGGCCTTTCAGGGAAGCACCACCCTGGTGCAGGTGGTGCCTCTGCATACTTTCCTGCGCCAGGGTTTCAACGACTACGAGGAATATATCAGCGATCACCTGCCGGTCGTCCTGAAACTGGAACTCTGATCCAGAAGTTTTAACCCAGCACCTTGTCGTAGACTTCCTGGTTGAATCCCACCAGCACGGTCTTGCCGCGGACGATGGTCGGCGCCCTCAGGTTGCCGGTCGCCCCGACCATGACCGAGACCAGGTCGGCCATTTTGGGCGGATCCTTTTTCATGTCGAAATCCGAGACCTTCTTGCCCTTCATCACGACGATCCGGCCGGCGCTTTTCGCCAGTTCGCGGGCCTTGTCGGCGCCCAGTTTCTTCGCGGCGCTGGTCTCTTCCTTCACGTTCACGTCATTATCCGCAAGGAACCCCTGCGATCTGCCGCAGCTCGTTCAGCCCTTGCGGTGGTAGTACCAGTCGACGCGCTTGGCCATGTGTCTCTCCCTGGTTGAGGTCTGATGATCCAATTACGGGACCGATGTTAACGTGATTCGGGCCGATGGCAAGTCCCATTCGAAAATTCGGCTCAGGATGCAGGGCTCGGATCAGAGGCCAATGGGAAACAACAAGGCCCCCTGAATCTTCCCAGGCGGAGGGGGCCTTCCTCCACCCGGGAAGAATCCAAATCCGGAGCGACAACTTACGTTTGGCCGTTGCTTCACCCTACTTCATCAACATCGCCTTGCGGACCACGGTTCTCTCGCCCAGTTCCACGCGGAAGAAATATATTCCCGAGGGAACCGATCGTCCGGCCGTATCTCTCCCCAGCCACTGGACCGTGTGCCGGCCTGCGGGGTAGGATTGATCGGCCAATAGCGTCAGAAGCCGGCCGCGTACATCGTACACGCCCACCTTCACCCGCTGTGGACTCTCGGTGAAGAAAGAGATGTTGGTGGCGGGGTTGAATGGGTTCGGCGAGATCTCGATTGCCTTACCAGGCACCAGCCCCACCGGGGCGGTCCGGATCGCATCGGTTCCCAGGAATCTTTGCCCGTCGTAGGTTTCCCCCGTAAGGGTGGCCTCGGTGTCCCCGCACCTGATGCCGGCCTCGTCCCGTGCGAAATGAAACACCAGGTCCAGATCCCCGTCGCCGTCGACGTCCTCCTCGTGGCGTTTCATGACCGGGCCGACCCCCGGCCGCCGCCCATCGGTCCCGAGTGCCGGGGTTTTCAGGTTTTGGATCACCGAGGCTTCGCTCCGCCCGAAGCTCACCGTCGTGTGGTCGACGGTCAGGGCGTCAAAGGTATTTGTGGTCAGCAGGGCGACGGGAATGATGCCTTGTTTCCCTAAACAGTTGATCGTGTTGGGGTCGCTACCGGGTTTGATGTCGATTTCCACCGGCACGACCGAGGTGGCGGCATATGACCATGAGCGGATCTCCTCGCCGCCGTAATACTCCCAGAGCAGGAATTGCGTGCCGATCGTGGTGGCGGTCCTGGGCCCGACGAATAAGTCCGCGTCATTACCTTCCCAGGTGCCGAACATGCGGAAAGACAAGAGCGTCGGACTGGCCAGGCTGATATCCGTGTTCGTCCACAGCGTGGCCGTCGCACCTCCAGGACCATTCAGTGCTGTCAGGATGTCGTTCGACACCCAGGAAGCGGATCCGAAGGTGTGGGTTCCCACCAGGCTGACATTCGTGTAGCCGTACCAGTCGTGGGTCACCCCCAGAGTCCCCGCCGGAATGAATTGGGCACCGGCCGTATCGACCAGGAGCGTGAAGGTTGTGGAGCCGTCGGACGGGGAGGTCCCGAACACTAGATCGTCGTTCTCTTCCGGGATCCCCAGCGCCCCACTGGTGGGGCCGGTAGAACTCACGTCGTAGTCCGCGGCAGTCCATGAGCCGGTGATTTCCAGTGAGATGACGGCCTGGGCATGGGCCACCGAAATAGTGGCCAGGCAGGCAATTACAGTCCAAATGAATGTTTTCATTTCGTTTTCCCTCCATTTTGGTCAAAAATTGGTTTCTTGTCGCTCAGGATTAGGCTGACCGAATGATCCCATGTGAGAAAGGGTTGAGAATGAACTGGATCCTGTAGCAATGGTTGTCGTTCCGGAATGAAAGCGGCGGGATGGCCATCTTGGTCGGTGGCAATTGCGGAACTTGAAAAATGTTGAAAAACGATGGAAGCGACAACCGGAAGAAAAAATAGCGATAGGAATTCACGCCAAAACATATGGGCCCCCTCTCCCAAATGTGACCGCTTCGGATGCGCCCCAGGTTAATACCGATTATGAAAAGCGCAAGTCACTGCTGATCGGGCGGGGGGCACAATAAGGCCGAATCCTGTTTCGGTTGCCTGAAATCAAGGAAAAAACAGGACTACCAGGGGATGGTGAGATTCATTCTATCGAGCTTGGTTTCCAGCTCCTGCCGCTCCCGGTTCCGCAGAACCTTGCCCGACTTGCCGATTTTGAGCCACCCGGCTTCGCGGGCGATGGCCGCGGCCTTTTCGTGATCGCCCGCTCCCACCGCGGCGATGATATCGTGCTCGATCCGGGAAAAGACCACCGCGCCCATGCGGTAATCCTCGAAGGCTTCCCAGGTCAACGGCACCCAGCGGGCCACGATTTCCCGGCCTATGACGTTGGCGAATTCCCGGATCTCGAGCTGGGCGTGGGGGTCCATGCGCAGGGCCAGGAAATGCAGCAGGTTGTGCAGGTCCATTTTCCAGTAGGCTTCGGTGTAGGTGCACAGGGGCAGGTCCTTGCGGGCCTGTTCGCGGGCGACACCGAGTTCAATCCGTTCGTTATAGACGCGTCTGGCAGACTCCTGCAGGTTCCGTTCGGCTTCAGTCAGCTGGGATCCAATCTCCTGGTCAAGAAAACTGCCGCTACCTTGTTTGTTGTCCTGGCTTTGATTGCGCCATTGGTTCGGTGATGTTTGCTGAGCTGCGTCAATAGCTACGGAATATCTCGTACTATACTCATTAATAGAGCTCATTCTATGTCGCACCCACTGCCGCCAGGCGTCCATTGGCACCCGCACATGAAGCTTCAAAACACACATCTCGAACGGCGTTGTATGCCGATGCCGCAGCAGGTACCGGATCAGCCCCCGATCGTCGCTGGTCTTCTTGGTGCCGGCTCCGTACGAAACCCGGGCGGCCTGAACAATCGCCGAGTCATCTCCCATGTAGTCCACAACCCGGATCAGACCGTCATCCAAAACCTTGAACGGTTGTCCGAGGATCTCGTCCAGTGCTTCGACGCGGGGGCGGGGCAGTTTCTCAGGACGCGCTTCCATGTGTTCTCCCGGGGTGCGGCTTGTCGAACGCCTTGTCGATGGCCTTGTCGATCAATGTGTCGTCAGCGTGTTCGGGCAGGGTGACCTGCAACTTCGGTTCCGTTTCCATGGCGTTTTTGATGGCGAACTCGGCTCCGGAATTCCGGGCCCAGGCCCGGCGGGCGATCCCGTTGTTAACATCCCAGTGCAGCATGTTCGTCAACCGGCGGTCCGCTTCCGCAGAGCCGTCCAGCAGCATGCCGAAGCCGCCGTTGATCACCTCGCCCCAGCCCACGCCGCCGCCGTTGTGCAATGAGATCCAGGTGGCGCCGCGGAAGCCGTCGCCGATCACGTTCTGCACGGCCATGTCGGCGCAGAACATCGACCCGTCGTAGATGTTGCTGGTTTCGCGGAAGGGGCTGTCGGTGCCCGAGACATCGTGATGGTCCCGGCCCAGCACCACCGGGGCGCTGATCCGGCCGTCGGCGATGGCCTGGTTGAAGGCCGCCGCAATGGCGCGCCTTCCTTCGGCGTCACTGTACAGGATCCGCGCCTGGCTGCCGACCACCATCTGGTTGGTCCCCGCCTGACGGATCCAGCGCAGGTTGTCCAGGTACTGCTGCCGGGTTTCGTCCGGGGCCGCGGCGGCCATTTCCTCGATGACGTCCCCGGCGATGAGATCGGTCGCGTCAAGGTCGGCGGGATCACCGCTGGTGCAGACCCAGCGGAAGGGTCCGAAACCGTAGTCGAAACACATGGGGCCCATGATGTTCTCGACGTAGCTGGGATATATGAAGCGGCCGTCCGGTTTGGCGATGTCGGCCCCGGCCCGGCTGCATTCCAGCAAAAAGGCGTTGCCGTAGTCCCAGAAGTTCATGCCCTGTTCGACGCAGCGGTTGACCGCCGCGATGTGGCGCAGCAGCGAAGCCTGCACCTTCGCCTTGAACGCCTCGGGGTCGGCGGCCATCATGGCGTTGCTCTCTTCGTAACTCATGCCGGCCGGATAGTAGCCCCCGGTGTAGGGGATGTGCAGGCTGGTCTGGTCACTGCCCAGTTCCACGGTGATGTCGCTGTCCGCCAGGGCCTCCCACAGATCGATGATGTTTCCCTGGTAGGCCAGGGCGACCGCTTCACGAGCGGCCTTGGCCTTGCGGATCCGGTCCAGCAACGCCGGCAAATCGGTGAACACCTCGTCGACCCAGCCCTGTTCGTGTCGCTTGGTCACCGCGTCGGGATTGACCTCGGCCAGCACGCCCACACAGCCGGCGATCACCGCCGCCTTGCCCTGGGCGCCGCTCATCCCGCCCAGCCCGCTGGATACGTAGAGCTTTCCGGCCAGGGGGTTCTCGTCGCCCTCTTTGGACAGGAACAGGCGGCCCGCGCCCAGGATGGTGATGGTCGTGCCGTGCACGATGCCCTGCGGACCGATGTACATGTAGCTGCCGGCGGTCATCTGTCCGTAGCTGGTCACGCCCAGGGCGGCCATCCGCGTGTAGTCGTCGCCGCCGCTGTAGTTGGGAAT
>JBDLKA010000006.1:0-80799 GCA_039714075.1 Candidatus Krumholzibacteriota bacterium | reverse complement strand
AAGGTCCAGCCCGGCAGGAAGATCAGCATGACCCCCAGCACGAGACTGTGCAGGACGACCAGCGCCACCCCCACCGCTTCGAAACGCTCCCAGGAATTCCTCTTGTTCACGGCCGGTCCCCTTGAGGGCGCTCGTTATCCCACCAGATCTTCGCGGGCGGCCGTGGGTCCCGCGGGGTCACGGCACGGCCCAGCCGGGCCAGCTCCTCCAGAACGGCCGCCTCCAGGGCGGGCAGGGCCTTTCGCACCGGGACGGACAGCCCGATCTCGTAGTCGATCCGCCCGGGGATGACCCCCACCAGCAGGATCTCGCGCGGGTCGTCGCCCGCGAACCTCAAGGCCAGCAGGGCCTCCTTCACCCCGGGATCGTGGGTGCCGACCCGCGCTCCGGGGTCGTGGCGGAGGATATCGTCCCTGCGGTACAGCCGAACTTCGCCCGGTTCCCCTTCCGCCTTCACAACGTCAATCAATATCAAGACTTCCCGACCTGCCAGATGGGGATGCAGGTCAAGCCCCGGCGTACCCAGATCCTCCACTTCGATATCCGGCGGGAATTCGAACCCCGCCTGCAGGCGGGCGATGGCCGTGGGCCCGAGCGCATCGTCCCCCATCAGCACGTTCCCGAGCCCGAACACTCCCACGGGCGCTGTCTTATGGCTGTCGATGTCAGGCAACTCGGCTCCTTGCGAACGGTGTGGACGTTGGCTGAGGGCAGGGTAGCACATACACGCGCGCCGCGTAATCCGCAGGCCGCAGGCTGAGGACATCGCGGCGCGTGTGTATGTGCTACCCTGCCCCCTCCGACGATCAGAGCGTCCGCACGACTCCGAGTTCCCTGCCCTCGACATCAAGCGCATGCACCGCACAGGCGATGCAGGGATCGAAGGAGTGGATCGTGCGCAGGACCTCCAGCGGCCTCTCGGGATCGGCGATCGGATTACCGACCAGCGAGGCCTCGTAGGGCCCCGGCCGGTTCTGCCCGTCCCGCGGCCCGGCGTTCCAGGTCGAAGGCACCACCGCCTGGTAGTTCTTGATCTTGCCGTTCTCGATCACCACGAAGTGCGACAGCGTGCCGCGAGGGGCCTCATGGAAACCGAAGCCCATCTGCAGCCCGCTGAACACCGGCTCGTTGAAGGTGTCGGTGTCGCCCGAGGCGATGTTGTCCACCAGCAGCTTCCAATGCTCCTGGGCCTTCTCGCAGATCACGGCCGTGCGCACCGCCCGGGCCAGGTGGCGGCCCAGGGTCGAGTGCAGCATCTCCACCTTGATCGGGATGCCGGCCACGCTGCCGGCCAGGTCGGTCGCCCACTTCAGCCAGCGCGCGGTGGGCTCGTGGCCGCCGGCCGCACCGACCAGCACCTGGGCCAGCGGCCCGACCTGCATCACCTCGCCCAGGAAGCGGGGCGACTTGATCCACGAATACTTGCCGTCCTCCTGGAAGTCGGTGTAGTTCGGAACCGTCTCCTCCTCGTAGGGATGGCGTTCCCAATCGCCCGCGTACCAGGAATGGGCGATGCCCTCGGCCACGTTGTCGGCGAAATACTTGTCCTCGAAATTCGTGATCGCCTTGTAGGTACCCAGGTCGCCGTCCATGATCGTGCCGCCGGGCAGGTCGAACTGCGTACCCGCCGCGTCGGTCGGCAGGTCCGGCACCGCCAGGTAGTTGACGACACCCGAGCCGTAGCCCAGCCAGTCGGGATACATCGCCCCGATGGCGCAGACATCGGTCAGGTAGACGTTCTTGACGAAGTCCGTCATCTCGTCCAGCAGGTTCTTGATGTTGAACAGGGTCGTCATGTTGATGGTCGACTGGTTGTCCAGGTTGATGGCGTTGGCCACCCCGCCGACGGCCAGGTTCTGGATGTTCGGGGTCTTGCCGCCGAGAATGGCCACCACCTGGTTGGCCTTGCGCTGATAGTCCAGGGCCTGCAGGTAATGGTGGACCCCCAGCAGATTCACCTCCGGCGGAAGTTTCATGGCCTTGTGACCCCAGTAGCCGTTGGCGAAGGGACCGAGCTGCCCCCGCGCCACGAATCCGGCCAGCTTGTCCTTGACCGCCGTCAGCTCCTGCACGCTGTTGCGCGGCCAGGGGCTGAGCGACTGGGCCAGCTTGGCGGTGGCCTTGGGGTCGGCTTCGAGGGCCGACACCACATCCACCCAGTCGAGGGCCGACAGATGGAAGAAGTGCACGATATGATCGTGCATGGCGTGGGCCGCCAGGACCAGGTTGCGGATCAGCTGGGCGTTCAGCGGCACCTCCACGCCGACGGCGTTTTCCACCGCGCGGACCGAAGCGATCGCATGGACGGTGGTGCACACCCCGCAGAACCGCTGGGTGAAGAGCCAGGCTTCACGCGGGTCGCGACCGATAAGGATATTCTCTATACCCCGCCACATCTGACCCGATGACCAGGCCTTGGTCACCTTGCCGCCGTCGACTTCGACGTCGATACGCAGGTGGCCCTCGATGCGCGTGACCGGATCTACGACGATTCTCTTGCTCATGTTCTCTCCCTACTTTCTATGCGCCGCCATGGGCGAAGTACCGCTGAGAATCGGAAAACTCCTGACCAGCATGATGAAGACCATGATCTCCATCGCCACCAGTCCGAGGGTGATTACGGTTTCGGAAACCGAGGGGAAGTAGGACCAGCCCGGACCGGGGTTGAAGGCAACCAGGTACGAATCGAACCGGTACAGGGAACCGGCCAGGACGATCATCATGGCCGCGCGGAACATGTTCCCGATGCGCGCGGTGCCCCGGCTTCCGGCCAGCATGACCGCCGGCGCCAGGAACAGGACCGTCTCCAGCCAGAACATCACGCTGTAATACCCCTCACTGATCAGCAGCGGACCGCGTCCCCGCAGAAACAGATCCACGAACCGCACGACCACGAACAGAAACAGGGTGAAGGAAGTCGCTCCCGACAGGGAAGCCAGCATCCGGTCCTCGCGCTGCCGGCCGAAGGCGCGGCTCGAAAGGGTCGACTCCATCACCACCATTGCGTAGCCCATCGAGATGCAGGACACCAGGTACAGGAACGGCAGCCACGGCGTGTGCCACAGGGCGTGCAGCCGCGGACCGGCCAGCATGATCACCGAACCCAGCGAAGACTGGTGCATGGTCGGCAACAGCAGGCCCAGGGCGATGAACCAGATCAGTGCCTTGTCCATGAACTTTGACAACCCGCGCGAAAAATTCGCCAGGCCGGTGTGGCCGCTTTCCCGCCATTTTTCCAGGAAAGCCGGGGAAAGCTCGATCCACAGCACCATCACGTAGGCCATGACGCAGAGCGCCACTTCCAGGAGGGCCGAATCGAGGTTCCAGCTGCCCACCTTGAGGGGGATCTTCCAGATGTACCAGGGACGGCCGACATCGATGATGATGCCGACGGCGGCCACCGAATAACCCAGCGCGCTGGTCAGCAGGGCGGGCCGGACCAGGGGGTGGTACCTGCCCTTGTTGAAGATGTAGACCAGCAGCGCCATGGCATAGCCGCCGCAGGCCAGGGCCGTGCCGGTGACCACGTCGAAGGCGATCCACAGGCCCCACGGATAACCGTCATTCAGGCCGGTCGCCGGGCCCAGGCCGACGGCGAAACGCCAGACGGTCAGGGCCGCGCCCACCATGAAGACAAACAGCAGGACCCGGGTCGTCGGGGTCATCAGGCGGCCGCCGACGGGGGTTGCCTTGTGATCACTCATGATTCACCCCCTTCATCCCCGGAACCGGTGCGCCGGTTCCGCAGCATGACCGCGCCCATCACCACATACAGGGCCGCCGGAGCGATCATGCCCTTGTAGATGCCGTGCTGGATCGTGCGGTTCAGCTCGGGCACCGGTTCTTCACCCAGCTCGGGCAGGCCCAGCTTTTCGAAGGGCACGTGCGAGAGATAGAGCACCTGGGTGCCCCCGCCGTCGTATTCGCCGAAGATCTTGTCCACGTAACGGCCGGGATTGTCGGCCAGGCGTTTTTTCGCCTCGGCCAGCAGTTCGTCGTACTTGCCGTAGATCACCGCTTCGCGGGGGCAGACCTCGCAGCAGGCCGGTTCCTTGCCCTCGGCCAACCGGTGATTGCACAGCTCGCACTTGATGATCCGAGGATTGGCCTCTTCCCACTCGAACTTGGGCACGTTGTAGGGGCAGGCCACCTGGCAGTAACGGCAGCCGATGCAGCGGCCGCTGTCCCAGGTGACGATCCCGTACTCGCGTTTCCGCAGGGCCCCGATCATGCAGGCCCCCACGCAGGCCGGATCGATGCAGTGCATGCACTGCTGCTTCATGTACGACCGTCGGCCTTCTTCCCGGTAGAGCTTGATGATGTTCTTGGTGCGGTCGTTCAGGGACTGGGGAGCGTCGTAGAGTCCGTCGCCCCGATCGTCGGGAGGAAGATCGTTCGCCTCGTGGCAGGCCACCACGCAGGCCTTGCAGCCGATGCAGCGGGTAGTGTCGTACAGCATGCCCACCGCGTCGTCCGGCGCCCGGCGTTTTTCGTCGGCGACCGCGGGCACCGCGCCGACCGCCGCGGTGGTACCGGCGAAGGCCATGCCTTTGAGGAAAGAGCGTCTGGTCCTATCCATCAGCTATTCCTCCTTTTTCTCGGTGGAGTCCGGAGCTTCGGCATCAAGTTTTTTCGATTGCCTCCAGGCCGCGCCCAGGGCGACGCCCACCACCGCTCCGCCGACGGCCGTGGCCACCGGACCGGGCCCGCGGTGTTCGGCGTGGATGGGCGGGTAGGTATCCGGCGGCGTCGGCCGCTCGATATCGACCGTGGTGTGGATCGGCACCTGGAAGGCCAGTTCCTTCTCCGTGCACCCCACACAGGGATGACCGATGCCGATGGGCCAGGCCCCCGGAACCTCGCAGAAGTGCTTGATGGAGCAGTTGGCGTGAGTCGCCGGGCCCTTGCATCCCATTTTGTACAGGCAGTGGCCCAGACGATGATCCTCGTCTCCGAACTGTTGGACAAAACGGCCCGCGTCAAAATGGGGGCGGCGAGGACAGTCTTCATGGATCACGCGCGCGTAGGCGAACATCGGCCGCCCTTTTTCGTCCAGGGCGGGCAGCGTTCCCAGGGCCACGTACTGAAGCACGACGCCCAGCAGGTTGTAGGGATTGGCCGGACAGCCGGGAATCGTGACCACGGTCTTGTCCTTGAGAATCATGGGCACCCCGGTGGCTCCGGTGGGATTGGGACCCGAAGCCGCAATTCCTCCGAACGATGCGCAGGAACCGAGGGCGATGACGGCCCCGGCGTCCGCGGCGACCTCATTGAGCAAGTCGAGGGCGGTCTTGCCGGCGATCTTGCAGTAGATGCCGCCGTCCTTCTCGGGAATGGACCCTTCGACGATCAGCACGTACTTGCCCTTGTTCGCCTCCATGGCGTCATGCAGGGATTTTTCGACCTGGTGACCCGCCGCCGCGCTCAGCGTTTCGTGGTAGTCCAGGGAGATGAGATCGAGAATGAGCTCGGCCAGTTCGGGGTGCGAGGTCCTCAGGAGCGATTCCGTGCAACCGGTGCATTCCTGGAAATGGAGCCAGATGACCGAGGGCTTCAGCCCCTGGGTCGCCGCTTCGACAATTTTGACAGCCGCGGAGGAGGACAGCCCGATAGAAGCCGCGGCCGCAGTGATGATCTTCAGGAATTTTCGTCGCCCGATTTTGGTTTCGAGTGCACTGAGGGACGAAGGGGGGTTGTCGGAGATTCGATCCATCGGCTTGCCTCCGCGTAGAGGTTCGCTGTTCTGAAAACCGGGAAAAATCCAGACTTCAAAACCAACAAAATTGGAACTAGTAACATCCTATCATTTAGGAATGATCTCCGGAAGGGTTTTGATTACCCATCTTCAAAATGAAGTCGATTCCCATTTTCAATTGGATAACCAATGCCAAAACCCCCGCGCCCGGCCCAAAACGGACCTTGTGATAAGGAAATTTAGCCTTAGAATACGGAATGGTTCGAGCGGAAGCGGAGCCACCGAACCGGAACCTGACCCGGGACCGACCGTCTGCCCTGAATCACAGGCAGCGCAAAGTCGTGTCGGGCGCAGGCTCCAGGCCGGACCAGCGACTCAGGGCGAAAGCCAGGGTCCGGTCCGGATGCAGGAAGGAACCGGGCTGGAGCGGTTCGGACATAGCGGAGAGAGGCGGAGCCCAGGAGGGCTCCGCCTAGTTTTTTGGCACTGGAACGTGTTGCCGTTTTGAACAACCTGCTAGGTGACCGGGGTGACTTCCCCTGTTTCCAGGTCGATCATGAAGGTGACGACCTCCGCGATGGCCACCGCGGCGGTATCATCCCCGTCATAGAGAACCACCAGTTCGATGCCGTCGATGTTGAACAGCAGCATCCCACCCGAGGGATAGGTGCTCACCCCGGACAGGACCACCGGGTCCAACTCGGAGATCGTGAAACCATCGGTCACATCGTGGATCGTGAAGGTTCCCGATCCGGTGACCGTCGCCGTGTCGGTCGTCCGGTTGATGGGACCGGCGAGGTAAAAGGTCATTCCCACGATCACATCGACGCCTATCCCGATGTCCAGGGCGGCGGTCAGAACCTCGCCCGCGGCGGAATAGAGAAGACCGTAGTCGGCATCATCCCAGTGGGAATGGATTCCCCCGGGCCCGCCGTCGAAGTACTCCAGCATGATGGAACCCGTAATGTCGCCCCCCGGAGGGAATTCGTAGGGATAGACCCCCAAGCCCTCGGGGTCGTATTTCAGCCCGCTGAACTTCAGCAGTTCAGGGCCCACCTGGGCCAGGCCCACCGCCACGATGGCCGCCTGCTGGGCGGCTTCCTGTTCCGTAAGCTGGGGCAGCTCGTCCTGGGGGGCCACCGCGTCGCTTTCGCAACCGGCCAGCATCAGGCCACCGGCCACCAGCAGCAGCAGAGCCCCGATTCCGCTCCCCCGAAACATGAATTTTTTGTGCTCCATGATTTCATCCTTTCACGAGGACCGGTGATTCCGTGTTGCGGTCCGTTGGTTGTCACCGTGCTCGATCAGAAGCCGAACATCAGGCCGGCCGAATAGGTGGACAGGTCGCCGAAACCGGCTTCCACGTTCAGTTCCAGCAGGAAGTCCAGGGTGACTCCGACCGTGAACCGGCTTTTCTGGCGGCCGTCCACCGAGATATTTACTTCCTGGGTCAGGGCCGGAAAATCCGGGTCATCGTAGTAATAGGTCACGTCCATTTTCGAGTCCTCGATGGCGAAGCCCGTGTACACGGTCAGGGCCGGCCAACTCTTGCTGACGGCCAGGAAATAGGAATTGGCATCGGAATCGAAGAGCTTGTCCTGGCCCAGGCCCTGGGTATTCTCCACATCGAGGCTCGTACGGAAGAAACCCACCATCAGGTCCACGGGGAAGTTGTTCAGCACCCCACTGGCGCTCCACTGCAGGCCGTAACCCATGTACGATATGTTTTCCAGATCCCCCACAGACATGGTCGGCAGATACCGCAGGGTGAATTTGAAGCCCGCAATGCCGCCGATGTAGGCCTCCGGCGCGGGCAGGGGCGCCCAGCGTGTTTCCCAGAACCCCGTGATGCCGTCCACGGAATCCAGATAGACCCCGTTGGCGTAGAAATCGACCTGGCCGATGTCCTCGTCCGCCGTGCTGCCGAAGACCGTGGGCCCGGACATGACCGCCGTCCCGGACACCCCCTCCAGTGCCGGATCAAAATCACCCAGGTTGTCTATTTTGACCACTTTGCTGAAGGTCTGGTCTTCCTCGTTCAGATGGGTGCCCATCACCTTGATCCCGAAACCGAAGGTCAGCTTCCCGTAGGGAATGGCCGCGGTGGAGTAGAGATTGGAATTCTGGTTGGGACCGAAGGAATGGATGAACGGGGCCGCGTAGGCTTCCGCGTACTCCGGACCCACCTGTTCGATGAGCTGCTGCAGCGTGTCGGCCCGGGCGCCGCCGGTGAATCCGGCCAGGACCAGGCCCACCATCAGTATCGCCGTGACGCCCGCCCTCGTGCCGTTGCTCCATCCCGGAAGTCGTCCGGACCAGGAAAATAATCGCATGATTTCGTCCTCCCCCTGTTGGTAATTAGGAGCCCATCAGCTAACATGGGGGACCGAAGCCCCCGCGTCAGTGTACCTTGGAATCATTTTTGTGTGTTATGTTAATCCCCTAACATACAAGCCTGAATCGGACTTAACCGCAACCTGAAAGCCTGTCCATGTCGTCAGATCCCCACCAGCCCGACAACCGGACCGCCGTCATGCTGTGGGACATGGCCGGAACCCTGATTCCGTACGATCCGCTGACCGGCCGGCCCCAGCCCCTGCCCGGCTTCGACGAGTACCTTCCCGAACTGGCCCGGCATTTCCGGCTGGTCGTCACCACCGGCGACGGTTCGGCCTCGGCCCGCGGCTTTTTGGCCGGCTTCGAGATCCTGCCCCACCTGGAAGCGGTTTTCGGCGACCTGGGCAACCCCGTGGGCAAACCCTATGGCGAGATCCTGCGGCAGATCGGGGGGCGGCCGGACCACTCGCTGGCCATCGGGGACCGCCTGCGCGCCGACATCCCGGCCGATACCGACCAGGTGGTGACCATCCTGATCAACCAGGAAGGGGATGTCATCAATGCGGGAATGGTCTCGTTCATGACCCACATCCTCAGGAAACAGGCCGACAGCTTTCCCGAGGCTTTCCGGCTCCTGACCGCCAACGCCGCACCGGATCCGGATCCCGTGGGCTCGGCCTGGGGCGGCGAAATCACCCAGGCCTGGCGTCGCAATGACGGTTTCGACTATCGCCTACTGATCTACCGGCATTCTTCGCTTGCCGGGGAGAGGTTGATTGTTGTTATTTGAAATTCGGAAATCATGATTCCCGGTTTGCCCCGGACTCCAAAGAGGGAAATGATGCGTAAATTTTTTTACAACCCGGCTGGACCATTTGCCCTTCTATTGTTGGCTGGATACGCCTTTTTTCTTTTCGGCTGTTCCAGCGACGCCACCGACCCTCCACTTCCCACCCCTGTGACAGAACATGTATTCAAGTGGTCCTGGCGGAACCCGCTGCCCCAGGGGGATCACCTTTTCGGCGCTTCCATGGCTGATTCGGTCACGATCACCATGGTGGGAGCCTTCGGCACCATCCTGCGCACCAATGATGGCGGGACAACCTGGGAAACCCAGGACTCCGGTACCGATAAATCCCTGAGAAACGTTTGTTTCACCGATACGGAAACCGGAACCATCGTCGGCGACAGGGGGCTGATTTTCAGGACCACCAACGGCGGGGCATCCTGGGAAAAGCAGACCAGCAACTCCTACCAGGATCTGAAGGATGTCCACTTTCTCGATGACCTGACCGGAGTCGTCGTGGGTGCGGCCGGAACCATCCTGTGGACCATCGACGGCGGCCTCAACTGGGAGACCCGTGAGACCGAGTGGTCCAATCATCTCAATGGAATCTCCATGGTTGATGCGGACCATGGCGTTGCGGTCGGCACTTCGGGTTGGGTGGTCGCAACCTCCGACGGCGGGATGACCTGGACCCCTCAGCCCACGGGTACCAATCTGACCTTGCGGGATGTTTCCTTTGTCGACGCGAATATCGGCACCGTCGTCGGGGATCAGGGGACCATTCTGCGCACCATGGACGGAGGGGCTACCTGGGAAACCCAATCGCATGGTGAATGGGGAAGCCTGGCCCAGGTGGGTTTCAACGGTCCGGACAACGGACTTATCGTGGGCGGAACCATGGGAGGCATATTCCGGACAACGGACGGCGGTCAAAACTGGACCGTCCAGCTTGAACACACGAAACAGCATTCTCTGCACGGGGGATTCATCAAGGACGGCAGATTCGGCGTCGCCGTGGGCGATGGCGGGCTGATGTACCAGACCGCGGACGGAGGGGGAACCTGGGCCAGGCTTTCCCGGGGCACGAGCGCCCTGTTGTTTGACGTGGACTTTGCCGACGAAAGCATTGGCTGTGCGGTGGGAGCTTTGGGGACCATTATGAGAACGATCGATGGCGGCGCCACCTGGACCGAAGTGGAAGCCGGGACAACGAATAATCTTACCGGCATTGATTTCGTGGATGATCAGAATGGCTGGGCGGTCGGAAATGATGACCTGATCCTTCACACCTCCGACGCGGGCCAAAACTGGATTACGCAGTTTTCGGGGTTCGTCTCCAACATTGTGGATGTTTCGTTTCTGGACACCGAGTCCGGCCTGGCCGTCGGCGAATTAGGCGAAATCTATTTCACCGCCGATGGCGGCAACACCTGGGAAAAAAATAATGACCACCTAGGCACAAAGCTGACGGCCGTCGTATTCATGGAACCCGACATCGGATTCGCCGTCGGCAGATCGGGAGCAAACCTGCGCACCGCCGACGGCGGATTCACATGGAGTGAGGTGGACACCTTTGTCACTGAAGATATCCGAAGTATCTGCTATGTCGGTAACGGAAGGTGTTATGCAGTGGGCGACCGGGGTCTGGTCATGAGGACCGTGGACGCGGGATTGACCTGGACCCAGAACAAGTTCAATGTGGACGGTTTCAGCAGCATTTCGTTCTTTGACGAATTCAGGGGACAGGTGCTTGGATACCCTCATGCGATTTATTTAACCCAGAACGGCGGCATCACCTGGGTCAAGAAGGACACCGAAACCTGGAACACCCTTCATGCCGCCGCGTTCGTCGATACGAATTCCCTGATCGCCGTCGGTGATTTCGGAACCGTCCTGCAGCTTGAAGTGGAATAAAGGAAGCGCCATGTCCGATCCGATCCGCCTCTTCGTCACCGGCGGCACCTTCGACAAGGAATACGACGAACTGGGCGGCAGCCTCTACTTCAAGGACACCCACCTGCGCGACATGCTCAAGCTGGGCCGCTGCCTGCTGGACGTGGAAATCCGCACCCTGATGATGATCGACAGCCTGGACATGGACGACGAGGACCGCCAGGTCGTTCTCGGCCAGTGCCGCAAGTGCGGTCCCGACCGCATCGTCATCACCCACGGCACCGATACCATGGAAACCACCGCCCGCCTTTTGGGGGAGAACATCACCGACAAGACCATCGTGCTGACCGGAGCGATGATCCCCTACGCTTTCGGCAGCAGCGACGGACTTTTCAATCTCGGCAGCGCCCTGGCCTTCGCCCAAAGCCTTCCCGCGGGTGTCTACATCGCCATGAACGGCCGATATTTCACCTGGGACAACGTCAGAAAGAATCGGGACGCGGGTGTATTTGAGGAATTGACTTAGGTTTTAAACTATTCACAGGTTTTTTCCGCCCTGTTTGTAATAATCAAAATTTCTCCAAAAAAAATGAAGAAAATGCTGCGGGGAGTGTAACCAAATCGCCGTCTCATGACCTTTATACATATACGGGAGTAGCGAGGGAGATTCCGACTCCGGTGGGTCGGTAGCGTCGCAAAAAACAAACGGGAAAAATTTCAACCTGTATTTCAATTCGAATCATCAGGTTTTGATGACGCTACCGACTGGGTTGAAAAAAAATATACATCGGGAAAACCGGGCCACCTGCTGGTAACTTTTGGGCGAGGGTTACCAATCCAATCGGCCCGGTTTTTCC
This sequence comes from Candidatus Krumholzibacteriota bacterium, assembly GCA_039714075.1. Classification (GTDB taxonomy): domain Bacteria; phylum Krumholzibacteriota; class Krumholzibacteriia; order LZORAL124-64-63; family LZORAL124-64-63; genus JAGLCY01. The sequence continues at coordinate 69,230 of JBDLKA010000006.1, read as the reverse complement.
CTCAATAATACCGGCTGGTTCCTTAATATATCCTCCAAATCATCCACCAAACGCTTTCTTCTTGGTCCGGGACCCGGAACCTGTTATATTTTTGTCATATTGATTTGCAGGCATTTACCCGGAGGGTGACATGGGTTCGGAACTCGGCGTCCTGGCAGCCACGGCGGCAACCATCGGTTTCGTCCACACCCTGACCGGCCCGGATCACTACCTGCCCTTCATCGTCATCGGCAAAGCCCGCAACTGGTCCCTGGGCCGCACCCTGGGCGTCACCACCCTCTGTGGGATAGGTCATGTTCTCGGTTCGGTGGTGCTGGGCCTGGTCGGCATCGGTCTGGGACTGGCGGTCGGAAGTCTGAACATCATCGAGGGCGTTCGCGGGGACATCGCGGCCTGGCTTTTGATCAGCTTCGGCCTGGTCTACGCCGTGTGGGGCCTGCGCAAGGCCCTGCGGGACCGCCCCCACACCCACGTGCACCGGCATGCCGACGGCACGGCCCACAGCCACCATCACAGCCACCATCATGAACATTCCCACGTGCACGACCGGAATTCCGGACCGGGCCGTAGCCTCACCCCCTGGGCCCTTTTCGTGATTTTCGTACTGGGCCCCTGCGAACCGCTCATTCCCATCCTGATGTACCCCGCGGCCACCAACAGCATTGCCGGCATGGTTCTGGTGACGGGCATCTTCGCCGTGGTGACCATCGCCACCATGCTGCTGATGGTCTTCCTGGCGCAACGCGGCATCAGGCTGATTCCCATGCAGCGGATCGAACGCTATACTCACGTCATCGCGGGCACCGCCATTCTCGGCAGCGGCCTTGCCATCCGCTTCCTCGGGTTGTAACCATGCATGAGATGTCCATCGTCGCCGGGATCCTGGACATCGCGGAGAAAGAGGCGCGAGCGGCCGGTGCCCGGGTCATCAACGCCGTCGAAATCGAAGTCGGCGGACTGGCCGGAGTGGAAATTCCGGCGCTGGAATTCTGCTTCGAAACGGCCCGCCGCGGCACGCTCGCCGAGACCGCGGAGCTGGTGATCCATGAAATTCCCGGCCGCGGACACTGCCCTGATTGCGACCGCGACGTGGCGATGGATTTTTTCATGGCCGTCTGTCCGAACTGCGGACAGGCGCTGCTGGAAATCCTGCAGGGCAAGGAGTTGAAGGTCCGTTCGCTCAACGTGGATTGAATCGAACCTGAACCAACCGGGAGTGCGACATGTGTGACACCTGCGGCTGCAACCAACCCCCCGAGGCGGTGACCTTCCGCAAACCCGGCGAATCCGGGCATCATCACGACCATCATCATGATCATCATCACGATCACGGCGAGGCGCACGATCACCACGATCACAACCATCACCATCATGATCATTCCCCTGATCTTCATGAACAAGGGGCCTCGCGCACGCTGCAGGTCGAAGCCGACATCCTGCAGCAGAACAACCTGCTGGCCCAACGGAACCGCGGCTGGTTCGAGGCCAAGGGCATTCTCGCGCTGAACCTGGTTTCCTCGCCGGGGTCGGGTAAAACGACGGTGCTCGAACGCACCATCACCGCACTGAAGGACGAGGTCGCCGTTGCGGTCATCGAAGGCGACCAGCAGACGCTGAACGACGCGGACCGCATCGCCGCCACCGGCGCGCCGGTGATCCAGGTCAACACCGGCAAGGGTTGCCATCTGGACGCGCGGATGATCCGGCGGGCCTGTGACGAACTGGCGCCCGCCGACGGCTCGTGCCTGATGATCGAAAACGTGGGCAACCTGGTCTGCCCCGCCATGTTCGACCTGGGCGAGGCCGCCAAGGTCGTGATCATCAGCGTCACCGAAGGCGACGACAAACCCCTCAAATACCCCACCATGTTCGCCGCGGCGGACCTGTGCCTGATCAACAAGATCGACCTGCTGCCCTACGTGGACTTCGACGTGGACAAGTGTGAACAGGCTGCGCGGTCGGTGAATCCCCGGCTCGCGTTCCACCGCGTGTCCGCCACCACAGGCGAAGGCCTGGACCAGTGGTACGATTGGTTGAAGGACCAGTTGGGGAGTCGCCGGGCCGGATCATGACCTCTTCCCCGCTCCTTCGTCGCAGGCTGCTGGTCGACGGTATCGTCCAGGGCGTTGGGTTCCGTCCCTTCGTCTACAACCTGGCGCGCGACGAGGGGTTGGGGGGGTTCGTCACCAACACCAGCGAAGGCGTGGTCATCGAAATCCAGGGGCCGGACGAGGCGCTGGACCGCTTCGTCGCCCGGTTGACCGCCGAAGCGCCGCCCCTGGCGGACATCGTGGCGGTGGCCGTTGAGGTGATGGAAGCCGAAGCCGGCGCGGAGGGATTCGCGAGTGTATTCACGGGTGTATTCGCGGGTAAATTCGAAATCCGGGCCTCGGTCGACGCGCCCGGAACCCGCACCCTGATCCCCTTCGACGTGGCCACCTGCGACGACTGCCTGGCCGAAATCCGCGATCCCGAAGACAGGCGTTGCGGATACTCCTTCACCAACTGCACCAACTGCGGGCCCCGGTGGACCATCATCGGCCGCATCCCCTACGACCGACCCCATACCTCCATGGCCCCGTTCACCATGTGTCCGGTGTGCCAGGCCGAATACGACGATCCCGGCGACCGCCGCTTTCACGCGCAACCCAACGCCTGTCCGGAGTGCGGGCCACGCGTGTGGCTGGAAGACGACGGCGGCGTTGTCCCCGGCCGCACCGATCCCCTGGAAGCGGCGGCGGGACTGCTGGCCGTCGGCCGGATCCTGGCGATCAAGGGTCTGGGCGGTTTCCATCTGGCCGTCAGGGCGGACGATGAAAAAGCCGTCGCGCGCCTGCGCCGGCGCAAGAACCGCGAAGCCAAGCCCCTGGCGGTCATGGCCGGAAACCTGGAATCCGCGCGGTTGCTGGGCGTTTTCGACCAGGCCGCGGAGGAACTGCTGACTTCGGCACGGGCCCCCATCGTGCTGGTGGAAAAAAACGACGGCGGCCAGCTGGCGGCCCCCTCGGTCGCGGCCGGGCACCGGCGCCTGGGAGTCATGCTGCCGTACACTCCCCTGCACCATCTGTTATTCGACAAGCTGCGGGCCCGTGGCGTCGAGGCCCTGGTCATGACCAGCGGCAACGCCAGCGACGAGCCCATCTGCCTGGGCAACGAGGAGGCAACCACCCGGCTGCAGGGAATCGCCGATTCCTGGCTGCTGCACGACCGGGACATCGTACGCCGGGCGGACGATTCGGTGATCCAGGACCTGGACGGGGAACCGCTTCTGTTCCGGCGCAGCCGCGGCCACGCGCCGGTGCCGGTGCACCTGGAAGGCGGCGGACAAGGTCCCGACATCCTCGCGGCCGGACCCGAGCTGAAGAACACCGTCTGCCTGTTGAAGGAAGACCGGGCCTTTCTCAGCCCCCACATCGGCGACCTGGAAAATCTGCAGGCGTTCGAATTCTTCACCGAGACGGTGGCCACCTTGCAGGATGTCCTGGAGTGCGAGCCCCGGGTGATCGCCCACGACCTTCATCCCGGCTACTTCAGCACGCGGTGGGCCAAGGAGCAGGCAGAGGCGGGGGTGACCCTGATGCCGGTCCAGCACCACCACGCCCACATGGCTGCCGTCATGGCCGAGCACGGGCTGACCGACGCGGTGATCGGCCTGATCATGGACGGCACCGGGTTCGGGACCGACGGCACCATCTGGGGCGGGGAGATCCTGGCCGGAAACCTGACGGATTTTCGGCGCGTGGGCCATCTTGACCCCGTTCCCCTGCCGGGGGGCGACGCGGCGATCCGCGCACCCTGGCGCACGGCCGTCAGCTACCTGCGGCATGCCTACGGGGATGACCTGCCGAAACTGCCGTGGATGGATGATCTGCCCGTGGCCGCGGTGTTGGAGATGCTGGACAAAGGAGTGAACTCCCCGGTGACCAGCAGCTGCGGCCGCCTGTTCGACGCCGTGGCCGCCCTGACCGGCGGCTGGCTCGAGGCCCGCTACGAGGCCCAGGCAGCCATCGAGATGATGGCCCTGACCAGCTGTGACGAAGTCGCCGCGGCCTTGCCCTTTGCCGCGCCTTTGTCCGTGGATGCCCCCCGGGGGGCATCTTCCTGGCAATCCGTTGAATCCAAAGAGGTTGACGGGTTCAATGTTCCAGTGATCCCCATCATAAGGGGGGTTGTCGAGGCCCTGGGCACCGGCGCCCCGCCGGCCGAAATCAGCACACGGTTCCACCGGACCCTCATCGACCTGTTCGCGGCCGCGGCCCGGGAAGCCTCCGCCCGGACCGGAATCAGGGACGTGGTCCTGGGCGGCGGCGTATTCCAGAACGAGATCCTGCTGAGCGGAACGACCCGCAGTTTGCGTGAAGACGGTTTTACGGTCCACCGCCCCGCCCGGGTCCCGGCCAACGACGGCGCGGTCGCTTTGGGACAGGCTGCGGTCGCCCGGGCCCGCCTGGGTGCGGGTGGGAGATAAATCAGTTATTAGTAGGGAAAATTAAAATCAACACCCGCCAACCCCGGAGTGAACGATGTTGAAATTTCCCGCGCCCTTTCCCAACGCCATCTTCGTCTGCACCCACAAGCGGCCCGACGGGCATCCCAAACCCTGCTGCGCCGACCGCGGCGGACGCGACCTGCGTGATGAGCTGAAGAACATGGTCAAGGAGAAGGGTCTGGAGGGACGGGTCCGCGTATTCCAGAGCGGTTGCCTGGGCGGCTGCGAGCAGGGCGTCATGGCCGTCAAGTATCCCGACGGCGAGCTGATGATGGCGATCAAGCAGGAAGACCTGCAGCAGATCCTGGACGAGGCGACCGGGGAGTAACACCCAGGCGGATCAATTGAACGGATTGGGGTAGACCCCGCTCAGTTCGAATTTTCCTTCCGGAGGCGGGGGCCCGACATAATCCGGCTCCCCGATATCCGTTGCCTGGAACTCGGTTCCGGTTGTCAGCCGGGGGTCCCAGACCACGTTCAAAACCGTTCCCGCGATGATCTCTTCCTTGAAGTTCATGTACCCGCCGCCGACTTCGTCCTTCAGGCTGATCCGCATCAACGGCGTCAAATTAATCAGGCCGATGGGTTCACCGTTTTCGTTGGTGGCCTGCATATCCGGCAAGTCGTAAAGGTGGGGAAACAGCTTCTTGTCTTTCAGCACCAGTTTTCCGTTACCATCGGTGTAGCCGGCCGGCACCCGCGACATATCAAGCATCGCCAGCAGCATGTCCGTCCTGTCTTCGAACATCAGGTCGCCCGTGTCGAGTTCCGTTGCGGCCATGTGAGCGGTGTAACGGCCCGAAGGCTGGTGAACACCCTCATTGTCCACACCATCCCACATCAAGGTGTAGGTGCCCGCGTTCAGGTCCTCGTCGACCAGAATCCGGATTTCCCGGCCTTCGATGTCCTCGATGGTGAACAGGAGCCGGGCTGAAACCGCCATCTGAAACCGGATGCTCGTGGCCGCCTTGGCTGCCCGGGCTCCGTCCGGGAGAAACGAAGTGTCGTTGACCAGGCCCACCCGCAACCCCTCCACGGGGTCGCCGGCGGCATCGGCAACCTTGATGGTGACCGCGAATTCCCCGGGCCTTGCGGGGTCGTCGTCACTGCAGGCGCCGACACAAAAACAAAGCGCCGCCAGAGCCAATAACAAGTATGGATAACGCAAGTCGAATCCTCCTGAATTTACCGGTTCGGGGTGTTATTATACAGGAAGCGGGACGCCGATTACCATCCCTGCATCGAACAGAATGGAGCGGCCATGTGTCTGGCCATACCCGGCAAGGTGCTTGAAACTTTCGAGGAGAACGGGCTGGTCATGGGCCTGATCGACTATGCCGGCACACGCAACCAGGCCTGCCTGACGTACACTCCCGAAGCGGAAGTGGGCAACTACGTCATCGTGCACGCCGGGTTCGCCTTGCAGGTGCTCAACGAGGAAGAGGCCCAGGCCTCGCTGCGTGAACTGGGCCGTCTGGCGGACATCATGGAAAAAGACGCCAAGGAAAAGGACATCACGTGAAATACCTGGACGAATTCCGTGACCCCGAACTGGCCAAGGGTCTGCTGGGAGAAATCAAGCGGACCGTCACCCGGCCCTGGGTGATCATGGAGATCTGCGGCGGGCAGACCCATGCGATCATGCGGTACGGCATCGATCAGTTGCTGCCGCCGGAGATCACCCTGGTCCACGGCCCCGGCTGCCCGGTGTGCGTCACGCCTCTGGAAACCATCGACCGGGCGCTGGCCATCGCCGCGCGCGACGAGGTGATCTTCACTTCCTTCGGCGACATGCTGCGCGTTCCCGGCAGCCGTGACGACCTGTTCCGGGTCAAGTCGCGGGGCGGCGACGTCCGCATGGTCTACTCGCCCCTCGAAGCGGTGAAACTGGCCCGGGAAAATCCCGCTCGCGAAGTGGTTTTTCTCGCGGTGGGCTTCGAGACCACCGCGCCGGGCAACGCCATGGCCGTCAAGCAGGCCGCCGCCGAAGGGCTGGCCAACTTCTCCGAGATCGTCAGCCACGTGCTGGTGCCGCCGGCCATGGAGGCCATTCTTTCTTCGCCCGTCAACCGGGTGCAGGGTTTCCTCGCCGCGGGCCACGTGTGTTCCATCATGGGTTGGGAGGAATACGAACCCCTGGCCGCTAAATACAAAGTGCCCATCGTGCCGACGGGGTTCGAACCGGTGGATATTCTCGAGGGCATCCTGAAAACCGTTCAGCTTCTGGAGAGCGGCGAGCCGGGCGTGGAAAACCAGTATCTGCGCGTGGTGAGGGCCGAAGGCAACCCAGCGGCGCGCGCGGTGGTCGATGAAGTGTACGAAGTCTGCGACCGCAAATGGCGGGGCATCGGCAACATTCCCGGCAGCGGCTTGAAGATCCGCGACGAACTGGCGGCCTTCGACGCGGAGAAGAAATTCGCCGTCGACGACATCGTGACCGAGGAACCGGAGGTCTGCATCAGCGGGGAAATCCTGCAGGGTTTGAAGAAGCCGCACGAGTGCCCGGCCTTCGGCAAGGAGTGCACTCCGACCTCGCCGCTGGGCGCCACCATGGTCTCCAGCGAAGGCGCCTGCGCCGCGTACCACAAATACTCCAGGAAGGGCCTGCTGTGACCGAACGCCCGGACTTCGGCAAAATGAGTTGCCCGCTGCCGCTGATGGACCACGATTCCATCCAGCTGGCCCACGGGGCCGGCGGCCTGCTGTCGGCCGACCTCATCGACAAGCTGATCATGCCCCGCTTCGCCAGCCCCGAACTGGAGAAGCTCGAAGACCAGGCCGTGCTCGAATTGCCGCCGGGACGATTGGCCTTTTCCACCGATACCTTCGTGGTCAGCCCCATCTTTTTTCCGGGCGGCGACATCGGCGAACTGGCGGTCAACGGCACCGTGAACGACGTGGCCATGGGCGGGGCGGAAGTCCACGCTCTGTCGGTTGGTTTCGTGCTCGAGGAGGGGCTGCCGCTCGCGGATTTCCACCGGGTATTGTGTTCGATGGAAAGCGCGGCGAAGAAGGCGGGCGTGCGCATCGTCACCGGCGACACCAAGGTGGTCGGCCGCGGCAGCTGCGACGGAATCTTCATCAACACTTCGGGCGTGGGCGTCATTCCCGACGGCGTGCGTCTGTCGGCCGGTTCCCTGGAACCGGGAGACGCGGTCATCCTGTCCGGAACCCTGGCCGATCACGGCATGGCGGTCATGACCGTGCGCGAGGGACTCAGCTTCCAGTCCACGGTGATCAGCGACACCGCGGCCCTGAACGGGTTGGTGACGACAATCCTCGCCGCCGGGCCGGGCGCCAAGACCCTGCGCGACCCCACCCGCGGCGGCGCGGCCACCACCCTGAACGAATTCGCCAGGGCCAGCAAAGTGGGCATCAAACTGGACGAGGGCGCCGTCAAGGTGCGGCCGGACGTGCGGGGCGCCTGCGAGATCCTGGGTATCGATCCCCTGTACGTGGCCAACGAGGGCAAGCTGATCGCCGTGGTTCCCGGGGACGAGGCCGACGCCGTGGTAAAGGCCATGCGGGCCCACGAACATGGCCGGGACGCGGCGGTCATCGGCGAAGTCGTGGCGGATCATCCGGGGCTGGTGGCCATGAAAACCGGCCTGGGGGCCGAACGCATCGTGGATATGCCGGTGGGAGAGCAGTTGCCGCGGATATGCTGATCAGTCCCAGTACCAGACCGCGGTCAGGGTGACGGGGAAATAGTAGGACGACTTGTAGATGGTCTTGTCGATCGACAGGTAATCGAAACCCATGCCGATCCCCCCCGCGAAACTCCGGCTGACCCGGAATTCGTAGCCCATCTGGACATTGAGCCCCAGACCCGATTCATCGTAGCGCGTGCCGTGTTCCTGCTCCAGGGGCACGTGTTCCGGGGGTTCTTCATCGATCTCGACGAAGGATAATCCAGCCCAGGCGTAACCCGCGCCTCCCCGGAGGTAGAACCCCTCCCAGGCCGAGCCGGCCCCGCCGGGATACCAGGTGGCCGCCAGGGTGGCGCTCTGCAGACTGCTGCGGATCTTCACCGGCACGATCCCCTGTTCCAGCATCCAGCCGTGGTATTCCAAACCCAGGGCCAGTTTGCTGCTGACCATGCGGCCAAATCGGATCTGGGGAATGGCCCCTCCCTTGTAGGAACCCTGCGGCTCACCGGACCAGCTTATGTGGCCCTGGCTGTAGCCGTAGGATAGGCCGACCAGCCATCCGTCACGGACATGGGTCTTCCGCGCGGTGGCCGGGCCTGCCGACAGGCACAGGACCATGACTGTAAGAGCCAACACCATAAAGAGATTGCTGGTTTTTCGGGAATTCGACATGGGCACATCCTAACCCAAGCTTTCAGTAGCGGCAAATACGATTTTGGCCTAGGATTGCGCCCAAAGTACGGACCCTTCCACCCGCGGAAAGAAATGAAAGTCAAACTGATCAACCTGATATTCCTGGTTTCGGTGACCCTGTTGGCGGGTCTGGCGGCTCCGTGTGCCGCCCAGACGGACCCCGTGCGCAATCCCGACCAGGCGCAGGGCACCCTGCCCCCCGAGAAATGGGACGCCAACGAACCCAAGCCCATCGACTGGGACAAGACCAACCGTTCGGCGCTCACCGATACCTCCATCATCGTGAAGAAAAACTTCACCCGGGCCGCCGTGGAGGTCGTGGGACTGAACGCCCTGATCTGGTTCTACGACCGTTATATCCGGGAGGGGGGCACCAATCCCGGTTTCCGCATCGGCTTCAACTCCATGTCGGAAAATCTCGCCAACGGTTTCGAGTGGGACGACAACAACTTCTCGACCAACCAGATCGACCATCCCTACCACGGCAGCCAGTACTTCAACGCCGCCCGCGGCAACGGCTACACCTTCTGGGAGTCGGTGCCCTTCACTTTTGCCGGCAGCTACCTGTGGGAATTCTTCTTCGAGGTCCACCACCCCTCGATGAACGACTGGATCGCCACCAGCGTGGGCGGCGTCACCCTGGGTGAAATGCTCCACCGGTTGTCCATGACCGTCCGCGACAACACCGCCACCGGCAGCTCGCGCAACTGGCGCGAAGTCGGTGGGATGCTGATCAACCCCATGGGAGGGTTGAACCGTATCCTCGACGGCGACTGGGGCCGGGTCTACGCGAACAGCCCGGACCGTTTCCCCGCCAACTACAGTTCCCAGATGGATATCGGTTTCCGCACCGTCGCCGACGACCAGCTGTGGCAAACCGATACGACCCGGGTCTACATGAAGTTCGACTTCGAATACGGAGACATGTTTTTCGGGGACATGGACCAGCCCTTCGACTCCTTCGACATGGACCTGCAGTTGAACTTCGCCGACGTCAAGCTGGTCGGGCGGGTGGAAGTCAACGGCATGCTGGCCGGAACCTTCCTGAAGGAGACCGATCCGTCCTCGCACATCCTGGCCGGCTTCCTCCGCTACGACTACCTCAACAACTCCAAGGTCGAGTTCGGCGCCCAGAGCCTGGGAGCGGGCCTCATGTCCCGGTTCGAAACGGACTCCGGGCTGGAAATAAGGACCGAGCTTCACACGAACGCCATCATCCTGGGGGCCAACAAGTCGGATTACCGCAGCACTTCGGGCCGGACCTACGACTACGGACCGGGCGCCGGCGTGGACCTGGCGGCCAGGATCGGCCGGAACGGCTGGCACTATCTGCACGTCGGCCACACCCATAGCTGGATCCACACCGTCAACGGCAACGACGCCGACCACTTCCTGGGTGAATCGTTCGTCCGGATGGAGCTTCCCATCCGCTTCAACCTGGGCCTGGGTCTGGAATACCGGCTGATCAATTCCCGGCGGAACTACCACCTCGAGGGCCTCGACGACGTCAACGAGCGGATCCCCGAACTGCGCCTGGCCACCACCTGGCTGTTGAACTGAGTTATTCCGGCCAGGAAAACCTCTGCCCGAGGCACGCCACCGTGCGGTCCCGGTCCAGCGTATCGACCACCACCGAAATACTGTTGACCGACGAGCACACCGTGTGGGCGTTGATACCGTCCACGCACAGGGCCGAAAACACCTCGCTGGCCAGATTATGCTTTTCCAGGAAATGTGGCCCGTAGAGAGTCAGGATGACCATGGGCGCGCGGGCTTCGATCTTGGTGGGGTTGTATTCCGCCTGGACCTCGTCCAGCAGGTGCCGGTGGTCGGCCAGCTTCGTGGTGCTCAGGCAGAAGGACATGTTCTTGTCCCCTTCGGGCCCGTTGCCGATGCTGAGATAGGACAACGAGATCCCCGCCTGACCGAATTTTCCCAGGATGCCGCAGGCCTGGCCCGGCCGCCAATCGAAACCGAGCACCTCGACCAGGCACAGGTCGCCCCGTTCCATCAATCCTCCGCAATTTATCTTGTCCGGCATTTCATGTTCTCCGGGCTGAGTCGTCTCATTTCCTCTTTTTCCGGGATCGCCGCGGCAGAGTCACCGTGAAGAGCGATCCCGTGCCTTCCTTGCTCTCCACCTCGATGGAGCCCCCCAATTCCTCCACGAACTTCCTGACGATGGGCAGGCCCAGGCCGGTGCCCAGATTCGATTTGTCCCGCGCCGAGGTGGAGCGGAAGAACTCTTCGAATATCAGGTCGAGGTCTTCCTCCGAGATTCCGATACCCTCGTCCTCCACCACCAGGCTCACCCTCTTGCCCAGGTCCACGACCCTTACCCAAACCCGGCCGCCGTCGTGGCTGTAGCGAAAGGCGTTGTTCACCAGGTTGGCGACCACGGTTTCGACCATGGGAGGAACCGTGGTCAGGACCACCGGCCGGTCCGGAAGCGCCAGGTCGATTTTCAGACCGCTGCGGACCGCCACCTCACCCTGGGCGTCGACCGCGGTGGTGATCAGCTTGTTTAAATCGACCGCGGCCAGGTTTTCCTCCTTGAGAACACCCCCGCGGGTCAGGTCCGCCAGATCCTGGACGATTCTGGTGGCCTGCTGGAGCCGGCTGACCGCCCGGCCGAGGACGTCCCGGATCGAGGGAGCCAGGGAGTCGCCTCCCAGATCGAGGGCGGTTTCCACTCCGCTTTGCGCGGTATTCACCGGGCTTTTTATTTCGTGGGTAACGTAACGGAAGAAGTCGGTCTTGGCCCGGTCTTCGGACAACAACACCTTTTGCCGGACGACCAGTTCATCCTTGATGGACCGGTTGTGCTTCATGATCAGGGCCCCGACATAGGCGCTGAACAGGATCACCAGCCAGAACGAGCCCAGGGTCATCAGGATGAAGGGAAGTTCATGGGACATTTCACCGGCGGTCGGCAGGTGATGGTGGGGAAACAGATCGAAAAACTCGCCGAAGACCTCGGCCGTGAACAGGAAGATGGCGAGCCAGGCGATCTGGAAGATTTCCCGCCCCTTGAACAGCAGGCTGGCGATGATCACGTGGATGATGTAGATGAAAAGAAGGGGGTTTTCCACCCCGCCGGACAGGTTCAGCATGATGGTCAGCGCGACCAGATCACAGACCATCTGGACCTTGACCAGGCGCAGCTCCCGCGTGATTTCCACCGCCGGGAAGCGCCGGCTGCGGATCACGTAGATGGTGTTCAACAGCAACAGGACCGCACCGGTCAACAGCAGGCCCCGCACCTCTATGTCCGCCTCGAGCACCACGCCGGCGACAAACACCAGGACCATGATCCCGAGGGCCGCTCCCCAGCGCAGCTTGTTGAACCAGTCCAGCCGCAGGCGCAGCGAAACCGCCGATACGAACTGGGAGGAACCGGGCGCTATGGGTTCATTCGGGCTTCGCAGATCACACCTCACACACTCGTCGGCAAATGCTTGCGCACCATATCCACCAGCATGCGGGGACTGACCGGCTTGGCCAGGAACTCGTTCACCGGCAGGAAATCCTTGTCCCTGCCCGGGTCGAAATCGAACCCTGTCTGGTCGGTCACCGCGGTCAGCATCAGGATGGGCGTCTCGGCTGTCGTATCGTCGCTCCGCAACTCATACGCCACATGGAATCCTTCGTCAACCTTGCCCATCATGACGTCCAGCAGGATCAGGTCGGGCCGCTGTTCCTTTGCCATGGCCAGGCCGCGTTCGCCGGTCTGGGCGTCGATCACCTTGAAGCCCTGGTTTTCCAGCGTCACCCGGATGATCTCCACCAGATCGATGTCGTCGTCTATTACCAGGATGGTTTTTTCAGCCATTTGACTGAACCTCCGCTTGAATGATGGAAATGACTCGGGGCACCGCATCGCTGACGACGGCGGACAACCCCTGATTGATTTGGACACGCTCCGGTTCCACGCCCACGATCAGGACGTCGTCCGGCATCCGGTCCAGCTGGGCGGCCAGGTCGAAAGCCTCGGCCAGGCCGAACCCGTGCATGGACAGATGGTCCGAATTGATCTTCAGCCGGACTTCGCTCGGCCGGAAACCGATCGCGGCGCCGGGCTCGAGGCCCATCTCCGCCGCATCCACCACCACGTTCATTTCCCCGCGGCTCAGGTGGTCGAGCAGGGCCAGGGCATCGGTATGGACGTCGATCAGGTCGGCGCCCGGAAAGACGTCCTCCCGCCGGATCCTTTCCAGCACGGCGGCCCCGACCCCGTCGTCCCCGAAGAAGGAATTGCCCACCGCGAAGATCTTCATGGTTCCCGCCTACTCGATGAAGTCCACGTCCAGCATGTGCACCGAACAGCTGATGCAGGGGTCGTAGGCCCTGACCAGCATCTCCAGATGGAGCGTAATCTCCTCCTTCGACTTGTCGATGATCTCCGGCACCAGCTTTTTCATGTCGTCGTCGACGTTGGCCAGGTTCTGACCCGTCGGGATGATGCAGTTGGCGGCCGTGATCCTGCCGGCCCGGTCGTAGGTGTACTCGTGGTACAGAATGCCGCGCGGCACCTCCGTCGCACCCACGCCCGTCCCGTAAACCGTCGGTTCCTGGTTGGGCTTTTCATCCTTCAAGCCGGCGTCCAGCAACTGGTCGATGATCGCAATGGAGTCGATGGCGCAATGGGCGGCTTCGACCACCTGGGCGATCGTGTTCATGTACGGGTTGCAGCAGCCCGGTTTGAGGCCCAGCGCGCCCGCGGCGGTATGCGCCAGTTCGCACAGGCGGTCGTGGTTGTTGTTCCAGCGGGCCAGGGCGCCGACCATGTAGCTGGACCGGCCGACCTTGGCGTGTTTGCTGGTGCTGTGGGGCACCACGAACTCGTTGGTCATCTTCAGGTACTCGCTGTCCGGCACCCGGCCGGTGTCGGTGCTGCAGATGTCACCGTCGTACAGGGCGTAATCATCATCGCTGCGCAGCGAGATGTACTCGGTTTCCCGTTCGAACCGCGGGATGGCCCCGGCCAGCGCCTTCAGCGTTTCCACCGTGGCCAGCAGGTCGGGATACATGTCCTCTTCCAGGCGGCGTTTGAGTTCCTTCAGCTCGCCCGCCGTCGGGATGCGCGTGAATCCACCGGGCACCGGAGTGATCGGGTGCACGGCGCGGCCGCTGACGACGTCGCCGATGTCGTTGGCCAGCCGCTTCATCCTGAGCGCCCGGACCACCACCTCGGGATGCGTGCCCACCAGCGGGAACACCGAACCCACCTTCAGGAAATCCGGCGCGGCCAGGAAGTAGGCGTGCAGGATGTTGGACTGCAGCGTGGCCCCGTGGATCAGCAGCTTGCGCAACAGGACCGTCTGCTCGCTGACCTCCAGGCCCAGCGCCTGCTCGGTGGCCTTCAGCGAGGTGATCTGGTGGCCCAGAGAACAGATGCCGCAGATCCGCGAGGTGATGATCGCCGCCTCATGGAAGCTGCGTCCCTTGAGCATGGCCTCGAAGTACCGGGGCGCCTCGACGATCTCGAGCTGCGCCTTCTCCAGCACCCCTTCCTTCATGTTGACCACGATATTGCCGTGCCCCTCGACCCGGGTCAGGTGCTTGACCTTGATGTCCAGGTTGGTGCCGCTTTCCGCACTTGTTACGGAACTCATGGGCGCACCCCCTCCAGATGGTTGGCGTTGTAGAGTTCGAGCCGTTTCCAGGCCTCGTCCACGCTCAGGCCGTGTTCGACCAGGATGTCTTCCATGCCCTTGAGATTGGGCTCGGTGACCAGACCCCGGCAGCCGGTGCAGTACTGTCCGACGCTGGGGCACTGGGCCTCGCAGCCGGCGCGGGTCACCGGGCCCAGGCAAATCATGCCCTTCTCGTAGACGCACTCGTTTTCCTTGAGCTTGCAATCCACGCAGACCGAATGGTCCGGCTCGATGGGCTCCTTGCCCATGACCAGGGAGGTGAAGACCTTCAGGAATTCGACCTGGGTCATGGGGCAGCCGCGCACGTTGTAGTCCACCTTGACCACCGACGACAGCGGCAGCGCCGGCAGGGTCGGGAACAGGTATTTCTGGTCCCCGTAGACCTCCTGGCGCACCTCCTCAATGGGCCGGGTGTTCTTCATGCCGTTGACCCCGCCCTGCACCGCGCAGGCGCCGAGGGCGACCAGGACCTTGGCCTTGCGGCGCACCTCGTTGATCCGGTTGATGCAGTCGGGCGTCGAGAGCGAACCCTCGACAAAGGCGATGTCATATTCGTCCACCTGGCCGTCCATGGCCTCGCGCCACTCGACGATGTCGACGTGGGCCAGGATGTCCAGCAGCTGGTCCTCGAAGTTCAGCTGGTTCAGCTCGCAGCCTTCGCAGCCGGTGAAGTCGAAAATCGCGACACGGGGTTTGTCGGCCATCACAACGCCTCCTGCAACGACTTGATGTCTGGGTAGTGGTAGACCGGACCGTCCTGGCAGACGTAGGAATGATTGATCTGGCAGTGCCCGCACTTGCCCACGCCGCACTTCATGCGCCGTTCGAGCGACATGTAGATGTTCTCGTCCGCCAGGCCTTTCGACTTCAGCGACAGCAGGACGAAACGGTACATGACCGGCGGTCCGCAGATGCAGCACACGGTGTTGGGCAGATCCAGGTCCAGGCCGGGAATCAACGTGGTGATCACGCCGGTGTTTCCCTGCCATGAACCCGAGCCCTGGTCCACGGTGACGCGGTAGTCGATGGAGGGATCCTTTTCCCACCGGGACAGCTCGTCGGTGAACAGCAGATCCTGATCGGTCTTGCTGCCGTAGCAGATGATCAGCTTGCCGAACTGGTCCCGGTTGTCGATGACGTAGTTGATCATAGACCGCATGGGCACCAGTCCGATGCCGCCCGCGACGATCAGCACGTCCTTGCCCTTGAACTTCTCGACGTCGATGCCGTTGCCGAAGGGCCCGCGGATGCCGATTTTCGTGCCCGGCTGCTGGCGCAGCAGAACGTCGGTCAACATGCCCGCGCGCCGCACCCCCAGTTCGAACGATCCCTTCAACGTGGGGGACGAGGAGACCGAAAACGGCGCCTCGCCCACGCCGAATATGGACAGTTCCACGAACTGGCCCGGCACGTGGCCCAGTTCCTCGCCGCCGGGAAGTTCGACCCGGTAGTAGGTCTCCATGGCCGACAGTCTTTTGACTTCCTTGATCTGGGCCATCACCGGCTGGTAGAGGTCTTCCAGTTCGGCGGGTGTCTTCAACTCGCTGAGATTCATGTCCGACCTCCCCTATACCGGCGCCACGGCGGCGCGTTCGTAGTCTCCGATGAGCCTGTTGACGATGCTGACGATGCTGATGCCGGCGGTGCAGTAGGCGGTGCAACGTCCGCACCCCACGCACCACGGCTGCCCCGTCTGGTCGCTGATGTACTTGAATTTCCGGAACACACGGTGCCGCTGCCGGGAGGCCAGCGATTCGCGGAACACCTCGCCGCCGGCAACCTCGGAAAACTTGCGCAGCATGCAGCCGTCCCAGTGGCGCTCGCGGCTGCCCTTGGTCACCGTGATGTCCACGTTTTCCTCGACGTTGAAGCAGTAGCAGGTCGGGCAGACCAGGTTGCACGTGCCGCAGCCGACGCATTTTTCCGCCGTTTCTTCCCAGACGGCATTGTCGTAGCTGCGTTCCATGATCTCGCCCAACTTGGCCTGCGGCACGAAAATGTGCTGCTGGAAATGGCCGGTGACCGGTTTGCCCGCGTCATGGGCCGGCAGGTCCAGTCCCTCCAAGAGCTCCTGGCCCTTGGGCGTGAGAACCTCCAGGACGTACCCGTCGAACAGCCTGGTCAAGAAGATGTCGCAACCGGTGCTGTCCTCGGGGCGAATGCCGACCGAGCCGGAGAAGTGATACGCGTCCGGCTCGAAGGAAACGCCGATGAAGACGGCGTCCTGCCGGCGCGTCAGGTAGTTCCGTTCCGGACTGCCGACGGTGAAGTTGTAGTCCAGCCTGCCGACCGCCGCCAGGTCATAGGAATGGACACCGAGGAAGACAGCCGCGGAGGTTGGAATGTCCGCTGTCTGAAAATCGTTTTCCTCGAGGTCGAAGCTGAGCAGTTCCTCGCGCGGCGGCAGGAAGAATTTCTTCACCGAGTGCATGGTGCGCGGGTAATCCAGAACCACGTCGGCCGCGTTTTCCGTACGCTCGAAAGAAAAGGATTTCTCTCCCTTGCGGTGCGGCGCGTAAACCGGATGACGGTTCATGAGGTGGGCGACGAATTCGGTAATCCGTTCGTCTTCAAGGTAGAATTGGACCATGAAAAGGACCCTCCAGGTTGAGCCGCGGTGGGCGACTCCTGAAAGAGCGTCAACCGGTAACCCTTAATCCACAACCGGTTGATTTGGGATAAATGTTTTAATTTAAACAGTTGATGTCAAGAAATAAACAGGGCGTTTTTCATTATTTTCCGAGGGGATTATCCCTCCGGTTTACTCCGTTTTTAACTTATTTGTTTACAGGTGGTTAATTGTTTTGTCAGTTTTTAGGAGACGCATTTTTCAATTCCTGATAGTTTGTATTTTCGCAACAATCCAAGTGTCCAAAGGGTCGGTAGGTCCCGGGGACCCCGCCGAGGGGTTGGGATTCCCCGTCAGGTAACCGAACCCGATTTGATGTTTCAGCACCCAACATGGAGGCAACGATAATGCATGGATTCCGGAGCGTTTCTTTGGCAGCCATGGTTACGATTTCGATCCTGGCGGGCGCCGCCCCGGCAATGGCCGGCGAGGAAA
Organism: Candidatus Krumholzibacteriota bacterium; assembly: GCA_039714075.1. GTDB lineage: Bacteria > Krumholzibacteriota > Krumholzibacteriia > LZORAL124-64-63 > LZORAL124-64-63 > JAGLCY01. Next base: position 51,677 of record JBDLKA010000006.1, on the reverse strand, counting down.
TTCCGGGATGGTATCTGGATGCGGAACTGGCCCAGGTCATGACGGCCGGCAACTCGGAATCCAGCACCTTGGGGCTGGGAGCCAAACTGCGTCGTGTTTGGTCGCAGTCCGAGTTGACCTTCACCGGCGGCGCGACACAAACCGAATCCTCGCTCCTCACGCGGACCGCGCAAGGCACCCCCACCGATTATCAGATTCTGGAAGACAAGGTCACCACCAAAACCGCCGAAATATATTTTGCCCGGGGTTGGTATCAATATTCCATCAGTCCGAAATTTTTCGTCTACTCGGGTGTCGACTGGCTGGCCAATCGCTTTGCCGGGATCGACAGTCGGTTCCTTATCGCCCTGGGCGCGGGCAACAACTGGAAAGACACCGACAAGCTCAAACTCAAGACCTTTTATTCCCTGACCTACACGTTCCAGGAAGACGTGGTGGAAAACCCCTTCGTGAAATCCGATTTTCCCGGCTTTCGTTTCGGTTACGACCTGAAGCTCCAGCTGTCCGGCACCACGAATTTCGAGAGCACCCTGGTCGGCGACTGGAACCTGGACAATTCGGACGACCTTCGCTTCGACTGGTACAATTCCCTGCCCGTCGCCATCAGCGAGACCCTCCAGCTGAAGCCCGCGCTCCAGATGTTGTGGCGCAACCAGCCGGCCCTGACCACGGTTCCCCTGCTGGATGGGGCCGGGGTTCCCACCGGGGAAAACGTGACCACTCCGTTGAAGAAGATGGATACGATCTTTACCCTGGCGCTGGTCGTCAAGCTTGGGCCGAAAGCGGAGTAGAAGCACGGTTCAACGGAACATTGCCCAGGGGAGATTGGCCTGCCCGCTAATCTCCCCTGGCTGCAAACTCTTCTTCAGTCAGCAGGTGGATGGGCTCCAATTCCTGGTCCGCCAACTTCCCGTTCAGGTCTTCCAGATTGGCACGGATGAGTTCGTGGAAATCCGTTTCAGTCACCTCGATCTCGCCACGCAGGACCGCCAAACGGGCCAGCTGTGACGCCGTCGGCCGCCCACCGTATGCGCTGACCGACCCGTACAGCCGCAACATCTTCTCCCAGGTCTTCCTTTGACCGCTGATGCCCTGGATCTCGCCCGAAACCATGAAACCGTTGTGCACTTCCTCAATATCGCTGGCAAAAGACAGCAGCCGCGTGCTCAACGTGCCATCTTCTTTCAAAAGGCCGGCCCGATCGCGGGCACCATGGCGAACACCGTCAGCGGCCTCGGCCAAGTAGGCCAACCGGCCCAAAAGCTCATACAATTCGCCCACGGTCTGCTGCTGGAGGGCTCTTTCCTTGACCGCGTGGGGGAAATCCTGGTCATAACCCACGTCCACCGTGCCTTCGTAGACATCCTTGCCCTTGGTCAGGCGGTAGGTGTAGGTCCCCTCGGGCGCGGCCGGACCGAAAGCGGCGGCAAAGGAAAGGGACGGGTTCAAAGTCGGCGACGGAGCCACCTTGGGCGGCTTCAACCGCGGCGACCACCGCACGAAGTTCAGGCCCTTGCGCTTGCCGCCGGGCAGGACCTTCAGCAGTTCGCCCTCGGGGGTGAAGATCTCCAGTTTCATTTCCCCGAACATGTGTCGCTTTTTCAGGAAGTAGACGATCCCCGCCGCCGAGCTCGGATTGCCCGCCACGAAGTAGTTGTTGCCCGGGGAATGCTGTTTCCACTGGGGCGTGCGCAGGGCCGCTGCTCTGGAGTCGAGCAGCGCCACGTCGGCGGTCAGGGTTTCGGTGGTCAACTGGCGCAGGATCCGGATGTCGTCGATGATCTGGATGCCCCGCCCGTGCGTACCCATCACCAGGGCCGAATCCCTTGCCTGGATCACCATGTCCCGGACCGATACGGGCGGGAACTCCTCCTCGAACCTGGCCCAGTGCAGCCCCCCGTCCAGGGTGATGAACAGGCCGAATTCCGTACCGAGGAACAGGAGGTCGGCATTGACGGGGTCCTGCCTGATCACGTGGGCATACCCGACAATGTCATCCGTCGTTATCGAGCGCCAGGTTTTGCCCAGGTCTTGGGTGACGTACACATGCGGCGCCATGTCGCCGGTGCGGTGGCCGTCGAACGTGACGAAGGCGGTTTCGCGATCATGCCCTGAACTTTCAATGCAGCTGACCCAGGTGCCGTCCGGCAACCCCTCGATGCCGCCGCTGGCCAGCCGCCATTCCTTCCCGCCGTTATCGGTGACCTGGATGTTGCCGTCGTCGGTGCCGACCCAGATCACACTCTTGTCCAGGGGGGACTCGCTGATCGTGAAGATCGTGCAATGTGTTTCGGCGTTGGTGTTGTCGATCGTCAGCCCGCCCGATTCGGTCTGCCGCTGCTTGTCCGGATCGTCGGTGGTCAGATCGCCCGAAATCTTTTCCCAGGATTCTCCCCGGTCGGTGGAGCGGTGCAGAAACTGGGAGCCCGCGTACAGTCTGCTCTCATCGTTGGGACTCAGAACGATGGGCGTGTTCCAGTTGAAACGGAAATCGGGATCGCCCTGCTCGGGCTGCGGCTTGATGTCCTTGTTTTCACCCGTGCGCAGATCGCGGCGGTTGATGTTTCCGCCCTGCCACTCCCAGTAGATGATGTCGGGATCGGCGCGGTCAATGGCGACGGCGAAACCATCGCCGCCCCCGAGGTTTTCCCAGTCGGAGTTTTCGATGCCGCCCCGCGCCCTGGAAGGCGCGGTCCAGGATCCGTTGTCCTGCAACCCGCCATAAACGTGGTACGGCCGGCGGTCGTCCACCGCCACGCGGTAGAACTGGGAGACCGGCAGATTGGTCACATGCTGCCAGCCGCCACCCCGGTTGCGGGTGATGTAGAGGCCCCCGTCGGTACCGGCGATGATGTTGTTGGGATCGGCCGGATTGATCCACAGGGCGTGATAATCCGCATGGACCCAGCCGCCGACGCTGGAGAAGGTCTTGCCCCCGTTCCGGCTCATCAACAGACCGGTACTGGTTTTGAAGAGGCGGTCGGGATCCACCGGGTCGGGAACCAACAGGCTGAAATAGAACGGGCGCCCCTTGACCGCCTTCTGGGTGTTCTTTCTCTCCCAGGTCTCGCCCTGGTCGTCGGAGCGGTACAGCGCCGACTCGGCGGCCTCGACCACGGCGTAGATCCGGTCGGGTTCCGCTGGAGCCACCGCCAGGGCGATGCGCCCCAACTCGCCCGCGGGCAAACCCTCTTCCAGTTTTCGCCAGTTCATGCCGCCGTCGGTGCTCTTGTACAGGCCGCTGCCCGGGCCGCCGGACTTGAAAAAATCCGGCCGCCGGCGGAACTGCCACATGGCGGCGTACAGAACGTCCGGATCGCGGGGATCGATCGCGATATCCGCGCACCCGGTGTTCTCGTCCACGTAAAGGATCTTTTCCCAGGTGGCCCCGCCGTCACTGGTCTTGAACAGGCCGCGCTCTTCGTTGGCGTCCCACAGATGGCCCAGGGCCGCGACATAGACAATTTCCGGATTGGTGGGGTGGACGATGATCTCGCCGATGCGCTCGGTGTTCTCCAGGCCCACCCGTTCCCACTTGTCCCCGCCGTCGTAGGTGCGGTACAGACCATCACCCACCGAGACGCTGTTGCGCACCCACACTTCGCCGGTGCCGACCCAGACCGTGTCCGGATGGGCTTGGTCGACGGCGATGGCCCCGATGCACTGATTGTGATCATCGAAGACCGGACGGAAATTCACGCCGCCGTTCCTGCTTTTCCACACGCCGCCCGATGCGGCCCCCGCGTAGATGATCCGTGGGTCGGAATCGACCACGTCCAGGGCCGAAATCCGGCCGCTCATCACCGCCGGCCCGATGCCGCGGGCCCGCATGGCGCCAAAAACATGGGGACCGATATCGATCCCCTGTTCAACGGTATCCTGAGTCCAGCCCGAAACGGGCAACAGCATCAACAATCCGAGGACAAGAAGGGACGTTCGCACGGGAAATCTCCTCTGTTAAAACTGTTGTCCATTTCGGGGCCCGTTATGTGGCCGGAACTATTCCACCTTCTCCAACCCACTCGGTGCCGCCGGCACTTCCGGCATGGCGAAAAGGGAGTCATCCACCTCGACGCCGTATTCGGCCTTTTCCATCATGATCTGGTTCATGACCGCGTCGCCGGACCGCGTTTCGATGGCGAAGGGAATGACCAGCCCCTCGACCTCCTGGAAGTCGCTCATGTAGGTCTGGGTTTCGAACTCGTTCTCGTCCACGGTCAGCTTGTTGGAGCTCTTGATGACCAGGAAATATTCGGCGTCCATGAACACGTCCATGACGATGCCGTCGTTGGTGTCCACTTTCAATCGATGGGCGGGCGTTCCCTCGACCTCTTCTTCACCGACGTACTCCACGGTGTAACCCTTGTCGGCGTAGTCGATCAGCGGCCCGTCCATGTCGGACTGCAACTTGAAGCTCTTCTCCTCGATCCCGCTCATGGGCTGGGGGTCGGTCGATCCGGTCATCGGATTGATGGTCCAGCCTTTTTCCCCGGAATAGCACTGGACCATGGTCGCACCCATGATTTCGGCATCGATCCTCATCATGTCGGGACGTTTCTGGATCATGGTGAAGGGAAACTCCATGCCCTGGGCCAGGAACTTGCCGGTGAACTTCACCGTCTCGACGGATTTGAGTTTCTCCAGGCCGCCGGATGCCTCGATGGTCTTGGCGATCAGCTCGTCGGCGTCCATGGCCTGTACGGCCAACGGGGAAACGACGGCCAGGCTCAACAGCAGGGCGGTGGCTATGAATTTTCTCACGGCGATATTCTCCTTGCGGGGGTGAAACGGCCTCGCGGCCTACGTGATCTCTACTTCCAAAACTCTACTTCCAATCAATGCGGAAATCCCAACCTGCGGGGGCGTCGCGATCGACAACCACGGTGCCGTTCAACGACCCGCCGCCCGGTTTTTCCAGGACAAGCTTCCATTTTCGGGGTGGTCGTTTGGTGAAACGGACGACCACCTCTCCGGGTTCCGCTCCAGTACACGACAACAGGCAGTGATATTCGCCGATGCGGGTGCGGACCTGCAAATCCTGCCAGTCGGCCGGCGCCGAGGGCCGCAGCGTGACCGTCGGCGGATCGGCGGTCAGGTCCACCTTCAATCCGGCGTAATCCTGCACCACGTTCCGCAGCAGTTCGGCCAGGGACCAGGCCTGGCTGGTGGCGCCGCCGAACTCGTCGTTGCTGGCGGCCTGCGCGCCGTCCCTTATTTCCTGCAGCGTGCCCACGGCGCCCTCGTCCATGATCTCGTCCAGCAGCATGCGGGTCTGGCCGAACCCCTCGGACGGGCTGTTCAACGCCGATACGTAACTGCCCGACAACCAGAGCCACAGATCTCCGTTGTGATACGCTTCGTCGTAGTAGTAGTTGCCCAGGTCCAGATGTTTGGGATGGAAAAAGGGATCATCCCGGTTCAACGACAGTACGCCCCACGGCATGACCAGTTCACGGCCCGCCAGTTCGGTGATCGCGGTGCGTTGGTCGCTGGTGAACAGGGTGGGCGAAGCCATCACCGCCAGCAGTCCGTTGGGCCGGATCTGGGTGTCGGGCGAACCGTCCACGTTAAGGTGATCGACCAGCCGGCCGTCGGTCCAGAACTTCTGGTGGAAATTGTCCGCCAGGGTGGCGGCCCGGCCGCGGTAGTCCCAGGCGGGGTCGGCGGTTTCGGGGAATCGATCGGCCAGGCGGGCGGCGGTCAACAGACCACGGTGCCACAGCGCCTGGACTTCGACCGCGCGATTGCCGCGCGGGGAATAGGGGTGGTCCTCGCCCCCGGCGTCCATCCAGGTCTCGCCGTCGCCGTGGGTGATGAACATCTGGTCATCCACCGCGTGGGTGATCGCGCCGGCCACCGCACGAAAGACGACCGGCGCCATTTCCCGGGCGAAATCGTCATCGCCGGACTGCCGCCACAATTCGTCCAGGGCGCGGACGAACCACCAGGTGCCGTCGATGCTGGCGTACTGCACCTGGTCCACGGTCACGAAATTCGGCACCCGGCCCTGCCGCTTGCTGCCCGGGTCCAGGTCCTGGAATTCGGCGAACGACCGCAGCAGGATCTTCGCGTTCTCGAAATCCCCGCTGACGATGTTCGATCCCGGCAGGGTGATGAACGTATCGCGGCCCCAGTAGGTGGTGAACCAGTAGAACCCCGCGTAGATGCCGGGCCCCCGCTGGTTCATGACGAGGTTGTCGAGGGAGACGCGCGCCCAGGCCAGGGCCCGGTCGTCACGGGGCACGCCGGTGGTGATCGCCGCGGCGGAAACGAGGTTCTGCAGACGCTCACGGCGGGCGGTCATCAGGCCGGCGGCTTCCGCCCGCAACCGGCTGGCCCGTTCAGCGGCTCCCGAGGCGGAAACATCCGCCGCGAACACAGCCTCCACTTTTCCCGAGGGCACCCGGGGCGGAATGCGGCCGCGGATGGCCCCCGGCAGATAGGGCGAAGTCCGGTCCATGGCCTTGCGGGCCTGCCCCTTGGGGTAGACCGTGTCGATGTGGCGTCCGTCGGTACGAAATTCATTGGCCCCCCGCACCGCGACCGCCAGCCAGGCCGGATGGGCGGGATCCGGCTCCTTGTCCAGGGCGTCCTGGCGGCAGACCAGCAGGTTGCCGCCCTCCCAGCGGACCTCGTACCCGGGTTTGCCGGTCTTCCACAGGAACCGCATGTCCACCAGGGGCAAAAATTCGAAGTTGCCGCCCGGCACCCCGTCGTACACCACGCGGAAACCGTTTTCCCGGTCGAAGAGCTCCACCGTTTCGGTGACCACACCGCCGTCGGGCAGCTTGTGGCGCCTTGTCATTCGGTCGGGCGTGATGACGGCTTCCTGGACCGTGCCGGGTCCGACTACGGTTCCGTCTTCCAGGCGCAGGCTCCAGCTGTCCACCACCTCGTGCATGGCGATGTAGAAACCGTGGTAGCTGCGGGTATTGACCCCGACCGCTTCGCCCGCCAGGTGGGCGGCGCCCTTGTCGGTGAAGATGTACTCACGCCCGTGATCGGGGGTGACGGTGATGGCGAGGTCCTCGAGGGCCGGTGTGGCTGCATCGACACCCGCGGCCCCGGCCAGCATCAGGGTGCAGAAAAGGATCAATCTGGAAATGACGGCACCTCCGGTCGGTGAGCGGAACCCCGATTTTTCAAGGCCGCCATATTAACATCCCCGGAAAGAGGGTGCGAAGGGAAAGCAATGAGTTGTGCCCCTGAAATTGTGTCCGGCACTAAGGACGCCTGATGCGGCGATTCCAGGAGCGCTGGGATATGGGTTTTCAATGCAGGAAAACCCGCCGGCGGGTTTGAATGCATGGATATTGGATATCACCGCGAAAAGTGTCCCCGGGGACACTTTTAAAAATCAACCTATTGATAACAAATGAGTTATGATTTGAAAGCCAAAATAGAACCTCCATTATGTCTTAGTGGAAAATACTCTTGATGCCGCCCCAGGTGACTGTCTCGGCGGAAACCACCGCACAGGCGGGGTCGTTCACCTCGATCTCGTTCAGGACCGCCACATCGTTCAAGACAAAGGTGGTGCAGTCGCGCACCATGGAACGAACGCCGACGATCCCGATCCGCGAAGGCTGCGTATCCAGCAGCACGCACTCCTGGGTGAATATCCTGACCCATCCCGACGGACATCCGTCAAAGATCATGTTCCACTCGGACGTACCGTCAACGAATTCGGTGAAGATCACCTCGGATACCTGGGCGTGGAAAACGGGGCGGCTGGTGAGATCGAGGTTGGTGGGAAATACAAAACGGAGGGTAACGTAGGCCAGGCCCAGTTCTTCCGGTATCCAGGCCCAGGCCACCTGTTCGAACGTGGCTCCGGGTGGCCCTGAAACGCAGGTAATCGTTCGGTCGGGTTCCCCGCCGAGACCGACAAAGACCCCCACCTGGATTTCGGTCGCGGTCGCGGTCCCAATTCCGCTCAGAAAAATTGCGATCAGGAAAATGGATTTCATGACCCGATTTTACCACACCTGAACCGGCGATTCCAATTAGCTGCCGGGCGTGCCGCCAAATGCCGACCGAAGCGGGGTCACATTTCGCTCCTGGTCAGTCGGGGCGGCACGCCCGACGTATCTCCATATATCCGTCTATCCGGCCATCCGTGCCGTTCTCATTTCGAAATTCCTCAGCATGTCGCCCGCCGGTCCCTGATCGCCCACCAGGGCCAGAACCAGTTCATGGGGACCGATGCGGCCTTCGCCTTGCACCATGGCCGTGCTCGGGGCCAGGTCGGCCGCCCTCAGGATAAGCTCCTGGAAGGCCGAATTGGGGCTGGCCACCACTGTTCTAATCGCCCGGGGCAGTTCCGCCAACTTCAGTTCCGTCCGCAGAATGGCGGGTCCGGGGGAACCGGGCACTCTCATGGCCCTTCCCTCGGGCCGGGTCGCTTCCTGGAGGAAAACCCACAAAAGGTGAAGGGGGTCCAGCTCCGCGTGGCCCATGGCGTAAGCCTTTTCCCGTGCCTCGTTCATCAATTCCATCGCCTGGGGTGTCCAGATACGCATCTCCAACCTCCTTTTCCCTTCGTTTTCCGTGAAAATCAGGCCGGGGCCCTGGATGCTTGAGCGAGTACCCGTCAAGGGAGATCGGATGACGGGATGCTTCCTGGGGCCCCGGCCTGGGTGCGGTTCCTAAGATGTTGCGTCTGGTCGGCAGGAATGCAGGGTAAAGGCCACTCCGGCAATTGGAGTCCGCGGGAAAAAATATATTTTTAATTTCAATATTTTCAACAAGTTCCACAGATTGACAAAAAGGCATTTTTCGATTGTATACCGTATGCGAAAAATGTCACGAACCAAATCCTGCCAATTGTCATGACATTTTGGCTGTTTATCACATGGGCGTGAGGAAATACATCCTCAGGCCGGAACCGGATTGACTCCGCAACCTCCATATCGGATCCTGTCAACGGCCCCGGGGCTGGTGCGGCCCCTTTACCTGAAAGGGAATTCCATGAAGTCCAATCTGTCCATTGCCGCCTGTCTACTGGTGATCCTGGCACTTTCGGGGTGCGGGGAGGAAATCCGGGACACCCAGACCCTCGGCAAGAGCCAGATTCGGGCATCCGAAGTGGTTTTCGGCCTGGAAATGACCCCGGATGAGCGGGATTTGATGATGGAAGATCTGGCGGAGCAACGGGATTCCTATGTTTCCATGCGCGGGAACATACCGGGCAACGGCATCCGGCCCGCGGTGCGCTTCGACCCCCGCCTGGCGTGGGCGCGGGGAACCCAGGACCGGCCGAACGAGGCGATGGCCCCCGTAGATCAACCCCAGTGGGGCGACCCCGGTCCCGTCAGCAGGCCCGCCCGCCTCGAAAGCCTGGCCTTCGCCGGCGTGGCGGAACTGGGCCAATTGATCGGGCAGCGGCAGGTCACCTGCCTGGAACTGACCGAACTGGCCCTGGACCGTCTCCAGGATTTCGGACCCGACCTGGAGTGCGTCATCACCCTGATGCCCGAACGGGCCCGCCAAAGGGCGCGCGAACTGGACCGCATGCTCGACCGGGGCGAATACCTGGGGCCCCTGCACGGCATTCCCTACGGCGCCAAGGATCTGCTCGCCGTCAAGGGCGCCCCCACCACCTGGGGCGCCACTCCCTACAGGAATCAGGTGCTCGATGAAACCGCCACCGTCGTGCGCAAGCTGGACCAGGCGGGCGCCGTCCTGGTGGCCAAGCTCACCCTGGGCGCCCTGGCCTGGGGTGACGTGTGGTTCAACGGCAAGACCCGCAACCCCTGGAACCTGGATGAAGGGTCCAGCGGATCATCCGCGGGTTCGGCGGCGGCGGTGTCCGCGGGGCTGGTTCCGTTCGCCATCGGGACCGAGACCTGGGGTTCCATCGTCTCGCCCAGCACCCGCTGCGGGGTGACCGGTCTGCGGCCCACCTTCGGCCGGGTCAGCCGCGCGGGCGCCATGGCCCTGAGCTGGACCATGGACAAGATCGGCCCCATCGCGCGCTCGGCCGCGGACTGCGCCGTGGTTTTCGACGCCATCCGCGGGTCCGACCCGCGCGATCCCACCTCCATCGACGCGCCGTTCCCCTACCGGTACGACCAGGACCTGTCCGGTCTGAGAATCGGTTACCTGAAAAGCGCCTTCGACGAGGAATATCCCGGGCGGGAGCTGGATCATGAAGCCATGAGGGAATTGCGTTACCGGGGCGTGGACCTGGTGCCCCTGGAGTTCCCCCTGAAGGAGATGGGAATCAACCCGTCGGACCTGGCCATCATCCTGACCGTCGAGGCGGGGGCGGCCTTCCAGGACCTGACCCTGTCCGGCCGCGACGACGAGCTGGTCCGGCAGGTCCGTTTCGCCTGGCCCAACGTTTTCCGGACCGCGCAATTCATTCCGGCGGTGGAGTACGTCCAGGCCAACCGGCATCGCACCCGCTTGATGGCCATGATGAACGAGGTGTTCCGCGAGGTCGACGTCTACCTCACCCCGTCCCTGGCCGGGGACAGCCTGTTGATCACCAACCTGACGGGGCATCCCCAGGTGGTCGTCCCGGCCGGATTCACCGGCGAGGAATCGCCCCATTCGCTCAGCTTCGTCGGCCGCCTGTATGATGAAGCGACGCTGCTGGCGGTGGCCCGCACCTTCCAGGAAATCACTTCATGGCATGAAAAAACCCCGCCGGGCTATTGAGCCGGCGGGGCGTATGGTTGGTTGGACCAACGGGTGATCGTTGATCAGACCTTCTGCCCGATCTGTTCCAGGGCCAGGTCCATTTCCTCGACGAAGGAAAGGCCGAACTCCTGCTGCCGTTCCTCGGCGGCCTGGGCCAGTTCCCGCGACAGGGTCACCATGTTTTCCGCAAAGACATTCTGGGCGCCGCACTCGATGGCCCCGGCCTCCTGCACCACGAACTCGAAATCGTAATTGTGCAGGGCGCCGGTGATGGTCTTCAGGCGCAGGCGCGAGTCCGACACGAAGACGTCCAGGATTTCCCCGGCCATCTCGATGTCCCCGTCCAGACTGAGGACCAGTTTTTCCATGCTGAAGGGTTCACGGACCTCGACCGGACGTTCCAGGAGAGCGGGCGACAGGGTCCGGTTCATCGCTTCGCGAATGAGCTGGCTGCTGATGGGCTTGGGAATGTAGTCGTCCATCCCCGAGTCCAGGCAGGCCTGGCGATCCTTCTTGGTCGCGTGGGCCGTCATGGCGATGATGGGCACATTCCGCTTGTCGCCGCCGGCCTTGCCCTCGCGGATTTTCGCCGTGGCCTCCAGGCCCCCCATGATCGGCATCTGGACATCCATGAATATCAGGTCGAAATCCGTTTCCGACAACTGCCGCAGGGCGTCCTGGCCGTCGGTCGCTCCCTGGGCGGCGTATCCCATCTTGTTCAGCATGCCCATGGCCACCGCCTGGTTCACCATGTTGTCCTCGACCAGCAGGATGCGCAGATCCTTCGACCGTCTTTTCGCGGACGGCCCCAGCCGGGATTTGTCGGAGGCCCGGGCTGCGGCCACAAGTTTCTTGCTGGCCTTGCCGAACATGACCGTGAACCAGAAGTTGGAACCCTCGGTCTCCACGCTTTCGACGCCCATGTTGCCGCCCATCTTTTCCACGAGCTGGCGGGAAATATTCAGACCCAGACCGGTGCCGCCGTACTTGCGGGTCGTCGAGGTGTCCGCCTGGGTGAAGGCCTGGAACAGGCTTTCCTGGATGTGGGGCGGGATACCGATGCCGGTGTCGATGACTTCGAAGCGGACCCGTTCGGGCTCGAAACGGTCATCGCCGTCGGTGTCGCAGGACACCTTCAGTCTCACTTCACCCTTGTCGGTGAACTTCAGGGCGTTGCCCACCAGGTTGACCAGGACCTGGTGCAGGCGGGCCTGGTCGCCGACCACGTATTCGGGCAGCCGTTCTTCCACCTCGAGATCGAACTCCAGTCCCTTCTGGCGCACCTGGAACATGAAGGTGTCGGCCACCCCCTGGACCGTGTCGGCCAGGTGGAAGATTTCGTGTTCGAGATCCAGCTTGCCGGCTTCGATCTTCGAAAAATCCAGGATGTCGTTGATGACCCCCAGCAGGCTGCGGGCGCTGGTGGCCACGATTTCCGCCGTGTCCCTCTGCTCGTCGCCCAGCTCCATGTCCAGCAACAGATCGGACATGCCGATGACCGCGTTGAGCGGCGTGCGGAGTTCGTGGGTCAGATTGGCGATGAAGGAACTCTTGGCGGCGTTGGCTTCTCCCGCCTCCAGGGCGAGGCGCCGGGCCTTGATGGTGGCTTTTTCCAGCTCCTCGTTGGAGCGTTCGATTTCCTCGGTGCGCTCGGTGACCCTTTTTTCCAGGGTCTTGTTCATTTCCAGCAGCTCGACCTCGTCGGCCAGGCGCTTGCTCACGTCGCGAACGAAAGCCACCATGAGCGGACGGTCGCCGGTGGTCAGGGCATGGGCGGTGATGCTGGCCGGGATCGAATCACCGTTCTTGTTCCACATCGTGGCCTGCAAACTGCTGACCCCGCCGTCCTCGACGACCCGGCGCATTTCCTGCTTCATTTCTTCCCGGGTATCCTCGGGAAACAGGTCGTGCTGCTGCATGGAGGTCAGCTCATCCAGGTCATAACCGACCATCCCGCAGGCCGTGGGATTGGCTCCGGTGATGGCGCCGGTTTCCCTGTCGACCAGGAATATGGCTTCCTTGGATCCGGAATAGATCTCCTCGAAAAGATCCTTTTCCCTCTGCACCTCTTCGTTGACCTTGACCATGTCTTCGTACCCTGCCGCCAGTTCGGCCTGGGCCCCGCGCAAGGTCTCGATCAACTTCTGAGGAGACCGGTCCTGATTGCTGCCGTTTTCCGCCATTTTTCCGCCGTTCCCTGGTTTTTGGAGTCCGGTCGGGGCGCCTGTCGTCGCCAGGCCCCGAACACCCGGAATCCACCGGATTACCCACCTGTGGAATTCAGAATTTCATCGGCAGGGCAGGGGGTGAACTGTAGGAGTAATATGGGATTGGCAAACTCAGCGCTCGTCGTCGTCCAGTTCCTTCATGCGACGCAGGATTCCCCGCGGACTTTCCTGCTGGGCGATCTTCAGCAAATCCTCGGTGCGGGCGACATCGGCCGCGAATTTCTTTTTCAGACGTTCGGCGTAGGCATCCTGCAGGATCTTCAACAATTCATCCAGCTGGTAGGGTTTGGGCAGATAGCTGAAGGCCCCCAGCTTGGCACATTCCACCGCGCTGCCCAGGGAGCCGTGGCCGGTCAGGATGATGACTTCGAGGTAACGGTGCTCGTCCTTGATCCGGGTCAGAAGATCCTTGCCGTCCATGCCGGGCATCTTCAGGTCGATGAGGGCGAGATCGAACTTATCGGTGCGGCACAGTTCCAGGGCGTCGTTGCCGTTGGTGACCGTCCGCACGTGGAAATCCCGCAGCTCCAGACGTTCGCCCAGCGCCTCGAGGAAATCGACCTCGTCGTCGACGATCAGCAGATGGATCTTCCGTTCGGTCGCTTCGGTCATCGGTTCCACCTCCGGAAATGCCCCCGGGGGACATCCACATGTTAACAAATCACGGTCCCAGCCACCGCCAGTAACCCAGGAAGGCCCAACCCCACAGGACCGCGAAGCTCAGGATGAAAACGGCCAGGCCGTGCTTCAGGAAATCGCCCTGGGTCACCAACTGCCGGCCGGTCCGCGGATCCCGGCACATGATGTAGACCAGGGCGTTGGCCGGTGTGCCGATGATCAGCAGGTGCGCGAACGACGACGCGAACGCTGTGGCGAACCCCAGCGTCCACGGGTGCAGTCCGGCCGCCTTGGCCATGGGCACGGAAATGGGTCCGATCGCCGCCACGGTGGCGCCGTCGCTCATGAGGTTGGTCACCAGGCCCGTCAGGAAACTCACCGCCATCGGCAGGCCGGCCGGGCCCAGAGCGCCGCCCAGGAACGTTCCTTCGACCAGACCGGCCGGCAACCCCTCGACGAACCCGCGCGCCAGGAAAAGCGCCGCCCCCGTCACGGCCAGCCCCTTGCCCAGGGCGCTGGCCCCGGCGTACATGAAGACCAGGTCCCAGTGGATCTTCCGGACCTCGCTCCATTTCATCACCCCGAGAATATTCAGCAAGATGAGCCCCAGCAGGACCGGACCACCCATTCCCAGGCGCTCTCCACCGAATATCCACAGCGCGACCACCAGCAGGCCGACCCCCGCGGTCAGGTACTCGTCGCGGTTCATGGGCCCCAGGCGCCGGCTGGATTCGCGGGCGATGCGCGCGGCGTTCAGGTGGGGGACCTTGATCCGGCCGCGGAAGGCCACGAAGAAGTAAAGACCGACCGCCAGGCCCGCCACCGGCACGAAGGGCAGTCCGTATTTCACCCAGTCCAGGAAGGTGGGGGCCAGACCATAGTCCGCCAGGATGCCGACCATCACGGCGTTGCGACCGCCGGCCGCCGGCGAGCCGGGTCCGCCCACGTTGGCGCTGTAGCAGAGCATCAGGGCGAACATGACCAGCAGGGGACGGTGGTCGACGGTCGGGTGGTCGGCGGCCAGCCGCCGGTGAATGACCAGGAAAAGCGGCATCATCAGGGCGATCAGGATGGTCTCGCTGATGAACGAACACGTGAGCGCCAGGACGGGCAGGAACACGAACAACAACATGCCCAGGTTGCGGACGGGCATCAGCAGGAGCATGGCGATGCGCCGGTCCAGTCCCGTGCTCGTGATCACCCGCGAGAACATCAGCACCCCGAAGATGAACACCACCGAATCCTTGGCGAAAGCCTGGGCGATGTGGTCGGGGCGCATCACCCCTCCGGCATACATCACCACCGCCACGATCAGCGACGTGATGCCCAAAGGAACGGCCCCGCTGGCCCAGAACAGGACCGCGGTCAGGATCAGGCCGATCATCAACTGGGCCCTGCGCGCGGCCTCGGCGGGGTATGCGGCGGGGTCTTCCATGCCCGGCGGGCGGTATCGCTGCACCAGGTGGTCGGCAATCGTCTCGCGGTTGTCCAGTTCCCGGTAGGCGGGGTAGCCGGCGATGGCGTCGGCTTTCGGGTTTCCGGTCTTGGGTTCGCCCAGGATCCGGGCCAGGTTTCCGGGCACCGGCATCAGCGCCGCGGTCAACAGGATCAGGACCCCCAGGACGATCACCAGCGGGCGCAGGTTCTGGGTGCCGATCAGCCATTTCTTCCAGTGGCGGTGCTTGACCGCGGGCATGTGCTGGCGCGCCATGGCGTGGCCTTTTTCCCGGCCCGCGTCCCGGATGATCGTCACCAGTTCATTCATCGGCACCGGCTTGGCCAGGTAGCGGTAAACCCCCAGCTGGCCCGCCTCCCGGGCCGAGGCCACCGACCCGTGGCCCGTCAACATGATGACCTGGATCTCGGGCCGGAACATCTTCATCTCGCGCAGCGCCTGCTTGCCTTCCATGCCGGGCATCCTGCGGTCCAGGAGGACCACGTCCACTTCGCGGTCCGCACGCACGATCCGCACCGCCTCCTCGCCGGTGGCGGCCTGCAGCACCACGAACCCGCGCAACTCCAGGCGCTCGGCCAACGGTTCGCGGAATTCGGCCTCGTCGTCGGCCAACAGGACCTTCAGCGGTTGCCGGTACGGACTCAAATCATCCCCCTAACTCCTGAGCGGAAGCTCGATGGTGAACTCGCTGCCCTCGTCCGGAGCGCTGACCACGGTCATGTGCCCTCCCAACCCCTCGATGATTCCGTAGCTGACGCTCAGCCCCAGCCCCGTGCCCTTGCCGGGCGCCTTGGTGGTGAAGAACGGGATGAAGACCAGCTCCAGCTCTTCGGGCGTCATGCCGTGGCCGGTGTCCGCGACGGTCAGGGTGAACCGGTCGCCCTTCTTCCTGGATGAGATGGTGATGGCGCCGGGCCCGGTAATGGAATCGAAGGCGTTCTTCAACAGGTTCAGCACCACCTGCCGCAACTGCCCCGGGTCCGTGACGATGGGAGGCATGCCGGTATCGTAATGTTTGGCCACCTCGATGTCGGCCACTTCCAGTTCCGGCCCCAGCAGGCCGTCGACCAGGTCGTCCACCAGTTGATGGAGGTCGGTTTCCTTCAGCTCCACGTCGCGTTGGCGCACGAAACCCAGCAGCTGCCGGGTGATGTCGGTGCAGCGGTAGACCGCGTCCTCGATGGTGTGGAGATGTTCCCTCAATTCACCGGGCGGAGTGCTTTTGGCAAAACGGGGGTCGAGAAGATCCTTCACCAGCCCCGCCTTTTCCGCCACCACGGCCAGCGGGTTGTTGATCTCGTGGGCGATTCCCGCCGCCAGCTCGCCCACCAGCGCCAGCTTGGCCGCCTGCCCCAGCTGACGCGATAGCTGCTGCTGCTTGAGCTGGGCCTCGTACTGTTCGCGCGCCACCCAGCGGGCCTGCAGCCAGATCACCAGACCGCCGATCAGGCAGAACAGGGCCGAGAACCACCAGATGTTGGTGGCGATGTTCGCCATCAGGCCGTCGGCCGTCTGGGAGAGATCGTCGACCGGGGCGTCCACCTGGGCCCGGGCAATTTCCGGGGAAAGCACCGCCCGCAGGATTCGCGTATTCCCCTGCGGTTCGAGTTTGAGGGCCATCGTGAAGTGGGGTTTCCTGCGGAACCCCAGGTAGACATCGGTGATGACGTGGGTGGACGGACCGGACAACAGGCGCTGGTACCAGTCTTCCCCGCGGTAGTTTTTTTCCTCCAGGAAAGGCAGCGGGCCCGCGTAGCCCAGGACACGTCCTTCACCGTCCAGCACCGACAGATCGATGAAGGCCTCGCTGGCGGTGCGCAGGTTCGCCAGATGGGCTTCGAGATCCTCGCGCCGCGGCTCAAGCAGCGAGCTGGGACGATCCGTCAGGTCGGTCAGGTTCAGCAGCCGGTCGCCCAGGTACATTTCCAGCATGGCCGCCTGGTGATAGGCCAGCGATTCGCGGTGGCGCTGCTCGGCGTCGCGAACGACCAGGCGGTATTGCAGGTGGAAGAACAGGGTCAGCAGCAGCAGGGGAATGAAGTAGAGAAAGGTCAAGCGCACCAGGGCGTGACGAAGAAGTCCACGGTACAGGGTATCGTGGAGGTCGGCACCCTTGAGAGTCCGCTCGGGCGCGGCCACAGGTAACCTCCCGTCAGTTGGGGCAGGCGGCCAAGTCGCGTCTGGCGGCCGATCTAACCCACAAGGTAAGGAAACGGGAGGAAAATGCTTGTGGCGGGATACGGTGTCAGGAAGCGGGTGTCCGGGGGGTCTTGTCCCCGGATTCCTTTTCCAGGGCCTCAGCCAGTTCCTGGCAGGTCAGCGTGCCGGGTTGGCAGGAATCCAGGTGGGGCAACTGCCCTTTCTGGGTGATTTCGGCCAGGACCTCGGGATCCTGCGCGATGGGACATTCGCCGGACGATCCGCACGACGAACAGACGCCCTGTTTCCTTACCGAACGCCAGGCGGCGCGGCCCGCCCAGGCCAGGGCTACGGCCACCGCCACGATCACGACCACCATTTCCAGGATGGAACCCATCACATACCCCCCAACCCCAGCAGCAGCCCTCCCTGGTACACCGCGAAGGTCACGACCCAGGCCAGGGCCGTCAGGCCGAACGTCTGGGCGAAGGCCCACTTGATCGACCCCGCCTCCTGCCTGGTGATGGCGAAGGTCGCGATACACGGCGTCGAAATCAGCGCGAAAAGCATGATGCAGAAACCGATCAACGGCGAGTAGCGGCTGCGCAACTGGGCGCGCAGCTGGTCGCTGGTCTCGTCGGCCTCGCCGACGGCGAACACGATACCCATTTGGGCCACGAACACTTCCTTGGCCGCGACCGCGCCCACCAGGGCGGTGCCGATGCGCCAGTCGAAACCCAGGGGCCGAATCGCGGGTTCGAGCAGACGCCCCACCCGGCCGGCGATGGAATAGGACAGTTCGGCGGCCTGGGCCAGGTTCGGATCGTCGATGGCACTGAAAACCGTGGCCGCTTCGGCGGTCGTCTGGTCGAACCCCGCGGGCAGCAGGTAATCGGCCGGCGGCTTGGGATAGAAAGTCAAAAACCACAGGATGATGGCCGCGCCCAGGATCACCGTGCCGGCTTTTTTCACGTAGAGCCAGGCGCGGGTCCACATCTGCACCAGCAGGCTGGTCACCGTCGGCATGCGGTAGGGCGGCAGCTCCATCAAAAAGGGCGTGGTTTCCCCGCGGAACAGGGTGGCCCGCAAAAAGTGCGCGCCGCCCAGGGCCAGCAGAATGCCCGTCACGTAGATGAGCCACAGGGCCGGGCCCTGCAACCTGGCCGGGAAGAAGGCGGGGATCATCAGGGCGTAAATGGGCAGACGCGCGCCGCAGCTCATCAGGGGCAGGACCATCATGGTGATCAGGCGGTCGCGCCGCGACTCGAGGGTGCGTGTGGCCATGATCGCCGGCACGGTGCAGCCGAAGCCGATCAACAGGGGAATGAAACTCTTGCCGTGCAGGCCGACCTTGCTCATGAAACGGTCCATGACGAACGCCGCGCGGGCCATGTAACCGGTGCCCTCGAGGATCGCGATGGCCATGAACAGCAGCACGATGTTGGGCAAAAACACGATCACGCCGCCCACGCCGCCGATAATGCCGTCGACGATGAGCGACTTGAGGGGGCTGGCGCTTTCGGCGACCCACAGACCCGTCAACAGGCCGGACAGTCGGTTGAAACCACCGTCGATCAGGTTCATCAGGGGGTTGCCCAGGGAGAAGGTCAGGGTGAAGACCAGGTACATGAGGGACAGGAAGATCGGCACGCCCCAAACCGGATGCATGACCACGCGATCGATGCGGTCGCTGACCGTGACCCGGGATTCGGTCGGCGCCCTGACGACGCCGTCACACATGTCGGCGATAAACTCGTAGCGCAGGCGAGCCAGCAGGATGTCGGGATCATCGGTGGAATCGGCAGTGAACGCGGCCACGATTCCGTCGACCGCCTCGCGCGCGCCGGGCACCGCCAGACCCTCGACCACCTTTTCGTCGCCCCCCACCAGTTTGACGGCTTGCCAGCGACGGTATTCATCCCCGGGCAGCAGGTCTTCGATTTCGCTGATGATCTTTTCCACCTGCTGGCCATAGTCCACCTGCGAGGGCCCGCCCCGGGTTTCCACGGCGGCCAGGGAAGCCGGACCCGGACCCGACTCGCGGCACATGCCCGCCGGACCCGGCAACGAGGCCTGGCTGACGGCCACCTGCATGACGGCATCGACCAGATCATCCATGCCCACGCCCCGGTTGCCGATGGCCGGCACCACGGGCACGCCCAGGTTTTCGGCCAGACGCGCGGCGTCGATCTGCAGGCCGCGATCACGGGCCACATCGGCCATGTTCAGGACCAGGACCAGGGGCCGTCCGATTTCCAGGAGTTCGGTGGTCAAAAAGAGGTTGCGTTCGAGATTGGCCGCGTCCACCACGTTGACCACCACGTCGGGCGCGGAGTTCAGCAGGTAATCGCGGGCAACGAGTTCTTCCTCGGAAAAGGCGGTCAGACTGTAGGTGCCGGGCAGGTCGACCAGGTCGAGCTTTACATCGCCGCGTTTGCAGGAACCCTTTTTCCACTCCACGGTCACGCCGGGATAATTCCCCACGTGCTGCCGGGCGCCGGTCAGGTTGTTGAAGATGGTCGTCTTGCCGGAGTTGGGATTGCCGGCCACCGCGACGGTGATGGTCCTGTCGAGGGTCCGAGTCACTATTCCACCGCTATGCGGGCGGCCATGCCCCGGCCGATGACGATACGGCTCCCCTTGACCGCGATGACGAAGGGACCTTGGCCGGAGTTCTGGATCACTTCCAGTTCGGCGCCGGGCAAAAGCCCCAGGGCGGCCAGTCGGGAACGCAGCTGCCGGCCGCCTTCGATGGAGCGAAGAATGGCTTTTTTCCCCTCACGGATCATTGTCAAGGGCATGATCATTCCTCTTCCTGGTTGTCCTTCTCGTTGGTCCTCGGGGACGGTTCGGCAGGCGCCGAAACGTCCAGAGCCGAAACGTCGAGGTCGTGGCCGCAGACATCACGGCCGCAGGAGTGGCCGTCCTTGTCCGTATCGCTCTTGCCGCAGAAATAACCCTCTTCTTCATCCCACATCACGTCGTTCACGGGGCAGCTCTCGAAATATTTCACGAATTTCACGAGGCGGTCGAGAATCTGGACGCTGATGGCGTGCTCCATCCGGCAGGCGCCTTCGTCGGCCTCGGTTTCGGACAGCCCGAGCACCTTGTGGAGGAATTCGGAAAGGGTCTGGTGGCGCTTGACCACGTCCAGGGCGATGCGCTCGCCCGAATCGGTCAGCGTGATCACGTCGTAGGGGGCGTAGTTGACCAGTTTCTTCTCGGCCAAAGAGCGCAGGGCCTGGGTCACCGAGGAGTTGTGAACCCCAAGGCGCATAACCAGATCCTTGGCCCGGGCGGCGCCTTTGGCCTCGACGGTGTGGTAGATGGCCTCGAGATAGTCTTCGAGACTGGAACTGACCTGTGATTCTCCGGCCAACATCCGCGAGACCCCTTCCAACCCTGAATCAGGAGTGATTCGGGCTGTTTTCGGTATATATGAAAAGTTTTTGTCTCCACAAAGAATCGTTATAAATGCCGGAAATGTCCAGTAAATTGTTGGGTTTTCCAAAAAGGCAGGAATTTTCGGGAGTGGTGCAACCCTTCGTCCCGTTTCGGTGTCATTATGGATGTCGACACACATGCAGACGATTCACGTGGAGAGAATGTTGGAAGAACGCCGACTGATCAGCCGGATCCTGGCCGGGGACGCCGCCGCCGAAAGGCAGCTGTACGAGGCGCACGTCGAGCGTGTGTTCCGCCTGGCCTACCGGATGATCGGAGACGCCACCCAGGCCGAAGATCTGACCCAGGACACCTTCATCCGGGCCTTCGACCGGCTGGCCGACTTCCGGGGCGACGCACCGTTCGCGGGCTGGCTTCACCGGGTGGCGACTTCGGTGATCCTGACCGGGTTGCGCAAGCGAAAACGGATGCAGGATGTGGAATCGATCCGGGACGATCTGGAATGGGTGGCCGGGCCCGGGCCCGGGGCCGACCCCGAACTGAAGCGCTGTCTCGACCGTGCCGTCGGCGGCCTGGACGAAAACCACCGCCTCGTGTTCGTGATGCACGACATGGAAGGCTTCACCCACCAGGAAATCGCCACGGCCGTGGACGCTCCGGTGGGCACGATCAAGGCCCGGCTCTCGCGGGCCCGACATAAACTGCGGGACGCCTTGAGCGGACCCGGACTGAGCATGGAGATGGAATGATGGACCCGAACAACGAACAGGACCGCCAAGAGATGGCGCGCACACACAATCCGCCGCCCGAGGTTCCCCGGGACCGGATGTGGGCAAAGATCGACGCCGCGCGGGCCGGACGACGGAACGTGGCGCGGCCCGATTTCACCCCGCAGCGCGGACCCGCCTTCCGGATCATGCGCCTGGCCGCGGCGGTGGCGGCGGTGCTGGTGGTGGGGATTTTCATCGGCCGTCTGACCCGACAGCCGTCATCGGTGCCCACCACCGATCCCGTCCCGGTGGCGGCCATCCCGGAAGATACGGCTCCCGATCCCGGCCTGCGCCGAGACGTCTACGCCATGGCCGCGCGCGACCTGTTCGGCCGGGCCGACTTCCTGCTCACGGACTTCAAGGTGCGCTCCTGCGGCCGCGACGACCTGTCCGAGGTGCCCGACTGGGCCGGCGGCATGCTGGTGCAGACCCGCCTGCTGATGGACACCCCCGCGGCCGACGACCTGGAAATGAAGAACCTGCTGGAGGAACTGGAACTGGTGCTGGCCCAGATCGTGGGGCTGTCCAAGGACAACTGCGCCCGCGACATGGCCTGGATCCGCCGGGGCCTGCAGGAACGAGCAACCATCGACCGCCTGCGGACCGTATCCGCCGGCTCCGAGATATGAACTGCGAGGAAGGAACTGTCATGAAAACCTGGAACATCGTGGGATTCGTTTTCCTGGTGGCCGCCCTGGCGATCACCGGATACGCCCTGGCCGACGAAGACACCGAACTGAAGATGCAGGAAGCGCGCGAGTTCCTGAACCAGGCGCGGTACGAGCAGGCGGCTCAACTTCTGAAAGAAGTCTACGAACTGCAAAAAGAGCAGCAGGAAGCCGGCAACGCCCTGTACTGGCAGGCCTTCGCGCGGTACAAACTCCAGAAGACCCACGAACTGAAGATCGCCGCCGAACTCTTGCGGCTACAGCAGGAGAAATACGGCCAGGCCGAAACCGCGGGCGATGGTGAAGCCCTGCTGGCCCGCCTGTACGGGGAACTTGCCGAGCGAGGGGAAATCGAGGGCGTGCGGGAAATCCACGAGCTCTCGGACGACGAGATGCGTCGCGACGCCACCCGGGTGGCCGCCCTGGAGGCCCTGATGCGCATGGACCCGGACAAGGCGCTGCCCATCCTGGAAAAAATCGTCACCGGGGAAAAGAAAACCAGCGAACAGATGCGCCGGCACTCGGTATTCATCCTCTGCCGGATGGATGACGAGCGCAGCGAAGACCTGCTCATCGACATGTTGAACACCACCGACGATCCGGAGATGCTCTCCGAGCTGGTGATGTGCCTGTCGATGAAGGACAGCGAACGAGCCCTGGACGCCATCATCGATCTTTTCAAACGCGTGGATGATCCCGAAATCGACGAGGCCGCGATGTTCGCCATCGGCCGGCACGGCGGCGACAAGGCCTTCCAGGTACTCGCGGATATCGTGCGCGATCGGCAGAACGACCTCGAACTGCGCCGGCAGGCCCTGTACGGCCTCAGCCATACCGGCCGCGACGAGGACGTCACCGCGGTTGCGGTGGAAATCCTGCAGTCGGACGACGAACGCGAAATGATCGAGACCGCGCTGTTCGCCCTGGCACGCGCCGAGGGTGACGTCCCCGACCAGATCTTCATCGACCTGATCAACAACCCCCGGGCCGACGAGGATCTGCGGACCCAGGCCCTGTACTTCGCCGCCCAGCGAGAGCAGTTGGACCTTGATTTTTTGAAGCAGATCTACGCCAAGGCCGAAAGCCGCGACATGAAGCAGCAGATCTGCCACGTCATCACCCGCATGGACGATGAAGAGGCCGCCCTGGACGCGCTGATCGAGATCATCCGCACCGAAGACGATCCGGAGATCAAGCAGGAAGCCGTGTTCTGGGTCTCGCGCTTCGACAGCGAGCGGGCGGCTGAATTTCTGCTTGATGTCATCAACGACGAGTGAGGGGTTTCCCGGGGAATCCTGTTTTTGACTGGATGAACGAAAACCCGAGGTTGCCCTCGGGTTTTCGCATCAATGATCAACTGAATTTCGTTTCGCGTCGGTCCTACTGCGCCGGCTTCCGCCCCTCGAACAGCATGACCCCGCCGCCGTTCTCATGTTCGAAGCTCAGCGCCAGCATGCCGGCCACATACCCGAACTTCTTCACGCCGGCCATCTGGGCCAAGTACCGCTGTTCGACGGCCATGATTTCCTCGGGACACATCTTCCTGGTGCCGGCGGCCGGTCCCATCTGGAGATCGCCCGGCTGCTCGCCGGTGTTGGCGGCGGCGGAATAGGTATTGCAGCCGCTGCTGCCGCCGAGCCGGCCGTCCAGGAAGCTGAGTGTCACTTCGGGTTCGGCGGGCGCCTCTTCGTCCAGGGTCCACCAGCGCAGCACCCATTCGGGTCCCGCCACGGAATCCAACGACAATCTCAGGGGCGCGCTGGCTGCTTCCATGGCCACGAGCTTGTCGTTTTCCAGCCTCCAGGCAGCTCCTTCAAGATTTCCGGGATTGCTCAGGGCGTCTTCGGGTCCCGCCCGCAGGATGTCCATGAAGATGCGGCCTTCCAGGATGCCCGATTTGCGGATCTGCACGCGGTCGCCCAGCAGCACGGTGTCCAGGTTCCGCAGTTCGCCTTCCCTGAGGCCGAGCACGGCCAGGTACGAGTTCTCGACCGTTCCCCCCGAGCCGGCGGTCAGCACGACGGCCGCTTCATCCTGACCGTCGCCGTCGAGGTCGCCCACCAGATGGTAGTCGCGCACGAACTGGACGCGCGGCCGCGAGGCGCCGCCCTCTGCCGAGGGTTCGCCTTCCCACAGGCCATCCGTCAGGGTCACCGGGTCCTGCTCCTGGACGCCGGTATAGGTGGCGTTTTTCAGTTTGGTCAAAAACGGATCGGCGGGCTTGTCCGCCGCCGGAGGGGGAACCTTTACTTTCGTCTGTTCCAGGGTGGGCGGCTGGTCCGCGGCCGCTGTCTGGTCGGTCGCCTCTTCCTTCTTGCCGCATCCCGCCGCGCCAATCAACATCAGGATCATCATCAACATCACGAATGTTCTCATGGGCCCCTCCTATTTCAACTCGACATCAAGCTTGCGAATGAATATTCCTATCAGGTCCGGACGCACGAAGCAAACCGAAAAAGTGGCCATGGGATTGGCCGCGGGCTGGAACAGGGCGTAGTTCCATTTGAGCATGGTCTTGCCCGCCGAATAATCGGCCATGTCGATGGTGCGTCCGTTGATGAACCCCTCCAGTTCGTGGGCGATGAAACCGGGCGGATTGCCGACCGACACCTGGGTCCGGCCCGCGCGCAGGTCCGTCAACCCGCATTGCTCCAGCACCGAATACATGGAAAAGCGCGAAACGTGCTGGTCGTGAAGAAGCGTGAATCGTTCGACGAAACGGTAGGACTGGTCGGGCGTCAGGTTTAGGAAGGTGACCTCGGCCAGGTAGCCTATGGAACCCCCGTCCTGTTTGATCGACCGCATGCGCAGGTAGTACAGAACCTCGCCCTCGGTCCAGTCGCCCGCCGCCGCATCCTTGACGAGCCCGTCGCTACTGGCGGCCAGCTCGTCGACCAGAAGCGTGGCGAAAGGATCGTCCGGGTTGGGAAACCTGAGCCGGCGGACATTGCTGAAGGTGGATTCCGAATCCATCTTCATGGTCAGGGAAATCTGCTCGTCGGCCACCAGGCTCGAATCCTTGAAGATGGGCACCCGGGAAACGATCTCGTAGGGGGATTTCAGCTTGGTCCGGGCCAGCATGCCCATGGCCACCAGCTGTTCCACGCCCTTGGCCGCCGTATTGCGGGATTTCCCCAAGCCTTCGGCCAGGGCCCCGATGCTGATGATCTCACCCTTCTCGAAACCGGCCTGCTTTTCGGTGATGGCCCATTCGAGATAGGCCGCGACCTGGTCGGCCAGGGTGCTGCCGGCCTGGGTCTGGGGTTGGGTCAACTGGTACAATGCGAAGGAATCCCTGTATTTCTCCGGATAGTCCTTGCTGTGCGGTCGGCCCAGTGTCATGGCGATCTCCTGTCAATCAAACCGCAGTCAAATTGTTGTATTTAAAAACCTTATAGCATACAGCCACGAAACCGGCAACCCAAAATTAATGACTTGACACTATTTTACTTTAAAGACATAATGTTGACATCATTAATGCATTAACCTAAATTAAGCAGCATTGGAGGTTTTCTGATGAAAATATCGACCACGATTGCATCCGCCTCGCTTCTTACGATTGGAATCCTGCTTATGGCGGGATGCACACCACTTCCCTATCAGGGATGCTACGACCCTCCCGTAATCGTCATCGTCCACGACCCCTGGCCGCCCCCGGTTCCGCCCACCGGACCTTGTCCGGGTCCCAGGCCACGGCCCCCTCGAAAGGAACCCTTGGTCAGGGATTCCGCCACGGGGGAACACCCGCCACGGACCAAAAGCCCCGCCCCCCATCGCCCCTCCCGCGACAGGGTGACCAAACCGCCCAGGGGCGGGGCCAAATCAAACCCCGTCAGGGTTGCGGAACGAACACCAATACAATCGCCCCGAAGACGATGAACACCGGAGCCGGTATTTCGAAAGCGAAAGGAAGGGTCATGATCGACAGGGGACATTTCGCGATCGTCAATATCGCCTTCGCCATGGGGCTGACCCTGCTTTTGGCCGCCTGCACCAGCACCTCGGAACCCGACCCCGGGCTCGACCAGCAACGGACCCTGGTCGGCGTCTGGGTTTACGAGGGCGAGACCGATGACGGAGCCAAGGTCTTCATGCGGGCGGCCGCTCTGACAGGAAATCGCCCCGGCTATGAATTCAGTGAACACGGGGGACTGATCGTGCGGACCGCCGGTTGGTGCGGGACACCGAAAACCTGGCTGAATCAGGAAGGCCTGTGGAGCCGACCCGACGACCGGCTGGTGGACATTTGCCACGCCGCCCGCGGGGGCTCGAAGAAGTATCAACTCGAGATCATATCCCTCACCTCGCGCCGGCTGACGTGCCGGGAGCGAAACGATGACGGGTCTTGAGACAGATCCTGACCAGCATCAGCATGACCGGTACCTCGATCAGCACCCCGACCACCGTGGCCAGCGCCGCCCCGGAAGACAACCCGAACAGCATGACCGCCGTGGCGATGGCCACCTCGAAATGGTTGCTCGCGCCGATCATGGCCGTGGGCGCGGCGTCTTCGTAGGTCAGCCCCAGCCGGCGCGACAGGAACCAGCCCAACCCGAAAATCAACACCGTCTGGATAAACAGCGGGACAGCGATCCACAGGATCGTCAGCGGATTGGCGATGATCACTTCGCCCTTGAACGAAAACAGCAGCACCAGCGTGGCCAGCAGCGAAACGATGGTGATCGGCGTCAGCACGTGCAGGAATTTTTCCTCGAACCACTGCTGTCCCTTGGTCGCGATGATGGCCTTGCGCGAGACGAAGCCCGCCACCAGCGGCAGGGCGACATAGATCCCGATCGAAAGCAGCAACGCCTGCCAGGGCACCGGCAAGCGGCCCACGCCCAGCAGGAATCCGCCCAGGGGCCCGAACACGAACAGCATGGTCAGCGAATTGATGGCCACCATGACCAGCGTGTGGCCATCGTTGCCGCGGGCCAGGTAGCCCCAGACCAGGACCATCGCGGTGCAGGGCGCGATGCCCAGCAGGATGCAGCCGGCCAGATAGCTGCGCCACAGGGGGATTTCCAGCATCTTGATGCCGTCGACCAGCACCACGGTGCCGTCGCCGTGGGTCGCGCCCAGCGGCAGGTCCAGGCCCAGGGGCATCCTGAGCAGATCCACGGCCTCGGCGCCGATCAATCCCTTGAAGAGAACGCCCAGGAAAAACGCCGAGATCGCCACCATGGTAAACGGTTTGATCAGCCAGTTGATGACCAGGGTCAGCCCCACGGGTTTGACCGACTTGCCGGCCTTGACCACTTCGCTGAAATCGATCTTGACCATGATGGGATACATCATGAAAAACAGGCACACGGCGATGGGGATGGAAACGATAGGCGCACCGTTCGAAGTGATGGCCAGACTGTCGAGATAGCGCGCCGCCTGGGGCGCGAGTTTGCCCAGAACAATGCCCGCCCCGATGCACAGCAGCACCCAGGCGGTCAGGTATTTTTCGAAGACGCTCAGCCCCTGGGGCTGTTTGGTGATGCAGGCCTTGTCCACGGGTTTCTCTTTCTAGGGTTTACGGTGAAGGATGTCCGTCAGGCTACGGGACAACGTCAATCCGGCGACCTGGTTGCCCCGTATGTTCCAATGGGTGTCGTTGGGCACGTACAGCCGGGCATCCGGCTTGTGTTCATGACGCAGGGTGGACAGCAAGTCCAGAACGGCCACCTGACGCGCATGGCCCCAGCTTACCAGCCGTTGCTGGGGAGCGTCAAAATCATAAGCATCCGCCGGCAACCCCAACTGGCCCAAAACCTGTGATCTGACGGCGGTGTCCACCTGGATTTCACCGGGGATCAGAACGACCATCCAGGGTACGTCCGCAGCGGCGCAGGCGGCGTCGATTTCTTCCAGGTAACCTATCGCTTCGGCCCACAGGGCCTCGGTGCGCGGATCGGGTTGGCGCAGATACACCGGCAGGTTCTGGTCCAAAATTCTCAGATATATGTCGTTGACCGGCGCGGAGTCCGACGCGGGACCGGAGGAATCATCGCCCCGGACCTTTTTCATGATACCGCGTAAAACCAGGCTTTCGAACATGAGGAACAATTGCGATTTGCGGAGCAGGTTGCGCACCGGCAGGGGGCTGGTCGTCGGGAAGAGGTTGCCGCGGATGACACGGCCCCGGACGGGAATCCCGGTCACGTCGTTTTCCACGTAGAAGTTCACCACCACCAGGTCCGGGTCCAGACCCAGGCCTTCGCTTTGCAGATACCCCAACTGGTTTTCCGTGCTCCAGCCCGGCACGCCCATCAACAGGATGTCCGCCTGAACCCCGCCGGAGTTGAACCGGCGTTCGGCCACGCGCAGGAAGTTGTCCTGTATCGACACCCAGCCGTACACGAAGGAGTCACCCAGGCCCAGCACGCGCAAACGTCCCTCGGGTTTGGTCCGGGAATGATTGCGGTCCCGGAAACCGAGCTGGTTGATGTGGTGGTCGTGGTCCTCCGGAAATTCGCCCGGCTCGCTGGGACGCAGGCGATACATGCAGGCCTCGTCCCCTACGAACGGCGTGTCGGGCGGATCCGGCAGCAGGGGCAGGACGACGCGGGCGGCCACCTCCCCGATCAGAAAGGCAAAGAAAACACCGCCCGCCATCAGCATGAGTTTCTTTTTCATGAGCCGACCCTGTCCAGCAGACTGCGCGCGCCGGCTTCGGTGCCGGGATAGGCGGCCGCCTTGTTCAAGTGCCGACGGGCCTCACCCGGGCGGTCCAGTTCGATGGCGCAGTAGCCCATCATCAGCCAGCCGCGGCCGAAATCCTGGTCCAGAGCGCAGGCGCGGCCGAAGGCCTTCAGGGCGGCCTCGAAATCCTCGTCCATATATTCCAGATCCCCCAGCAGGGACCACAGCTCGACCGTTTCCTTCTCACCGATGGCCGTTTGCAGCGTGGCCCGCGCCCTTTCGTGATCGTGGGCCCCGAGCCAGGCCGAAGCCAGGCGCTCGAACTCGTCCGCGCGGCCCGCTTCGGCGCCCTCGCCCGTCCCCGGCAGGCCCATGGCTTTTTCGTAATACCGGGCGGCCTGCAAAGGCACGGAAATCACGGCGTAGAGGTCTCCCAACTGGATGGATTCGTCACGGGTCAGGGGCCGCAGATAACCGGTGACGGTCAAACAAACCGCTGCGGTCCGGTAGTCCTCCCGCGCCGCGGCGAACTGGTAGCCCAGTCCCCAGGCCCGCGGTTCGGAGGAATAGTCGGCCAGCAGGTTATCAAGCAACGTGGCCACGCGCCCCGGCTGCCCGGCTTCGATCCCCGCCGAAATCAGGGCCTGATACCAATCGAGATCCGCCCCGTCGCGATGTTCTTTCAGCAGCTTCTCCAACACCGTCAGCGCGCGCTCGGGCTTTTTCCCGGTCAGCAGGCTGACCCCGGCGTAGTAAAGGATGTCGGGAGTGTGTTCCGGGGTCAGATCGTAGGAACAGGCGAAGGCCTCCCCGGCCTCCGCGTACTTTTCCAGGTTATAGGCCGCTTCGCCCAGCCGCAGCCAGCCCCGCCCGTACCGCGGTTCCAGTTCCACCGCCTTTTTCAAGGCTTCATAAGCTGGCGCGTCCTGCTCCAGGGCAAAATGACTCAAGGCCAGATTCAAAAGAAGCAGCGGATGCTCCCGCTCGGGCTTCCCCTCCAAAAATTCGGACATGATCCGAGCGGCGCTTTCGAAATCACCTTCGTCTTGCTTCGACCGCGCCCGAAAGAGTGCCTTTTTGGCCCGCGCACTGAGCCCTTCCCCGGATTCGATGGCGGCCTGCTCTTGTCGAAGGTCCGGCTCTTCCTGTGCTGTAACCGCCATGGGGAAGATCACAATTAATATTCCGAGCGCTAGCGATGGAGCGATTCTTTTCTTCCGGTTGGGGTGTTGCTTCGTGTGCGGGGCGTCATGGAGGTTTCGGAGCCATGGATGGCGGAGAGACCGGAATGCCGAGTGAGTCCGCAACAGGAAGTTGCGGACAAACGCCCCCGAACACGAAGCAACACCCCAACCGGAAGAAAAGAACCGCCCCATCACCACCCCTCAGTCGTTAAGCGTGAACCGAATGGTTGTTACCACCCAGGAAGGAACAGCCTGGCCGTCGATAACACCCGGCTGGAATTTCCACGAGGGAACGGCCTTCAGGGCCGCCGAGTCGAACAACCCTTTCGGTTTGGCATCAAGCACGGACACTTCTCCAACGGTGCCGTCCGCCCGAACCAGCATCTTGACTTTCACGAAGCCTGTGATGTTCCGCTGCCGCGCTTTGTAGGGATATACAGGCTCGGTTTGAATCACCTTCCGCGGCGGCTGGTCCAGATCGCCGCTGTTGAAGATGAACTCGCCGTGTTCGGGCCTGCCCGCAAACAGGGAAGGATCGATCTGCACCTGGACATCCAGGGGCGCCGGACCCCGCAACGAGGGCCGGGCCAGTTCGGGCGTGAAATCCAGCCGGGGTTTGGGCTTGGGTTTGGGGATTTCCCGCTTCTTCTCGGGCGGGGGCGGAGTCGCGGGCTTCAACGTGACCAGGTTCACCGAGACGGGATCCAGGGTCACATCCCGGACGGGCCGGTCGCGCGACAACAGCGCCGCCGAGGCGAACAGGACGATGTTCAACACCACCGCCACCGTGGCCGCGTACGCCAACAGCATGCCCTTGCGAATAGTCATTCGCCGTATTCCTGCTTGGCTGCCAGGCTCACGTTCATCGCACCGGCCAGCCGGCACTGGTCCATGGCCTGCACCACGGTGCCGGTGTTGCTGTCCTTGTCGGCCACGATCACCACGCCGCTTTCGGGGTCTTCGGCCAAAGCGCGTTCGACCAGGGCCCGCACGCTGCGCACGTCGATGCGCTTGCCCTCGATGTAGACCTGCCCGTCGGCGCTGATGCCGAGCATGATGTTGCCCCGCTCCTTTCTTTCGGCGGTGGCCGCGGTGGAGCGCTGGACGTCGATACCCGTTTCCTTCACGAACGAAGTCGTCACCACGAAAAAGATCAGCAGCAGGAACACCATGTCCACCAACGGACCCATGTTGATGTTCACTTCGCTGCCACCGCCGCGCAGGGTGTTGCGTACGTTGATCATGACGAGGCCCCTTCGGTCAGATGGCGGGCCAGGACCGCCGTGGTTTCGTCCAGGCTCGTTTTGAGCCTTTGCGCGGTCCGGTTCAGGCGGTTGCTCATCAACATGCCGGGGATGGCCACCAGCAGACCGGTCTGCGTGGTGATCAGGGCAATGGAAATGCCGCTCGCCATCGCGCGCGAGTTGCCCGTGCCGAAGACCGATATCACGTCGAAGGTCTCGATCATGCCCAGCACCGTGCCCAGCAGACCCAGCAGGGGTGCCACCGCGGCCAGCACCGCGATGGCGGCCAGCCGCGCGTCCAGGGACTGCTGAAGCTGGAGCGAAACCTGGCCGAGGATTTTCCGGTCCAGCCGGACCACGCCCGACCGTTCCTTCAGGAAATCGCGCACCAGGCGGGCTTTCAGACCCGCGCCCGGACCTGCGGGAACCTCTCCCCGGCCCGCGGCCAGGGCGATGATCTCTTTCGTATCGAGATCACCCCGGCCCAAAACCCGGAACTCGCGCCAGCGGTCCACGATCATCGTCCACAGGACCACTGACGTGGCCACCAGCGGCAACATGATCCAGCCGCCCTGGCGGAAGTATTCGACCGTGAACCAGAAGGCCTCGGTCATGACGCCCCCGCGATCTTCCGCTTGTCGATGATGTTGGTCATCTGCACGGCCTTGGCTTCCATGTCGCCCACCAGATGATCCGCCTTCCGCGACAGGTAGGTGTGCAACAGCATGATGGGAATGGCAACGGCCAGGCCCAGTTCGGTCGTCACCAGGGCTTCGCTGATGCCGCCGGACATGAGCTTGGGATCGCTGGTGCCGAACAGGGTGATGACGCGGAAGGTGTCGATCATGCCGGTCACCGTGCCCAGCAGTCCCAGCAGAGGCGCTACCGCACCGAGTACGGCCAGCATGGCGATTCCCTTCTGGACCTGGGGCAGTTCGTGCAGGATCGCTTCCTGCAGAACGCTTTCCAGGGTTTCCCGCGTATCGTCGCGGGCTTCCAACCCCGCCCGGATCACGCGGACCACCGGCCAGTTCTTGCCCTGGTGTCCGGCGACGATCTTTTCGCACGCGTCCCAATCGCCCCGGGCCGCCAGATCGTTGACCTCGCCCATGATGCGGTCGGTATTGCCGTGCATGCGGTTCAGATAGATGATCTTGATGACGACGATCACCAGGGCGGCCAGCGCTATCAGGAAAATCGGCCAGATGATGGGTCCGCCCTGCCGTATCTGTTCCAGGAAATCGGTGCCCTGGGTGATCTGGCGCAGGGCCGCGCCGCCGCTCATGTCCAGCGGAACGAGATCCGAATCGCCGGCCAGATATTTGTCCAGGGAACGGCGCACCCCGCGCGGCGGCAGTTCGGACAGAGCGAAAAGCCGCTGGCCTTCGGGCGACCAGACCAGGAATCCCGTCTCGTCGGCATCCTGGTAGACGGTGGTGAACTTGCCCAGCTGGAAAATTCGTCCCTCGGTCTGCCTGCCGTCCCGCCCGACAAAGGCGCCTTCCTGCAGGCTGACCTGTCCGCCCCGGTCAATCTCGTCGAAAAACACGTCGGCCATGCCGGCGATGTCGTCGATGTCGGGGAAGTATCCCTTGTCCAGAAGCGGGCTGATGGTTTCCAGGCGCCACGGCGTCCCGGCACTCAGGGGTGAGGCCTTCAACATCGATTCCAGGTCGCGGGCCGCCACCCGCACGTTACCGGAGATTTCCCTGAAGCCCAGCTCGCGGCCGGACCACTTTTCGGCCAGGTCTTCCCTTTGCAACCGCGCGGCGGCCTGGCGCGCCTCCAGATCCCGCAGGTCCTGTTCCAGGGCGGCCTGTTCCTGTTCCAGCCGCAAAACCTCGGCCAGCAGTTTTTCCCGGTCCGCCAGGATGGCTTCTTCGGCCTGCCGGGCTTCTTCCCGGGCGGCGGCGCGGTCGGCGGCGGCCTGGCGGGCCGCTTCGCGGATATCCTGGCCGGCGGCCGGGGCCGCCAAAACGATCAACATCAGCAGGTAGTACAGGGTTTTCATCGGCCGATCCTCCCCAGGGGAAGATCGATCAGCTCGACCGGCCGCATTCTGGCGGCCATCTCCATGGCCAGGCCGATGCGGCGTTTCGACGAGCCCTCCAGCTCGGTCCACCGGCCCGCGGCCTGGTCGAAACCGCCCACCCTCTCACCGTCCGGCGTGCGCCAAAAAAGGGTCACCCGGCCGATGCGCAGCACGTCGGCGTGGATCTCCTCACCAGCCACCTCCAGTTTGTCCTGGTAGACCTCGACGGTGGAGGCGTATCCGGCCTCGACCTGCAGGGCCTCCAGCAGGCGGCGGAGCTTTTCGGCCGAGGTCACGTCCGGGCGCAGGAGTTCGTCCTGTACCGAGGCCAGACGCAGCCGGCGCTCCTGGGGCAGGAAGGGCAGGCCGGCGGCGACCGCATCCTCCAGACGGTGGAAGATCACCATCAGGGTGTCCTGCATGCTGCCTTCCAGGCGGTCGGCCTCACCAAGGCGCCTCTGCAGCTCGGCCACCCTGTCGTCCAGGGCCTGGGCCTGGGCGGTTTCTTCCTCTTTGCGCTCCCGAAGCCATGTCACGTTGGCGTTGGCGGACCGGTACCGGCGCACCAGATCGGCTTTTTCCTCCGACCACTCGTCCTGCCGCCGCTGGGTATCCCGGCGCGTGTCGATGGCCTGTTCGGTATCCTCGCGGGCCTGTTCATCCGTGGTCTGGGCAAAGGTGACAGCCGCCCCGCCCCCCGCAAGGATCAACAGCAGGCCCAAAACCATAAAACGAAACCCCATGACATTCCTTTACTCGTGATGATCAGTTTGGATCAAGCGCCGACCGGCCGGGGGAAATATCCCGGCGCGGACACTCGAAACGACATTATACGGTTTTGGGAGGAGCTTGCAGGCAAAAAACGGCTTGGCGGTCATTCGGTCCAGGGCTGGAAGGAATTGAAAAACGCCATGTAGTCCGGATTGTTCCAAAGGCCGCCCTGGTGGTTCCAGGCGGCCAGCACGTAGATGTCACCCTCGACAAGCAATCCCCGCAGCCAGACTTCCCCCGGACCGTCCGCGGGTTTTGCGTGGATTTCGACGCCCTCGGCCACGATCCCGTTCTCGAATTCCCGCCTGACGGCCTTCTGCCTGACGATTTTCGCCTGGAAGTGTTTCAGGTATTCTTCGACCCCGGTGACGACGTGTTGCGGACCGGCCATCCCCCCGTCCTGGTCGTGAAGATTGAAGGTGGCCCTTATCGAGCAGCCCTCGCCCTCTGTCTGGTACCGGTCGCAAAAGACATAGGTGACCTGGATGATGTCGTCCCACTCCTCGCCTCCGAAAAGGTCCGGTTCATTGGAACGCGTCACCAGTTTGCCGCAGCCCCCCGGGAACGTGATCTTGAAATCCCCGTTCTCGCTGGTGAAATCCACCGGCTTGACCGAAAGGTTCTCCGGAATGTCATCGGGCGAGATCCCGCCGGCGCTCTTTTCCCTGTCCCTGACCGGGTCCGAGACGCCACCCGCAACGATGGTGGCGGAAAACAGCAGCACCACGGCCGTCAGCACAAATGTTCTTGAATAACGCATGATCAGTCCAATAGCTCTTCCGTCTGGTCGATGAGCGATCCGAAAAGGGCGATGACGTCTTCCATGGGGCGGGACGTCGTCATGTCCACCCCGCCGAGCTTGATGGTGTCCACGGGATATCTGCTGCTTCCGGAACGCAGGATGTCCAGGTATTGTTCCCGATCTTTCCCGTCTCCGCCCAGCACCTTACGCGACAACGCCACCGCCGCCGAATAGGCCGTGGCGTACTGGTAAACATAATAGTTGTAGAAAAAATGGGGAATGCGGCACCAGGTCAGCGGACTGCGCGCCGGGTCGAACGCCACCGCGGGGCCCCAGTACTTGGCCAGAAGCTCCTGGTACATCTCGCCCAGCGAATCCGCGGTCAGGGTCTGTCCTTCCTCGCCCAGCTGGTGGATGCGGTGTTCGAATTCCGCGAACATGGTCTGCCGGAACACGGTGTTGTTGATCTGGGACAGGTGGTAGTCCAGCAGGTAGAGCTTGCGCTGCCGGTCGTCGCCCGTTTTCAGCAGGTGGTCCATCACCAGCAGTTCGTTGAAGGTCGAGGCGACCTCGGCGGTGAAGATGGGATAGTCGCCGTAGACGTAGGGTTGCCCTTGCACCGACAGCCAGGAATGCATGGAGTGGCCCAGTTCGTGAGCCAGGGTGAAGGTGTCGCCCAGCTCGTCGGCCCAGTTCAACAGGATGAACGGCGGCGTGTCGTAGACGCCGTTGGAATAACCGCCGCTGCGCTTGCCCGCGTTTTCGTGCACGTCGATCCAGCCGCCCTCGATGCCGCCCTTGACCGTGGCCGTGTAATCCGGACCCAGGGGCGCGAAGGCGTCCAGCAGCATGGGGCAGGCTTCGTCATAGGAGAACTCGAACTTGCCCTTGGCGAACAAGGGGACGGACAGATCGAATTCCCGGAGCGGATCCAGACCGAGCACCTTCTTTTTCAGGGCCGTGTACCGATGGATGGTGTCGATGTTGGCGGTAACCGTGTCGATCAGGGAATGGAACACCTCCGGCGGCACGCCGTCCGGATGCAGCGCCGCCTCCAGGGTGCCTTCATGGTTCCGGGCACCCGCGTAGAACACATGGTTTTTGACGTTGGCGTCCATGTTGGCGGCCAGGGTGTTTTTCATGGCGCCGTAGGCGTCCAGGAAGTTGTTGAAGCAGTCCTCGCGCAGGCGGCGGTCCTCTGACTTGAGGAATTTGTAGTAGCGGGCCTTCGTCAGGGCCACGGTTTTGCCCTCTTCATCCTCGACCGGGGCGAATTCGAGATCGGCATTGTCGAAGGCGTTGAAAACCTGGCTTGCGCCGCGGGCCATCAGGCCGGCTCCCGCCAGCAGCGCCTCCCGTTCGGCGGACAGGGTGTGTTCGCGGGCCCGGTGGATGTTGTGGAAAAAATGTTCGTACAATTCCAGCCCCGGCTCTGCGGCCACCAGTTCGGCCAGACGGTCGGGGGCGATTTCCAGGACCTCGGCCTCGAACCAGCTGACCGCCTCGGACACGCGCACCGCCAGACTTGAGATACGTCCCTTGCGCGCGGTGTTCTCGCCGATGCGGGTGTCCTCGTCGCTTTTCATGCCCGCGTAGACGTAGGTTTTCTCCAGCAGCCGCTGGGTGTCGTGAATCGCCTCGATGGTCTCCAGCAGCCCGTTGCCCGAAGCGGCCAGTGAGCCCTGGCGACCTGCCAGACCCGGCAGGGCAGCTTCGATTTCAGCGAAAGAAGTCTCCCAGGTTTCCCAGTCGGGGAATATCAGTTCCAGCTTCCACTTGAAGCGGTCGTCGATTTCGGACCGCTCGACGGGGGAACCGCCTTCGCCCTGGGTCGAAAGGGCTTTGGAACGGGACAGGGACAGGTGGAAGGGAGATCTGGGCGCGGGCATGGATTCCTCGTTTCGCGTTGTGCGGGAAAATTATTCGTTCACGAGAATAGGATATACGACCGCAAATCCCCGCCTCCCGGCGACAGCTCAATCGGCGGATCCCGTTCTGTTCGCGAAGAATATATCCACACCGGGCAATGGCAACCACTGTTTCAAGGCAAGGAGGACAAAAATCCGTTTGTCGGAAACCGAAGAAAATTGAGTCAAGAGGGGTTCCCGAGCTCCGGGATTGCCGTTTCCGGTCAGACCGGTATTTTCCGGGATTTTCGACGTACCAGGCCGATTACCGAGCCCAGCACCGCAGCCAGCCCGCCAATAAACAACAGCCGTGGCGGCCTGGCCGCCGCCGTCAGACGGTATCGAACAAAATCCCCGAAACCCGCCGTCCTGAACGAAACATTCACTCCCCCCGGTGGGGCCAGGTCCCCGGGCACCGGTGTCAGCATGATGCGGAAATCGGCCGGATTCGGGATACGAATATCCGCCGGCATGGTCAGGAAATTATCGTGGGTTTCTGCTCGCCATTGGAATTTGCGGTCCAAATCCTCGACCCACAGTTCGTAACTTGTCGCCCCGGGTATGGAATCCCAGATGATCCTCAAGGGCTTGGGTGAAACCACTTCACCCTCGACGGGCCTGATGAAACCCGGCTCGGCACCGGATCTGGAAACCAGGCCCTGGTCACGGGGAACCGGCGGCAGGATGAAGGCGAGGGCCAGGCTTGCCGCCACCGCAACTGCTCCCACCGACCCGAGGGAACGCCAACCGGACATCCACCCCGAACCCCGGGAAGGTGCGGTGCAACCCGCCAGATCCGCCGGAAGAAGCAACGATCCGTCCGCGAGTCCCCGGCCGATCTTGCTTTCCAGGTCTCTCTGCAATCTGCAGGCATCGCAGATTCCAACATGGTCCGCCAGCAAACGGCGTTCGTCCGCGGCCAATTCAGGAAGGTCCAGTCGCCAGAGATTTTTCCCGATCTCCGGTTCCAGGCACTCGTACCCTTCATCTTGCCATGGCACGTCAGTCAAGGGTTTCCTCTCCTTCAGGCGATGGCAAATCCCGTCCAAGGCCGGCCCTCCGTTCATACGAACAACCGGCCCATCGCTTATTCAAGAGACGAAATACCTTTCCCAGGCAGATGGAACGCCGGTAATAGACGCCCTGGACGGTGTCCAGCCCCTGCCGGATGCGAATATCCTCCATACTGTCGCCCTCGATGTAGAACGAGCGCAACAGTTCTTCGCATTCCCGGGAAATTTCAGCCAAAGCCGCCTGCAGCAATTTGTTCTGTTCCTTTTTCAGCAGCCTGTCCAGCGGGCTGGGTTCATTGCTTGAAATCTGTTCCTGCACGAGTTCGACGGAAACCTGCTGATTTCTCTTCCTGCTGAGGAAAAGATTTCGGCACCGGTTACGGGCGACCGTAACCGTGAACTTGAAAATATCCCCTTCGAATTGTTCTCTTCGCAAAATGTACTGCAGGACGGCCAGGACCGATTCCGTTACGATGTCATCCAGATCGGAGTCGTCGGTGCCGAGAAATACCGTGGATGCATACCGGGCGGGTTTTTCCAGGAGGCGGGCCAAATTGTCGGTGGCGGAGGCGTCTCCAGCCAGGTGGCCGGGGATCAACGGTTTCCAGATTTCGGGTGGATGGTCCCGGTCGAATTCCTGGCTATTGATCATTACCTGAGCTGGCCTTGGGTTTTCGGGGGTAGTGAACTTGCCTGTGGAACATCCGATCTTATGCAGGTAATCATACTTGGGACGGATGTGGTTGTCCATGGCGGGCAACGGCATCTGCCGTTTTTTCAAACGGATACCGGAGGGGATTTTCGTGAATATCGTTTGGACGCGGATATCGATCTTCTGTCTTGTTCTTCTTTTTTTTGTCCCGGGTTGCGGGGATAAGAAACCCGCGTGGTACGAGGGAATCCATGATCTTTCCAACATCCCGCTGTCCGAGGATCTGGCACCCGCACTGGCCCTCAGCCTCGCCAATCTCCAGGAGCCCGTGTCCGCAGGCAACATCATCAATGATTATCAGAAATTCGAGGATCTCAACCGGCGCTTCAGACCCCTGGAGGCCCGCGACCAGGCCGGAGACGAGATATATGCCCTATGGCGGGCCGAACCCGAAAACCTGTATTGGATCGAGCTGGCGGTAAACGGGAATTTCCTTTTGCACCGGGACGAGGAACTAGCCCGGATGAGCGCCACGCCTGTCTTGAACGACACCAATACCACCATAGGGGCCTATTTCGCGGGCAGGATCCGGTACGGGAAAACAGACCGGGGTCGGATGTACCGCAAGGCCGAGCAGGGTATCGCCGATCTTGACTCGCTCGGTCAGATATGGCTGACCGTCAAACTCGCCAAGGTGGAACACCTCAAAGGAAACACCATTGCGGCCGTGCGCAGGCTCATGGATTGGCTTCCGGCGGCCCGACAGGCCGGCGGTCCCTCTTGCGAAGCCCGGATCTGGAGGATCATTTCCGACCGTCTGTCGCGGATCGATCGCCAGAACGACGCACTTTACGCGGCGGCCATGGCGACAGCCCTGGAACGGCAGGGAAACAACCGGCACGGCGAACTCGAATCCAGGATGATGGTCACGGTAATCAGAGGACGTCAGGGTGAAGTGCAATTCGCGATCGACAAGCTGGATTCCCAGGTCGAGGAGGCCGAACGCCTCAACCACCTTTGGCTGGTGCAATGGGGCCTGGACACGACAGCGGAGATTGCGGTGGGGGTTGGTGATTACGAACGCGCCCTGCCGCTGGACCGACGCCTGCTGGCCTTGACCTTCGCCATGGGTGATTCGATCAACGCTCCCCGCAATCTGGTGAGCATGGCCCACGACTTCCGCATGATGGGCCAGTTGGATTCCAACTTCACCTACCTGACCCGGGCCGAAACCATCGTGAGACAGTTTTCCGACAAGCGAAACCTGGCCAAAATGAATGAGTTCATGGCCGAATACCACTGCCTGGTTGGCAACTACGCCCTGGCCGAATCCCTGCTCGTTCAGGCCAAGGGGTTGAGTTCAACGGGAGGTACCGAAAACCAGGAGGGCGGTATCCTTCTGAAGCTCATTCCCCAGGCCCTGGAGATGGGCCGCGTGGATCTGGCCTACGCCTGGTTTGACCGCTTGCACGAGCTGGAGAACTCCCTGTACAGCACCGGACTGGATCAGAATCTGCGGGCGGATTTCCATTTGTTGTCGGCAGACCTGCTGGCCCGGCAGGGGGAATTCCTTTTGGCTGCCGAGGCCCTGGCTCAAGCCGAGCAGGAAGTCACAGGAAGCGGCGGTGAGGGTCGAAGGTGGCAGCTGGCCTCCAGCCAAGGTGATCTCGCCCTGCTGCGTGGAGACAACCAGAAGGCCGAAGAGGCCTTTGCCGACTGCGTCGAAATAGCCCGCCGGGGAACCGACCCTGACCTGGTTGCAAGCAGTCACTTCAGGTTGGGACACCTGTACCTGGAAACCGGCCGATTTCCCGAGGCCCGCGTCCTTTTCAGTTCCGCCGATTCCGATTCGACATTCGGCCCCCGCTATCGGACCCGGCTGGTAAGCCTGCTTCTGCTGGGAATCACCTTCCAGCGGGAAGGCCGCAACCAGGAAGCCCTGGAAGTCCTTCAGCAGGGATTGGATCAATTCAACCCCTCGTCTCCCCCGGACCTTGTCATGCGCTTCATGTTGGCCAAGGGTCAGGCCCTCGCAGCTTCCGGTGAACTTGCCGCCGCGGAAATGATCCTCCTCGAAGTGTTCAAAATGGCCTCCGGCATTCCCAACCCGGTCGGATTCGACGAGTTGATGGTCTTTCGTTCCGGGGTCGGCCGGGAAGCAGCCGCCTCGTTGATCGGATTATACTTCGACCACCCCGAACTTTTGCCCGAGGGTGAATTGGGCAGGGAAACCCTGCGCTTCACCGGAATCTTCCCCGACCGCGCGCCGAGCACCGATGACGAAGCACCCTGGCTCGTGTTCCGGGTTGGAAGCAACCGTTCGTGGGCCTGGGTCATCGACAAGGATGGTCCGCAAATCAATTCCCTGCCCGGGGAACCGGAACTGCTCCATCTGCTGCGGCCCCTTCTGTCCGACCTGAGCCTGGCGGGCCGGCCCACCAACCGATCCTCCGCCACGCAGCTGTCGGAAATCCTTCTGGGGTCCGCCCTGCGGGGTTGGCACCCGGACCGGACCCTGACCATCGTTTCCGACGGTTTGCTGCACGACGTTCCCTGGAGCGCTCTGCCCCTTCCGGATTCCCTTGTCCGTGGGTCCGGTCGCCTACTCGTCGATCACGGACCCATCCTGGAATATTCGGCGCCCAAGCGTCCCGGTTCAACCAAGACCGACCCCCGCGATCTCTCCCTGTTGGCCATCGGGTGCAACAGTGCTTCTGATGCGAAGGGCGGCGCTGGAGGCCTTCCCCGTCTGCGGAATGCCGAAAAGGAGGCCTGGGATATCCATGCCGGCTGGCCCAGCTCTCACAAGAAACTCAGGGTTGGAAAAGACGCCGACTGGAACAGCATTGTTGACGGTGGTCTGGCGGATTTCGGAATCGTCCACCTGGCCTCCCACGCCGAAGTGTACCAGGGCCTGCCCCGCCGTTCGACTCTGCGGCTTTACTCCGGGGATACGGCTGCACCAGTGACGATTCCCGCCGTCAGCCGCCTGGACCTGAATGCGGAGCTGGTCTACCTGTCCTGCTGCAACGCAGCTCGCCGGCTGTCCACCACCGGCAGCGGTGTTTCGGGATTCGCGGAGGCCTTCCTGGCGGCTGGCGCCCGCACCGTCATCGCCGCGACGCACTGGGTGGACGACGAGGCTTCGGCTTTCATGGCCGAGCGGTTCTATGAACATTGGTTGGCCGGAAAGTCCAAGGCCGAAGCCCTGCGGGCCGCCCAGCAGGATTTGCGGGCGGCCCGAGCGGAGTGG
Source organism: Candidatus Krumholzibacteriota bacterium (assembly GCA_039714075.1). GTDB lineage: Bacteria > Krumholzibacteriota > Krumholzibacteriia > LZORAL124-64-63 > LZORAL124-64-63 > JAGLCY01. Next base: position 10,318 of record JBDLKA010000006.1, on the reverse strand, counting down.
AATCATCCCTCATATTGGGCGTTCTTCCGGCTCATCGGCCAGAAGAGCTGATCCTCAGCGGAGGAGCGGAGGATATTCTGGTGGCGGGAACGAGGTCCAGCAGGGAATCTCTCCCATCTCGCCATCACCATCGGGATCGAAATCGTCCATGCCGGGAAGTTTGTCGCCACCGGTGCCACCGTCATCAGACCCGCTGGTGACTCCCCAACGGGAAAAATGGTCAATGAAAAACTCGAATCCCGTCGACCGTTCGAGGAGGGTCAAATCCTCCTCGGGAATCGTCCCGCCGTGGCTGGCGGCGGACCAAGCCTGGACAATGTCAACCGCCCGATAATGGTATTCTTCCTCGTGGACTTCCCTTTCCAGGAAAATCAAATCAAGCGGCCCACTGGGTGGTTCACCAGCCCAAGGCGGCCAGCAAAGAGTAACTTTGACGTCTTGGTTGAACTGGATGCCGTCGGGAAAAAACTCGTAAGCCGGAGACCCCGTGCCCGAAGGGCTGTCCACGGGAATACTGATTCCGAACAATATTTCTGAATCGACAGGATAACCAACGGCGGTGGTTCCTGAAAAGAATTCCATTTTGATCTCGTACCCCTCGGGCCAGCCCGGTGGGTTGATGGTCCAGGTATCTCCCTCCCAGGGGTTGATCGATTTGGTCTCATAAATCGAGATTACATCCCCACCCCCGTTCCAGATTCCCTCGAACGTGTCGTGAAGCACGGGATCACAGTAGCCGGTTTGCCCCGTCCCGAACTTGTCGTGCATACCATCCTGACCCGGCGGAGCCACCGAGGTCGGTGGATTTTCCTGACACGCTGGCAGCACCAACAGCAGCGCGCCCACCAGGATGATCTGGTAGATTCTTGTTTTCATAAAAATCACCTCTTGGGGAATAGAGTGGGGAAATTCAGTCTATCAGAAATAGAACAATACTGGTGGGATAAATTAAAAACCGGTTTTCGCGTAAATTAAAATTTCAATAATCTGCCCGCGGGCATTTTATAAAACCGGTAGGATCAACTTGAAGCAGGGTCACCCCTGTGCCGGCCTGGCCGGCGTTTCCATCAACAGCCCGGTTTCCTTCAAAGTCTCGATGAAACTCCGCTTTTCGATGGGTTTGACCACGTAACCGTCGGCGGAGGCGTTCAGGGCCTCCATGATGTACTGGCTTTCCTCCATGGCCGAGGTCATGATCACCTTGGCGCCGCGGCCGAGCGGCAGACCGTGATCCGCCTCCAGTTGACGCAGAAGCACCAGGGTCTGCTGGCCGTCCATGCCGGGCATCATGATGTCCAGGCAGATCAGATCGAAATAGTTGTCGGAAGCCAGTGCGCGGCGAATCGCATCGACGGCTTCGTTTCCGTTTTCGGCTTCTTCGCACCCGCCAAAGGGCTCGAGGTAGCGGCAGAGCAACCGGCGACTGATGTAATCATCTTCAACGACAAGTATCCGCATCAAGAATCCCTTGGCTGCGAGTTTCCGGACGGTAAACGATCAGGGCCGGGAATTTCGGTCCCGAGTCAGGAACCATTTCTCCCCAATCCCGTTATGGGGAATCATCGGCTATTGAAAACCCGTCTTGAATAATTCTTTGGGTATTTCGGTACTTCTGGTGGATTTTTTGCCCGGATTTATCATGTTCAAAGCCATCAGGACGGGTATTACCCGGTTTTCCCGGAAAGTGAGCTTGCATGGGTTTGTTGGGGACATTGATCGGCGGCAGCCTGGGTTTCATGATGGGCGGCCCCTTGGGAGCCATCATCGGCGGCGCCATCGGTTCGAATATCGGCGAAGGCAACGGCCGGGCGCGCGTACACCCGGGCGCACGGGTGGGCGGACAGGGTTTCGGCGGCGGCGCCTACCGCACCAGCCCCATGGAAGCCCAGCAGACGTTCATGATCGCCATGATCAGCCTGGCGGCCAAGGTGGCCAAGGCCGACGGCTCGGTGAGCCAGGCCGAGGTCCGATCCTTCGACCAGTTCCTGAAGGACCAGCTGGGCATGGCCGCGGCGGAAAGACGCGTGGCCGCCCGGATTTTCAACGAGGCCCGCGAATCCCACATTCCGGCCGAGGAATTCGCCCGCCAGATCCGCCAGCTGCTGGGTCATCAACCGGCCCGCATGCGGGACCTGGTTTCCGTGTTGATGAGCATCGCCATGGCCGACGGTCACTATCATGAAACCGAAGAACGTTTGATCCGCTCCATCGCGCGCGAGATGGGACTGACCGACCGCGACTACGAGGAAGCCGTCTCGATGTTCAACCCGCGCGCAAGTCTGGGCACGTCCTACACCGTGCTGGGCGTCACCCAGGGCGCCACCGACGACGAAATCAAGAAGGCCTACCGCAAGCTGGCGAAGGAATACCATCCCGACGTGGTCGCCAACAAGGGCATGGGCGAGGACTTCCAGAAGTTCGCCGCCGAAAAGATGCGCGCCGTGAATTCCGCCTACGACTCGGTCAGGGAAGCCCGGGGCTTCTGATGCCCGAACTGCCCGAAGTCGAAAACGTCACCCGGGCCTTGAAGGAGAACCTGGCCGGCCGCCGGTTGACCGGCTTGCAGGTGGATTTCGCCGGGGTGCTGGGGCAGTCGGCGCGCAAGACCCGTTCGGCTTTGGTCGGCAAGGTTTTGACCGATGTCCATCGCCACGGGAAATACATGATCCTGTGGTTTGCGGGCGACGAAGGCGCGCCCGCTTTCCTGATGGTCCACCTGCGCATGACCGGCCAGTTCTTCATCCTGGACGGCTTCATCCCCGACAAACACGTCCATGTGACCTTCGACTTCGACGGCCTGCCGGTGCATTACCGCGACATGCGCAAGTTCGGTCGGCTGCAACTGGTGGAGGACGGCACGGCGCCGGCAGCCCTGGCGCATGTCGGGCCGGATATGATGTCGGTGCGGTTCGCGGAATGGCACCGGCGCATCGGGTCGCGCAAGGCGCCCATCAAGGCGCTTCTTTTGAACCAGGGCATCGCCGCGGGCCTGGGTAATATCTACGTGGATGAATCGTTGTTTTTGGCGGGCGTTCATCCCGAGGCACGTCCCTGCGACCTGGACGAAGAGGCGTTGCGCGAGGTGTTGAAGCGCGGCAAGCAGGTGATGCGGCTGGCCATCAAACACGGCGGCACCACCTTCATGAACTTCACCAATTTCCACGGGAAGCCGGGCAACTTCCGCCGCAAGCTGCGGGTGTACGGGCGAGGGGGCGAGCCGTGCCGGGATTGCGGAGCTGAGCTGGATAAGATCGTGGTCGGCGGGCGGGGGACAGTGTTCTGTCCGGAGTGCCAGTTAATATAGCGGGCCACCCAGGACCCTGTTTTTGACTATTCGAATAGAAATCCGAGGTCAACCTCGGGTTTTCGTCCGAAAAATCAAACCTGATCATCCTCCCTCGGGTCTTATCGTCATCGGAAACAGGCAGGAAGGTTCAGTTCTTTCCGCCCTTCCTACCCCTGCTTTTTGAGCGACAGGGAAATCCGCTTCCGGTCCAGATCCACTTCCAGCACCCGTGCCTGCACCTTCTGCCCCACCTTGACCACCTCATTGGGATCGCGCACGAACCGGTCGGCCAGCTGGCTGATGTGGGCCAGCCCGTCCTGGTGCACGCCCACGTCGATGAAGGCGCCGAAATTGGTCACGTTCGTGACGATGCCCGGCAGCACCTGGCCTTCGACCAGGTCGGTCATCTTGTCGATGCCGGGCGCGAAGCTGAACACCTCGAAGGGATCGCGGGGGTCGCGGCCGGGCTTGCCCAGTTCGACGACGATGTCCTGCAGGGTCGGCAGGCCGACGGTTTCGGTCACGTAGCGGTTCAGGTCCAGCCGGCCGAGGGCCTGTTCGTCGCCGATCAGGTCGGCGACCTTTTGTCCAAGATCCGCGGCGATTTTTTTCACCACGGGATAGCTTTCGGGGTGCACGGCGCTGGCGTCCAGTGGCTGTTTGCCGTCCTGGATCCTTAAAAATCCCGCCGCCTGCTCATAGGCCTTGGGACCCAGCCGCGGAACCTTCAAAAGCTGCCGCCGGTTGTCGTAGGCGCCGTTTTCATCCCGCCAGGCGACCACGTTTCCCGCCAACTGGGGACCCAGGCCCGACACGTAGGACAACAGCTGGGCGCTGGCCGTGTTGACATCCACGCCGACCGCGTTCACACAGCTCATCACCGTGTCGTCCAGGCTGCGCTTGAGGGCCTTCTGGTCCACGTCGTGCTGGTACTGGCCCACGCCGATGCTCTTGGGATCGATCTTGACCAGTTCGGCCAAAGGATCGCCCAGCCTGCGGCCGATGGACACCGCGCCGCGCACGGTGACATCGTGATCGGGGAACTCGGTGCGGGCCGCTTCGCTGGCCGAGTAGATCGACGCGCCCGACTCGTTGACCATGACCACGGCCACGGAGGACGGCAGGCCCTGCCCGCGCACGAAGGCCTCGGTTTCCCGGCCGGCGGTGCCGTTGCCCACGGCGATGGCTTCGACATCGAATTTTTTCACCAGACCGGTCAATTGGGGCCCCGCCTCGGCGGCCGGACGGCCTCCCGTGTGCGGATAAATCGTGTCATGGTGCAGCAGTTTGCCCTGCCGATCCAGCACCACCAGCTTGCACCCGGTTCGAAAACCCGGATCCAGGGCCAGCACCTTCTTGTTGCCCAAAGGCGGAGCCAACAGAAGCTGCCGCAGGTTCTCCGCGAATACCCCGATGGCCTCTTCGTCTGCCCGCTTCTTCATGTCCAGGCGGATGTCGGTTTCCATCGCCACCGAAAGAAGCCTTTTGAAGCCCTCACCGGCCGCTTCTTCGACCTGCCTGGCCGCGCCACTTCCGTTGCCCAGGTAGTTCCGCTTCAGAATATCCAGCGCCTGTTCTTCCGGCGGCGCCACGGTCAGGCGCAGGATCTTTTCCTTCTCTCCCCGCCGCATGGCCAGCACCCGGTGGCCCGGAGCCGAACGCACCGGTTCGGACCATTCGAAATAGTCGCGGAACTTGGCGCCCTCGGCCTCCTTGCTCTTGATCAGGCGCGAGGTCATCACGCCGTCCCGCAGATACAGATTCCGCAGGGCGCCGCGCACGTTCAGGTTTTCGTTCATCATCTCGGCGATGATGTCGCGCGCGCCGGCCAGGGCCTCGTCGGTGTCGGCCACCTCTTTTTCCGGGTCGACAAAGCCGGCGGCGCGTTCGGTCACCGCATTTTTGTCCGTATCGGAGTGCGGCTTTTTCGCTTCTTCAAGCAGCCACAGAGCCAAAGGTTCGAGACCCTTTTCGCGAGCGATGGTCGCCCGGGTCCGGCGCTTGGGCCGGTAGGGAAGATAGATGTCCTCGAGGGCGGCCAGGTTCGCCGCGCCGTCCAGATCCCGTTTCAGCTCGGGGGTCAGCAGTTCCCGCTCGGTCAGCGACTTGAAGATGGCCGTGCGCCGCTTGTCCAGCCCCGCCAACTGCTCCAGGCGGTCGCGGATCCCGGTAATGGCCACCTCGTCCAGGCTGCCGGTGGCTTCCTTGCGATAGCGGCTGATGAACGGAACGGTGGCCCCATCGTCCAGCAGTTCGGCCACGGCGCCGACCTGGCGGTTGGCGATGTCCAGTTCGGAGGAAATGATTTGCAGGTGATCGCGGGTCACGTCGGCTCCCTTGCTGGTCGGGCGGATCATTCGGTAATCATCAGAGGCAGCACGATGACCAATATCGGTCAAGTTGGCAAGGACGGCCTTGACCCCCGCGGCAGGAATGCGAATATGCGAGTCTCCACGATTTGCCTGGGAATCAGTCGGCGGAAGGAAATCATGGCAAAGGGTGACGGCACGATGATGCGGTGGGTCTACTGGTTGGTCCTGGCCGCGGTCTCCCTGTGGGTCCTGGCCTCTTTCCTGACCCCCTCGGACCGGCACTCGGGTTTGAATCTCTACCCGGAAATCCAATTCCCGAAAATGGTCCAGGGCACCGCCCACCGGCCCTTCGTCTACCGCACCCTTCTGCCAACCACGGTGCGGGTGCTGGAAGCCGCCACACCGAAGGCCTTGCGCGAGAAACTGGACGATCTTACCGCACGCCAGCCGTACAAGCGGCGGGTTTTCCACATCCTGGGCTGGGAGCGTCAGGGATCAATTAAATATTACTACGCCGCTTTGCTGATGTGGGGTTCCTTCCTGGGCTTCGCCCACTTCGCCACGTCGCTGACCTGCCGCCGGCTGGGATGGCGTGCTTCCGCGCTGTGGCGAACGGCCTTGGGCGCGGCCGTCCTGCTGGGTCTGCCCGCGTTCTTCAAATATTCGTCGTTTTCCTACGATCCCCCGCAGCTCTTCCTGTTCACCCTGGCCCTTTATCTGCTGTCCACGGAACGGACCCGGGGGTTCTTCATCGTTTTCCTGCTCTGCTGCCTGAACAAGGAAACGGCCGCCCTGCTGATCCCGATCCAGGCGGCCCATCGCTGGGGAAAAGATCCGGTGCGAAAAATCGTTCGCGAATCCGGGTTGCTGATCGCCGGCTTCGTCGTCATCAAGGGCGGCCTGGCCTGGGTGTTCCGCGACAATCCCGGCGCCTTCATGGAATTCCACCTGTGGGACCACAACAAGGACTGGCTGCTGGGAGGGTGGAGCGCGGCGGAAGTCGTGGTAATCGTGGTCGTGGCCGCCCTGGTTCTTTACCGGTGGCGCGACAAGCCGCGATTCCTCCGGATCGCCTTGGTGGGCACTCTTCCGGTCCAGGTTTTAATCGCCTTGTTCTACGGGTTCATCGACGAGTGGCGCATCTACTACGAGGCCTACGCCGTCGTCTTCGGCCTGGTGGTGGCCACGGTGCGATTGTATGCCGGATCCGGGTTGGTCCCGGAATCCCCCGAAAAGCAATAGCCCCGGAGGGGATAATCCGGGGCCATTCAATCCGGCGACATATTCGAGATTATGCGGGACGACCTACTTGCAGGGTTTTTCAGACCCAAGATGTTTGCGATGGTGATCGCCGGACCCTCTGGCGACCCAGCCATAACGGCGAGGGGATTACGCCAGTCACGGTGACTGGATGCTCACGGTGACTTGGTTGCAAAGCAAGAAAGACGGCGAAATATCGGAAATTCCGAAAAATATATATGATTTGTCTTTCTGAAATTGTGTCCGGCAAGATCGACGCCTGGTGCGATGATTTGTGTTTGACAATAAATATATTGTCAAAATCATCATAATTGCTTCTGTCAAATCTTAACACATTGAAAACAAACAAAATAGATCAGGAAAGTGCCCCCGGGGACACTTTTCGACAACAACCTATTGATAACAAATGAGTTAATAATTCGAGATCTAAACGGGAATCTCCAATATGTCGTCCCGACTTCAACGCACCAGCGCCAGCTTTTCGGTCCACAACCGCCAGGAAATAACTATCGCAGACTCATTTGATCAGGGTTAGAGTGTCCGGCATGCTCAACTGTCCCAACTGCGCCGCCGAAGTTCCCGAAACAAGCCGGTTCTGCCCCGCCTGCGGTGCGGTCCAGCCCGGGGCCACCGTTCCGTCCGACGATCCGAGCCGCACCACTCCCCTGGACCGGACCCCGAAGCCTTCCCCTCCGTCCGCAACCTCCGCTTCCTCGGCCGCCGGCACCCGTTTCATCCCCGGAGCCATGGTGACCGAGCGCTACCGGATCGTCGGCCTGCTAGGCCGCGGAGGCATGGGCGAGGTCTACCGGGCCGACGACCTCAAGCTCGGCCAGCCGGTGGCCCTGAAGTTCCTGCCCCCGGGTCTCGAAAGGAATCCCGCCAGGCTGGAACGATTCCTCAACGAGGTTCGCACCTCCCTGAAGGTCACCCATCCCAACGTCTGCCGGGTCTACGACATCGGCGAAGTGGACGGCCAGCACTTCCTGTCCATGGAATATGTCGATGGCGAGGATCTGGCCTCGTTGCTGCGCCGCATCGGCCGCCTGCCCCAGGAACGCGCCGTGGAAGTCGCGCGGCAGATCTGCGCCGGCTTGGCCGCCGCCCACGACCAGGGCATTCTTCACCGGGACCTGAAACCGGCCAACGTGATGATCGACGGACGCGGCCAGGTCCGCCTGACCGACTTCGGGCTGGCCGGGATCGCGGGCGCCATCGGTCAGGACGACGTCACTTCGGGCACGCCCGGCTACATGGCCCCCGAACAGATTGCCGGCCAGGAAGTCAGTGTCCGCAGCGATATCTACGCCCTCGGCCTTGTGCTCTACGAAACCTTCACCGGCCGCCCCGTCTTCCAGGGCCGGACGGTGGCCGAGCTGACGGAACAACACACTTCGTCCCTGCCTTCGAGTCCTTCAGATCACGTCGAAGGGATCGATTCCGCCGTCGAACGCGCGGTGCTGCACTGTCTGGAAAAGAATCCCGCCGCCCGTCCGGCGACCGTCCTGGCGGTGTCCGCGGCCCTGCCCGGCGGCGATCCCCTGGCCGCCGCCCTGGCCGCCGGGGAAACACCTTCGCCCGAACTGGTCGCCGAAGCCGGCAGCCGCGAGGGCATGCGCCCGGTGAACGCCATCCTGCTGGCCGCAGCCGCGCTGTTGGTCCTTGTCGGAACCGCGCGCTGGTCCGGCACACTGACCATCACCAACTTCCTGCCCCTGGACAAGCGGCCCGAAGTGCTGGTGGACCGCGCCCAGGGCATCCTGGCCGAGCTGGGATACGATGAACCGGCCTACAGCGAGCCGGTGGATGAAACCTGGGGGCTGCACCGGTGGAATGAAATCCTCGACGAGGTGGCCGCTGCTGATTCGAGTTTGAATCGCTGGAAAGGTTTGCGAAACCGGCCCGATGCCGCCGCTTCGATGACGCAGAATATGTCGGCAGCAGAGATCGTTTCAATATCAGAGAAACTGAAGGCTCACAGAATGGCCTCTGAATGCCTGGCATTGATCGAACGCGCGGACCTGCGGCCGGGCTCGCTGACGGTTTTGCTGGATCAGACAGTTCTTGCCAAAAAGCTTGGTTGCCTGCGGGAACAAATCAATCAGGCGGGATTGTCGATCGAGGCCCCCTTCCGGATGCGCCGGCGCGGCGTTGAACTAGGGTCCGTGGACATTCAGGATTCCCATTTGGTTTGATTTCTGATTCAAGCTCCCAAAGGGGAGTTTGTGATGGACGAGAAGCGATTTGTTTTGAGTGACCGGGTTTGGGAGCGTCTTGAGCCTCTGTTGCCCGGAAAGGAAACGGACAGTGGCCGAACCGGCGGCGATAACCGCTTGTTTCTGGAGGCGGTGTTCTGGCGCGTCCGGACTGGCTCACCCTGGCGCGACCTTCCTGAGAAGTTCGGCAACTGGAACAGCCAGTTTCGTCGTTTCAGAAGGTGGGCAGAGCGGGGTGTTTTCGAGAGTCTTTTCAACGCTATGAGCGATGATCCAGACCTTGAATATGCGCTCATCGACGGCACAATTGTTTCGGTTCACCAGAAGGCAACCGGCGCAAAAGGGGGACTCAGGCTCAGGCCATCGGGCGCTCGCGTGGCGGGCTGACATGCAAGATCGTGGCGCTGGTCGATGCGCTCGGAAATCTTGTGCGTTTCCTGCTGCTGCCGGGCCAGGCGCATGACATGAAGGGAGTTGCCCCGCTGATCCGGGGCGTATCGTTTGGGGCACTGCTGGCGGACAAAGCGTTCGATGCGAACTGGCTGCTCGCGGAGTTGGACGAGCGCGGCGCAACCGCCGTTATTCCTCCCAAATCGAACCGGATTGTGCAACGCGGATACGATAAGGACGCTTATTGCTGGCGGCATCTGGTCGAAAACTACTTTGCAAAGATCAAGGAATTCCGTGGTATCGCAACGCGTTATGACAAAACCGACAGTAGCTATGCCGCGAACTGGAACCTCGTCGCAACACTCATCGCATCAAGATGAATGTCCACGGACCCTAGAGCATCGCTCTTTTAATCTGAATCAGCTGCGACGCTCTATCTTGTTGCTTTTACGCGCAATTTGATCCGAAAACCGGTTCCCACTTTTCGGGGTGCGCTTTGGCTGCCCCGGGTCCGTGGCCCCTGACGGGGTACGCTTCGTATGAGTGTGTTGTCCTTTGCCTTGCGGCCGACAGGCATCCCCTTGCAGGGGCCACCAACACCAATGAAGAACCGACCCCAAAGGGATCGGAACGGCGCGTTTATACGGCGAAACAATCAGGAGTCAAGCCCGGTCTGCCGGGCCTTTCGATAAACCCCTCTATCCTACATGCGCAGGAGCCGGACCGAGCGGCGACTGAGGACAGTCATGCCGCGGACAAGGGAGGAAGTATGCTGAATGACGGCCATGTTCCCCGCATCAATCGGCCACATGCGCCAGATGAAATACATCGTGACACCGTCCACCGTGGCCTCG